>CAZUCT010000155.1:0-17460 GCA_964619285.1 uncultured bacterium | reverse complement strand
CGTTTTCTATGGCTATTTTCATTAGTTTGGCCAGGAGTTTGTCGAGGACTATTTCTCCCGATAGGGCTAGGGAGGCTTTCATTACGGCGTTTAGGTCTAGCATCTGCCCGCTGCTGGTGCCGGTGGAGTCGGTGCTGGTGACGTCTTTGGTTGCAGGGGTTGTGCTGCGGACGAGTTCGGGGTATTCTGCTTCTAGGTCTTCTACTTTGGCGACTGCGCCCCAACGTTGGTAGGCGTAGTGGGCGTTTCTGAGGTAGAGGCGGGCTATTTCTTCTTTGCCTATGGCGAAGTAAAATTCGGCGGCGCGTTCGTTGGCGATGCCTTCTTCGTGGAGGAAGCCTTCTTTTTTGGCGGATTCTATGGCGCGATCGTAGTATTCTCGGGCATCTCTGCTGTTACCTAGTACCCTGGCGCGTTCGGCTTCGATTAAGTCGTATTTATTTTGATAGTTAGATGGGGCGTTTTCTGCCCAGAATTTCATTTTTTTCTGATTGGCTGCTACTTGTTGGAGGTATCGTTTTTGTTCCTCTGGGCTTACTTGGGGGTAGAGGGCTAGGTGGGCTAGAGAATCGTAAAAGTTGTTAACCCCTATAGCCATCATGCCTACAGCGCCGCTTTCGTATTGGCTGCATAGCTTACTATTTTCTAACGCTCTCGCGAAGTTTTTAAAGAGATATGAGAGCATGGATTTGTAGTTGTAAAAAAAGCATAAGCCAGTATAATTATTGATTTCCAAATACAGATGAATAATAGCTGTTTCATCAAAAGCTTCTCCTTTTAATTCCTCTTTATTCTCCGATTGACCTAGCAAATTTAACGCTACCTGTCTTACTAAAGTTAAAGTACCTGCTGCATACTCTTGCTTGTACTTCAAAAGTATTAAATTAATGTATTTTGTACATTCCCTGTCCACCTTCGACAAGTTCTCTCCAGCATAAATATGATGAAGGCAATAGGCACCGGCAGCGTAACCGCTAAACTCTAAATCTCCATTTTCTATCCCAGCATCAACAGCTTCTATAACATCGAATGTTTCTCTGACTGGATCTCGCCAGTGTTTTACACAGGTATGGAATGCTTGTAACAATAAAGCTTTTAGCTGTCGTGCATCAAGGATGTCTAATAAATTCAAAGACAATTTTCCGAATTTATAAGATTCTTGGATGTTTTGTTCTGATATTAAAGTCGTGCTGTAAAAAGCATATCCAGCAAGAGCCATTTTGGAATTTCCATATTTGATAGAAAAATTAACAACAATCAGTGTCAGCAGCGCACATAATGGAGGATTGCTGATGAACGTCGAACTGAATATGTTTACTATGATTCTCAAAATTACCAATTTCTCAGGATCGGTCATTTCTGGCAACAAGGCCAAATCCTCGATCTCTTTGTCTTGTAAAAAAGCTTCTATAGCTTGTTTTTCTTGGTCAATATCTTCTTGACTTGGTTGCGAGGGCAAAACTAATCCTAGCTCTGCTAAAATTTCCAGACCAGTATCTATTGCTTTTTGAAATTCGAGTTGAGATCTATACGACTGGATCTTAGTCTCATAAATCCCTACTTTATCTAATACGCTCCGAGCCCGTTCCAAAACCACCGCAGCAAGTCTTTCTGCCTCTTCAAATTCCGCATTCAAATATTCAGCGCCGACGGTTTCCACATAAAGGGCAAGGGCGAGCTCGTATTCCTCCTCCCAACTATCGGCTGCCAGCAGTTGCAAGCCTGCCTTTAAATACTTGGCAGCAGCTTGATATGCTGCGGATGTCTTGGCTTTTTTCCCTGCCATCAGGTTTAGGCGAGCTAATTCGTTTCTCTCGGAAACCTCACCAATCAAATCTGCCCCCAGATTAAGCTGGTTGACGAGAGCAAAAATACTTTCTTCGAGCTTGTCTGGAGGGGTATTTTTTAGCAGCAGTTGACCGATTTGCAAGTGAACTTGCTGCTTTTGCGCTTCTGGGATTAGGGAGTATGCGGCTTGCTGGACGCGATCGTGCAAAAATTTGTAGGGGATGGATGTTTCTGCCTCATCGTTTATTGGCAGTTTGTAGGCATCGCTTAGGGGCAAAACGAAACCTTGTTCTAAAGCCGGCCATAAATCTACCGCCGTCTCCGACATGGGGATGCCGCTAACTAGGGAGATAATTGCTAAGTCGAATTGGTTGCCGATGCAGGCGGCTAGTTTGAGAACGTTTTGAGTTTTTGCTTCTAGCTTTTCTATCTTGCTTATCATTAAGTCAACGACGTTATCGGCAATTCCCACGGCTTGAATTTGTTCTAGGTTCCACTGCCAGGAACCGCTGCTGGGAACGAAGGATAGCTGGTTGTCTTCGTATAGCGATTTCAGTAATTGAGTTAAGAAGAAGGGGTTGCCTTGAGTTTTCTCGAATGCTAATTCTGCCAGGGGTTGCGTTTCTGCTGTCGGACATTTTAGGGTGTCGGCGATTAATTGGTTTACCCAATTTATTTCTAAGGGTTCGAGGGTTATGGTATTTACTGTAGCTTTTTGTTCTTGGATGCGTTCTCTAGTTTGGATTAAAGGATGGGCGGGGCTTACTTCGTTGTCTCGATAGGCTCCCACTAACAACAGATATTGGCGATCGCTATCTGTCATCAACAATTCCAGCAATTTCAAGGATGCCAAGTCCGCCCACTGGAGGTCGTCGATGAAGATTACTAGGGGATGTTCTTTTTGGGTAAATACGTCTATAAAGCTTTGGAATACAAAGTTGAATCGGTTTTGAGATTCCGTCGGTCCCAGTTGGGGGACGGGGGGCTGTTTGCCGATAATTAATTCGATTTCGGGGATGACGTCGGCGATGACTTCGCCGTTGTTGCCCAGGGCATCTAATAATTTTTGCTTCCACGCTTGCAGTTGGCTTTCGCTTTCGGTTAGCAGTTGTTTTATTAGTTCTTGGAATGCGAGGATGAGGGCGGCGTAGGGTATGTCTCGTTTGAATTGGTCGAATTTGCCGGAGATAAAGTAGCCTTTTTGTCTGGTTATGGGTTTGTGGATTTCGTTGACTAAGGCGGATTTACCGATACCGGAGTAACCCGCTACTAGAATGGTTTCTGTGGCGCCTTCGCTTACTCGTTCAAAACTGCTTAATAGTTGCTCTACTTGCTGTTGCCGTCCGTATAGTTTTTGAGGTATTTGGAATTTATCGGAGATATCTTTGGTGGCGAGGGTAAATTCGGTTATTTTGCCGTTGGTTTGTAGTTGCTGAAGGCAGGTTTCGAGGTCCGCTTTTAAGCCCCAGGCGCTTTGATATCGCTCTTCTGCGGTTTTTGCCATTAGTTTCATTACGATATCGGAAACGGCTTGGGGAATCTCCTTAGTTTTTTCGCGAGGGGATATCGGTTGTTTGGCGATGTGGGAGTGAACTAATTCCATCGGGTCGGTTGTTTCAAAGGGAAGTTGCTCTATCAACAGTTCGTAAAATGTTACTCCAAGGGAATAGAAGTCGCTGCGGTAATCTATCTCTCGGTTCATCCTCCCAGTTTGTTCGGGGGAGATATAAGCTAAAGTGCCTTCTAAAAGGTTGGGGTTGCGGAAGGTTGTCGTTTCTCGCGATAGTTTGGTGGAGATGCCGAAGTCGATGATTTTTAGTTGGTCGGTTTCTTGGTTCCAGACTACGTTTGAGGGGTTGATGTCTTTGTGGATTATTTGTTGTTGGTGTAGTTCGCCGAGGATTTGGCTTATTTTTATGGCTATAGAAAGAAATTCTTCTAATGTTAATTTTTGCTTTTGGAGGATTTGTTTGAGGGATTTACCGCCGAAGTCTTCTACTACCATTGCCCAGTAGCGATCGCTCGTTTCTTCGATGCGATCGACTTTGACTGCCCCGGGTATGTTTAAAGATTTTGTTAGTTCGTATTCTCGTTGAAATTGGGCGATGCGTTCCGGTGGGGGATAGGCCGGTTTTAGTATTTTTAGGAAGGCAGGTTTACGATCGCTTTGAGATTTGGCGCGATAGATTAGGGAGCGATCGCTTGAGTGGATTTCTTCTATGGTTTGATAGTTGGGGAGGTTAATCATGGGATTAGTTTGGAGTTATGGCGGTTTTCTGTTTGGGATTGATGCACCGATTTTCATGTCCATTCTACTCGTTTTTCTTCTTTTGTCAATAGGGGGCCATTGAGAAATCGCGGACCAGGCCATTGAAAAATCGCGGACCAAGAAACCCGGTTTCTCGAACAATACCTTCGCCATTTTCTTGTAGGTTGGGTGAAGTGCAACGAAACCCAACGAAAATGTTGGGTTCCACTGCGTGGAGCCCAACCTACAAATTAAACATTTTTCGTTTTGGCGAAGGTATTGTCGAAGAAACCGGGTTTCTGAATTGGCCAAGCCCTGTTTTGATATTGGTCCACAAGGACCAGAGGCCCGCCACAACAGCTATAATACCCAATTGTTAATTGTTAATTGTTAATTGATATTAGAGGATAACGAAAATGACTAAAACTCAGCAGGAAATTGTCAGACTTGGATATCAAGCCCTAATTAATTCTTTAGGAGTTGTCGATTCGATTCGATTTATTCAAGACTTTAACCCCGGTCGGGGAGACTATACCAAAGAACGCCATCAATGGCTAGATAATACTTCATTAGAAGAGTTATTTCAATTAATGAAACAAAACCCAGAAAGCGAGAATACTCAATACGATGAAATAATTAGGGCTTGCTGAAAAAGTCAGAGTGTGGGGAGGGTGGGGAGTGTGGGGAGTGTGGGGAGTGTGGGATTGCCAAAAAGTTGATTTAACCCGTCAGTTTTACTGTACGAAAATTTCCCCCCACCCCGACCACACCTCCGGTCCCTCCCCACCCCCCAGAGTTTTTTCGATTTATTCAGCAGACCCTAATTAGTTAATTTGGTTGGGGATTTTTTTGGGGGTTTTCGACGTGGGGGGCAAAGCATTCGGACATAAAAGTTAACGATTTTTACCCACAGTTATCGCCCTCAGGCTTTGCCCCTACATAATTTTGGATTTTGCTTGATGGTCGAAGTTTTTATCAATTGACAATTAACAATTAGGTTAACCGCCCGTTGGACCTTTAAAACTGGCAAAAAATTCTACGATGCCTTTTCAATCCCATAAAACCGGGCCGGATTGTCCCATAAAATCTTCCGCACCGTTTCCTTCGATAACTTTTCCTCAAGGGCCACTGCTTCCTCAACGATTTTCGGTTTACGATCGTGGTGGGGATAGTCGGAACCAAATAGCAAATTATCCGCACCGATATATTTAATAACCTCCCCTAAATATGGTTCGGAAGGTTCGATACCGATAAAGCACTGACGGCGGAAATATTCCGAAGGCTTCATCTTTATCCTGTCTTTCACCTCCCAGTAGAGTTGCTCGAACTCTTCATCCAGTCGCCACAACCAATAGGGCAACCAACCGCAACCAGATTCCAGAAACCCTACCTTGAGTTGAGGATGTCGTTCTAACACGCCTCCTTCGATGAGCGCCAGCATTGCCATCTTATGTTCCATAAGATGAGAGCAAGCGTGCATGGCAAAATGACTGTCAAACCGATCTGCTCCAGTAGCGGGCAGCCGAGAATGGGAGCCCTCGTGAATGCCGATCGCTATTCCCAGGTTTTCGCATTCGCTCCAAAAAGGCTCGTAAGCGGGGTCGCTCAAAATTCGCCCTTTAACCGGGTTCGGTCGCAATAAAACTGCCTTCCACCCCCACTCGGCAATGCGATGCAATTCGGGTATCATCTCTTCGGGAGCGTGAAGGTTAATCGCTCCCACCCCCCTCAACAGTTCCGGGTCGAAACTGCAAAAGTCGCGCAACCAATTATTATAAGCTCGGATAAACGCTCCTGCTAGTTGGGGGTTCATGGAATCGATCGCGATCGCCCACAGTCCCAGAGTCGGATAAACAAAGGAAATATCGACTCCCATTTGCTTCATTACCCTCACCTGGGACTCCGGATCGAAGCGGTTGAGTGCGGACGCGGGATAGTTTTCCGTAATTTTGTTAGAGCCTTTTTTTCCAAGAGTAGCCGAATGTTTGTAAACTATTTCTTCCCCAGCCATTTTCCAGTCTGGGGATAGGGCGTAACTTTTGAAAGCAGGTTCGAGATATTTCTCCCAAAGATCGTAGGGTTCGAGAACGTGGGCATCTGCATCGACGATTTGATAATTTTTTAACATGGATAATTTGAAATTGGGAATTGGGTAATTGGGAATTGTAGGGGCAAAGCCTGAGGGCGATAAATTCCGATAAAAAACAAAAATGTTTTTGTCCGAATGCTTTGCCCTTTTGGAATTTATTAGATCCACATGGGGAAAGGGTTTAGTTCGTCTTCAGAAAGCGATCGCTCCAACCAACCTAATTTAACTGGCACTTCGTAAAGCCTTCCCGGGGCCAAACGGTTCCAAAAGTGTCGCATTCCGGGAACGATAACTTTCACTACCTTTAAACCGAGGTCGAGACGGCTTTGGTCTAAGACTAACATCTCCATACCCCGTTCCTCGACTATTTGCTGGCAAGCCTTCACGTCCTCTAGCAGGTTATCGCGGGAATTATGGGGATAATCTGCATATACCTTAACGGGAGCGTTGGAAGTTGGAACCAAATAAGGCTGATTTTCTAAGGTTGTTGTTTTCCACCACTCTAGAGCAATTGAATCGCATAAAGGGGAATAATTGGTGCTGCCATCGGGTTTTGCGTTCAAAACCAAAAATAGGGATTGATGGACCTCCGTTAGGGCTCGGGCAAGGGCAATTTTGGGGTCGACGCGAGCGCCAAAACCGAAGATAATGTCCTGTTCCTCGCGATCGTTCCTGTTGGAGATGGCGGCAAAAGCGGGAATGTTAAAATCATTGGTAATGTCTAACACCCAAAGCTCGCGATTGAGGGAAGCGTAATATTGCTCGACTGCTTGAAAATAAGGATCGTCGAAGCTATCTAAATCCACCCTCGGTCTCTGCAATCGATTGTACCACCACAAGGCCACGCAATCCCGCTCCACTAATTCCATAAAACCTTGGAGGATGGCTTCTTCGAGAGTGTTGCCGGCAGCGCAACCGTTGGTGTCCGCCCAACAATCTAGTTTTGCCTGTTGGGGTTGGGGATAGTTGTAATAGCAGCAAGCAGTAGGTAAATATTTAAAATCCCGATCGGTTAAAGACCAAACGGGAGTCCATTCGATTTCTCTTTCCTCATCGAAGGGTTCCGGCACTTTCTGAAACCAACTAGGATAAGCGGCATTCCACTGGTGGCGATTTTGGTATTGCCGTTCGCTAAACTGCATGGAGGCGTTGGGATGAATTGCTTTGTCTCCCATTTTTTGATAGACGCCTTTGCACCTAATTTCGTCTCCTTGAAATATGGCAGAATATCTCTCGATCGCCTCCCCAAAAGCACTCGCCTTTGCTTGAATATCGGTTTTTCCTTTTCCCATACTCATGCCGCTAATATTTTTTTGGAGGTCTGCCAAAACATCGAAAACGGTAGTAAAATCGCGATCGTCAATGTAGGCGCGAATTAAACCTTGAGACTCTAAGGATAGGGGTCTTAGTTAAGGATGTCGCGATTCTAAAGCCCATCTATTAAAGGCATCCAGTTCCTCTCGCAGATAATCGTCGGTCAGAACTACGGTAAAAAAGGAGCTAATAAATTATAAATGCGACCTTGAAGGAGGAAAGAATTTCTCTCTGAAAGGATAAATACAGCTTCTGGTTTTACTGTTTCTATGCGGAAACAGCTTTTTAATTGTGGTTTATTTAACATACCATTTACCGATTCGAGTCGCGTCAAAATTCTAAATAAAAACCTGTAGGGGCAAAGCATTCGGGAATTAATCATAATTGAAACCCCCAAATCTCGTTTCCGAATGCTTTGCCCCGGTCAATTTACCGTAGTGGTTTTACCCTTCAATAGCAACCCTTAAGAACAGGTTAAAGGAATATAAGGGTGGGGAGGATAAACTTGTTCTGGATCGTCGTTGTTTACCCACTCCTCTAATTGCTCGTTCGTCACTTCTGCCGGTCGAGGAGGATAAGGTATATTAGATACCCATAAGTTATCTCCACTCGATACTTCTGCTTTCTTCATCATAATAATACCATCCTGATGGGTTTATTTTCCATGAGCCTATTAAAACATAAAAAAAGTTCGCTGTCAATACTTGACTTTGAACGCGCCGCGTGTTATATTTCTCTACTTTATTTCCATTTCTTAGGAAATTAATCTTGGAAAAGTTTGTTTTATCATTGACATTATGCAGGGGGAGTGTTATACTTTTCAGTTTCATAGTAATACTTTGTGATAAGGTCGAACAATACGAAAGCGATCGCTTCTACTATTGTTCAGCAAAAGTTAAGGTCCAAGTCAAATAGTCCCCACCCTTCAAGGGGTGTCCACCCCAGGTCCAGCGGTCTTCAATTGGATTCCAAAGTTATCGTTAATTGTTAATTGTAGGCTAACTCGCCCGCCAGAAACCCGGTATGCACGAACAATACCTTCGCCATTTTTTGAGCGATGTTGCATGCCGCTTGCGCTTCGCCAACGCGCTTTTGGCCCCAGCAGAAACCGGGTTTTTCGCAAAAACCCGGTTTCTTAGGCGTCCGTGTCGATCGGATGTCGGTTTTATTGCCACCAGAAACCCGGGTCCGAGAAACCCGGTTGGTAAAAAACCGGGTTTCTGGTGGCAATACCAACGCCGGCCCCCATTCCCCATTCCCTAAAACTCTAACTGATACTCGACAGAAAAAACGCTATTATCCTGAAAATTAGTACCGCCGCGAAAAGTCACGCGATCGCTCACGTTATAACGCAAAGAAAACTCGGTGGGAGCGTTTGCCGCAAAAATCTGCGTCACCGAGGCCCCGAGTCGCTTAGTAACGTCGAGCCCCACTTCCAAACCGACACCCAGCTCCGACGCCCGTTCCGAACCCGGTTGAGAAGTCCGCGCCGGAAACAACCGAAACTCGCTCAAACCCGTAGCATCCAAAACATCCTGTTCGATACCGGAAAACAAGGTCGTACTCGCAATATTCGCCAAGGCCAAAGTGCTGTCGTCGCGGAAAGTATCCACGATGCTGCCCCCCAACAAAGAGATAATCTGAGATTCCGTTCGCTGGGGAACGCTAGTTAACTCCAAATTATCCTGGGCCTCCGTCAGGGGTCCCTTCACCGTCGCAATAATTTTGATTTTCCGAGAACTGCCCAAACCGCCTTGGATGGGAGTATCGGCAACCTCGGAAGACAAGGGCGCGGTGGGAGCATTAGAGCGACTTGTTTCTAATACCGACGCCTCCAAACCCAAATCTACTATTGGATTTAGTCCCAGAGAAGGATAGAAAATAGCCGTATTTGGGTAATCGCGATCCAAGCGCAAGTCCGTACTAAACAGATTAATCGTACCTCCGAGAAGGTCGATTTCGCCGCTTGGGGCCGGGTCGCTAGCGCTACCGTTGAGGGTTAAACTACCGATAACCTGAAAATTAGCCAGGCCCGTACTTATCATCCGCAGGCGGTTGGCTAAAGTCACTTCTAAATCGTTTAAAAGAATCTCAAACTCTTCTCCGGTGGGAACGATGGGGGTTTCTTCGACGGTGGCAAATTGGGAAGCAAAACCCGCCGCTTCGTTCAACAATACCCTGCCGTCGGATACCGCGACATCGCCCCCAATTATCGGACTGAGGGCCGCACCGGTGACGATAACCCGACCGTCGATATCTCCTTGGAAGAATCTCTCGTAATCTATATTCAACTGGTTTAAGACAACGGTTAAAGGCTTATCTGTATCTGGGTCCGCCGCTGACAAAGGTTCTAAAATCGGCAGAACTCCCGTTACCGTTACGGTGCCGTCGCTTAAGCTGCCCGTGAGGCTGTCTTCTATTGAGAGGCGATCGCCCGCAAACAACACCGATCCTTTAATATCGGTCAGAGGATCCGGAAAGGCCGCCGCCCTCACGGTCATTTCTGTAATAGTAGCCTTACCCTGGGGTTTTGGTGCGGCCAAAGTTCCCCCCACCAACAAACCCACTTCCGCTTGGGCATCTTCTACTATTATTTGGTCGGTAAAGAGGTTAACTATTTTTAACGCCTCATCTTTTAGCTCCATGCTAATATTAATAATGTCGTTATCTGGTGGTACTTCTGCAAAAGGTAACTGGTAGGGTATCGTTCCCAAAAACAAAATCGGTTCCTCTCCCGTTATCACCGCATCCCCGCCAAAATTGAGCCTGGCGTTGTTGTAACTAAAGCCGGTCTCTGCTTTTTTGATTTCTTGACCGTTGATAGTACCGTTAATAATATTAATATCCCCGATCGCCCGAGGATTTGCCAGAGTACCCCCCACAGTCGCCACCGCGTTTAATTCCCCTTTAACGTTAACTATTTCTGTAGGTAAATCCTTAGCAAATTTCTGCAACTCTTCTAATAAAATACTCTCTACAATAAGCTGACCGGTAAAGGTTTCCGGACTTACCACCCCGCTAAAACTCAACAACCCTCCTTCGGTTTCCAAACTCAAAGGCAACACCGTTAAAACCTCATTTTTATAAGTACCCTCCAGCAGGAAATTATCAACCGCATAAACCCCCCACCGCCACTCGTCGCCGGTTATCTGAAAATCCCCCTCTATCCCCGATTTTAAAGAACCCTCAGCGTTAATTGCGGCATTAAAAGTTACGGCTAATTCCGACAGGGGCGGCACCTCTACTGGATAGGCCGTTTCCCGCAATTGTTCCTGGCGTTCTAACAAAGCTTGAATTTCTTTCAATCGCCGCAATTGTAACAACAAAGGCGCATTTTTTATACCTACTGAAGCCGTTTCTAAATCTACAGCACTGCCGTAAACTGGTTCTTGAAAACCATTAGCTGCTTGCTGGGTTATTTCTTCAATACTAAACCATTTTAAAGCGGTTAAAATATCTTGAACTTTCCCTTCTGTAACTTTTAATGCCGCCGCAAATTCGGGATTAAATTCTGCCTCGTTTAGCTTTAAATCTACTGTCGCATCTAACAAGTATTCGCTTTCTCCTAAAATCAATTTACCATCGGCTTTGCCAACTCCGCTAGCATAATTAATTTCCGCGCCAAAGGATTTTGCCTCTATATAACCTACTGCTGGCTCGTCTATAGCTACTTTTCCATCGGCGCGAATCTCGTTAATATCGAAACTTTTGAGGTTAAATACGGTTAAGTTTGCGGAGGTAATACCCGAGACGACCCCGATGTTTGGTACTGGAACTATTTGCAAAGCTTGTAAGGGAAAGTCATCGAGTTCGACTGCTAAATCCTCGCCGCGAACGACACCCCTCGCTACAGCTTCGTCCAGTTTAACTAAAAAAGAACTGGGGAAAAATTCGTCGTCTAAAGCTACTTCGATGCGGTCGTTATTGCCCGCGAGTTCGAGGTTTAATCCTTCGTTTAAGGCTAAATTTAAACCGCCGGCTAAAACTGGGTCGAATGCTATTTGATTGACCGTTAAATTCTCTAATTTAACGTCTCCAGCTAACCTTAAATTTTCTAAATTTCCCCTAATTCGACCGTCGAAATTCAGCAAACCAATTAAGATGCGGTCGTCGGTATTTAATAATTGTTGTTGGGGCAAAGATTCAAAGTCGAAATCGGACATTTCGAGGTTAATGTCGATGTTGCTAACTTCTGTCGAAAAACCGGGTTCCCGAACAAAATCTACATCCACGATACCGCTGGCAAAAAATCCTGGAGTGGCAGCTTTTTCTATTTCCAAGCGATCGCCATTCCAGTTAAAAGCAGTATCGAAGGGTTGCAACAAAACCGGTAACTCGGAAACTCCCAAATTTCCCGCTGCCCTTATCGCTTCGGGACTGAAATTCGTCAGAGAAGAACCGCTTATATTTACTTCCCCATCTAAAAAACCGGTGAGGATGGGGGCATTTGACCGTTGCCCCAGCAAACTCCTCGCCTGCTGGATGCCATTTACTGCCGGGGCGGCGGCCTCCTGTTTTTCGATTAACTCGGAAAACTGACTCAGGGCGAGGCGATCGCTTACTACCGATGCTTCCCATCCTTGCCCCTGGAGGTTGCCCAATAAATTAATCTCGCCTCCTTCATCCAGACGGACTTGCCCGCTAAGATTACCCGCGAGCTCCGAGAAACCCGGTTGGTAAAAATTACCCGCGGGCTCCGAGAAACCCGGTTGGTAAAAAACCGGGTTTCGTGAATTGATAGTTCCCGAAACGCTTCCTTGGACCTCCACTTCTCCATCTATTCCTAATGGCAAAAACGACGGGGGTATTAATCCTAATTCCGTTCCTATTTCTTCGAGGAAACTGAGAGGAACGGGCTCGGCATTTACCCTCGCATCTATAACCCCATAATTGAGAGTTGCTACCGCATTTGCCCGGTTATTTTCTACTCTTAAGTTTGCTTCGAGGTTGGCGGATAGCGCTTCTGGATTCAGATTTTCGATGTTCCCAGTTATCCTCCCATTAACGTCGATATCTCCATCTGGCGCTATGGGTAATACCACATCGGGAACGGTTTTTGCGAGGGTTTTTTCTAACTGGCTAAAAGCTATTTTATCTGTATCTAAAATTACCTCGAATTGACCGCGATTTAAACTGCCATTAGCTTCGATGTTGCTACCATCTATTGTTAGGTCTGCATCCAAATTTCCATTAATAGCAGTAGGAGTTAAATTATTCAGATTTCCCGAGGCATTGGCGGCTATTTTAAAGGTATAATTCAAAGCAGTAATTGTTGGTAATTGTTCTTTAAAACTATCGACCTGATTTCTGTCGAGTTCCACAGCGTCAGAATCGAGAATCTCTTCGACGATATTTAATAAAGAATTGACCGCTATTCTGTCGGTATTAACTGAGGTTTGAAACCGCCCGGAATCTACTCTAGCCGAAGCATCGACGGTTCCGCCGGCAATAATTAACTTGGCATCTGCATTAAGATTAATTGCTTCTAAATTTGGGCTATTGTTGTTTTTATTAATAGTACCAGATAGCCGCGCTTTAGCTTCGATTTGTCCGTCAGATTCTCTGGGAAAAAGCACGTTTCCAGAGGGAAGAAAACCGGTTTTTTTGAGAATTTCTTCGATGTCGCTGAGGGCGAGGCGGGTTGTGTCTAAGTTGGCTTGAAAGTTGCCAGAATTTAAGGTTGCTTCGGTAGCGATCGCTCCTTCATCTATTTGTAAGTTTGCCGTAAGATTGGCGTTAATTTCATTGGGAGATAAATTGGCTAAATTGGCAGAAACGTTAGCCCGAGTAGTAAGTTTTGCTTCCACAGATTTTAACCGATTTGCTTGTTCCCGTATAACAGGCATCTCGCCTGTTACCTCTGCCGCCTCAATTCCCAAATCTATTAAGGGATTTAATGCCAATTGATTAGTATTAATAGTCGCTCTAATTTGACCGGAATCAATATTAGCATTAGCGTTAATATTTCCTCCTAAAGTTTTAATTGTAGCAGTGGAATTGCCGTTAATTTGAGTTAAATTATCGAGACTGCCGTTAAAGTTACCTCGAAGGTTGAGACTGCCATCGCCGCGATTGAAAATTCCCTCAGAAACCCGGTTTCTTTGAGAAACCGGGTTTCTAGAAGTGGGGAGAGAAACCGGGTTTCTAGAAGTGGGGAGAGAAACCGGGTTTCTAGAAGTGACATTATTGGCGAGTCTTTCTAATTCGTTTAATTGCAGTTCGGTAAAGTTAGCGTTAGCTTGCCAGCGACCGTTATTCAGTTGACCGGTAACGCTGGCGGTGCCCCCGGCGATGTCAGCGGTGGCGCTGCCGTTAGCGGCGATCGCGTTGGGCGTAAAGTTGGTGCCGGGCCCCGATGCCCGAAATTGACCGCTGACAGTTCCCTCCAAACCGGGAGGAAGGCCGAGAGGTTCTAAAGGTTGCAAGGCATCGAGGGGGATGCGGTTGGCAGTGGCGGTGACTTCCCAATTTTCCAAATTGGCGAACCCGTCGAGTTGGAGGTTGCCGCTGCCGATGTTGGCGATCGCTTCTTCTATAGTTGCCCGACTGTTATTAATGTTAATTTTGCCCTTGGCGGGGTAAACGCCGCCGGCTAGCTCCCAGAGAACTTGCCCGTTAACATTTTCGATGGGGCCGGTAGCGCTGACGGTGGCGGAGAGATTCCCCAAAGGCAGGGGCGATGTCACTCCGTAGCGGCGGGCAAATTCTCCCACTGGCAGATTTTTAATTTGTAGGTCGATGTTTAGGGAATTTAGAATTGGGGATTCAGAATTTAGAATGGGGGATTGGGCGAATTGGGTAGCGCGCGCGCCGCGCACCATAATAATAGAAGTAGAAGTGGTAGGCTGGGTTGAGGAACGAAACCCAACCAATGCTGTTGGGTGGAGGTTCGCGGAGCCCGACCTACGATTTTTTTGGCTTTGGGGAGATTCTGTTTCTTCTGCGTTCTCCGGTATCAACTGATAGCTGCCCGAACCGGTTATCTCTCCTCCCAGGGCAGGTCGGATCGCCAAATCGGAAAAGGAAATGCCGGCGGCGATTAATTGGAATTGGGGGCCGAATTGGGGAACGAGTTCAAATTTAGTGGCGATTTCGTTAAATCCGATGCGATCGACTCGGGTAAATTGGGTGGTTTCTACTGTACCCGATATCGTCGGGGAAGGCATACTGCCGGTTAGGGCAATTTTGGTGGTGACTTCGCCATCCAGTAGAGTTTTGAGATTTTCCAACTGTTGGGTTGTTGCGCCTGCTGCTTTCTCTAACTGTAAATCCAGTTCGTCTCTGGCGGCGTTTAAGAGAGTGTCGATTTCTACGGGGGCAATTTCGGCGGCGAGGTCGAAGCTTGCCTTAGTCGGATCGTAGTTAGGGCCCAGTCGCGCTTCGCCGTCGATTTTGGTGGCGATCGCTCCATAATTAACGGCCAGGTTGTCTAAAACCACCCGGTTACCAATTAAGGCAGTCTTGCCATTGGCGAAAATCGGCTTGCTCAAAGCTTCGATTTTTGCTCGTACTCCCTGAAGGTTAACGCTGCCGTTGAGGTTTTGCAGCTTTTGGTTGTCGATGATTTCCAGACTGACATCGGCGCTAATTTCTCCTGCCGGCAGTTCCACTCCGGTATTTGGAGGGATTAGTTGGGCTAGTTCTGGAATTTTGAGGGAGTTGGCTTCTACTGCGAGTTTGGTATGTTGTTCGGGGAGTCGGGCATCTACGGCGATATCGAAGGTGGCACCGCTGGCAAAGCTGCCGTCGAGATTTATCAGAGCCCGTTGTTGTTGGTTTTGGGTTCTGATGGTGGCGTTGTTTATTGTTAGTTCGATGGGGGTTGGGACTGTTTCTCCGGGTTGCGGTGCCGGTTGAATTGTTGCTTGCAAGTCTGGCAGTCGCAGGCTTTGGACTTCTATATTGATGGGTCCGGGTTCTCCGGTAGCGATTTGGGGTATTTCAAAGGTGCCGTCTGGCTGCTGGTGGATGTAGGCTTCGACATCTACTAGGGTTACGTTGAGTTTTACGGTGCGCGATAGGAGCGGTAGTAGCGGAAATCTCACTTCTACGGCGTTGGTGGTTGCGCGATCGGGGCTGGTGGCGGTGGGCGGTACCGATGATGGCCCGAATTTTAAGTAGCCGATACCGATATTTTCTAGGTTTCCTACTGTTATCGGTCTTTGCAATATTTGAGTGAGAGCGTTACTGATAGTGGGAGCTAGTTGTTCTTGTATCCACCAGGTTAGTGTTATTCCACCCGCTACGGTGACGGTTCCTATTCCTATACCGCTATAGGCGATCGCCCGCAGCCAGCGTCGGCGGGGACGGCTAGATTTATCTTGGGGGGTTTGGGGACTGTCGGTCATGGATTTGGGCCTCGCAGAATAATTTTAGATTTTATCTCAATTAACAATTGACAATTAACAATTGACAATTAACAATTGACAATTAACAATTGACAATTAACAATTAACAAAGTATGAGTATGAGTATGAAGAATTGAGATTATGGCAAAGTTTGTCTTTTGTGGGAGAATGCCTTTCCTTTAAGATAGAGTTCAATAACGATCGCTCAGGTAAAAAAACAACTATGGGAGTATTTGTTTTACTGTTTAACGCTCGCACCGAAAATGAGGGCATCCATACAATTCAGGCAGGGGAACGCAATACAGTTCTGATGTTTGAGTCGGAAGACGATGCCATTCGTTACGCGGGATTGCTCGAAGCTCAGGATTTCCCCACGGCTAGCGTCGAACATTTCGACGAGGGGGAAATTGTCGAGTTTTGCAGGAGCGCAGATTATGACTGGCAATTGGTGCCGGCGGGACAATTGGCTATTCCTCCAGATCTGAATGTGGAGCAAATAGATTTGGAAACGGGGGGTCAAAAAGAAGAAACCGAGCTGCCCCAGAGCGAGTTGGATCGAATTCGCAGCCAGTTGGAAAAGCTTTTGTAGAAGTTGGAAATTGGGAATGGGGAATGGGAAATGGGGAATGGGGAATGGGGAATCGCCATGAATGCCTTTTGCCTCTTGCTGCCTTTTGCTTTTTAGTTGCTATATCATATTAACGGATTTTTGTCAATGAAAAATTTAGAAGAAAGAGGCCATTTATTAACGGAGCTGGTAAATCCTAATAGCTGGAATTTGGACCAGTTAAGTTCGTTGGAATTGGTCGATTTGTTTAATCGAGAGGACGTCCAAACTCTTTTGGCGATCGCCAGAGCTAGGGAACAGCTAGCTAAAGCTATCGATATCGCCACTGCGTGTTTGCGGGAAGGAGGTAGATTATTGTATGTAGGTGCGGGCACGAGCGGTCGTCTGGGAGTATTGGATGCTGCTGAGTGTCCGCCGACGTTTTGTACCCCACCGGAAATGGTACAAGGAATAATTGCGGGCGGGGCGGGAGCGTTAGTGCGAAGTTCGGAGGATTTGGAAGATAGGGCGGAAGATGGGGAGAAGGCGATCGCCATGCGCCACGTTACTAATTTGGATGCGGTACTCGGTATAACTGCCGGTGGCACGACACCTTTCGTCCGAGGGGCCTTGCACGGGGCCCGCCAGCGAGGCGCGAAAACTATTTTTATGGCCTGCGTGCCGGCAGAGCAGGTGGATATGGAGGCAGATGCGGATATTCGCTTGCTGACGGGGCCGGAATTGTTGGCCGGTTCTACCAGACTGAAGGCGGGAACGGTGACGAAGATGGCTTTAAATATTTTGTCCACCTCGGCGATGGTGCGGTTGGGGAAGGTTTATGGCAATCGCATGGTGGATGTGGCCGTGAAGAATCAGAAATTGCGCGATCGCGCCATGAGGATTATTTGCGATTTAACGGAATGCGATCGGCTACAGGCGGCGGACCTGTTGAATAAAAGCGGCAATTCGGTAAAGTTGGCCTTATTGATGCACTGGAAGGGCGCGACTAAGGAGGAGGCGGAAGGGTTACTGGCAAAATCTCAAGGAAATTTGAGGGCCGCCTTGGAATAAAGGTTCGTAGTAATCGCTTTAGCGATTGTTCGTAGTAATCGCTTTAGCGATTGTT
>CAZUCT010000154.1:0-17609 GCA_964619285.1 uncultured bacterium | reverse complement strand
CACAGCAAACTCTCAGAGGAGTAGCAGAGGCATTTAAGTCCTATAAAGAGCTATCTAAGAAATACAATAAAGGGGAATTAGCAGATAAGCCCCAACTGCCTAAGTATCGCAAAAAAGGAGGAATGGGAGCAATAACTTATCCCAAACAAGCTTTAAAACTAGAAAAAGGTAAGGTAAGAGTACCTTTAGGAAAGAAAGTTAAAGCTCTTTTTAAGATTGATAGTTTTTTCCTAAACTTTCCCAGTAATCTTGAGTTTAAAGAAATAAGAGAGATTAGGATTCTACCTCGTAATGGTTGCTTTTATGTTGAATGGGTTTATGAGTTAAAAGCTGATAAACCTCAGTTAAACAAAGACAAAGTTTTAGGTATTGACCACGGAGTTGATAACTGGTTAAGCTGCGTTTCCAATGTCGGTACAAGTTTCATAATTGATGGCAAACATCTTAAGTCAAAAAACCAATGGTATAACAAGCAGGTTGCCACAATTAAAGAAGGTAAACCCCAAGGATTTTGGTCTAAAAAGCTAGCTAAAATAACTGAGAAACGCAATCGACAAATGCGCGATGCCGTTAACAAAACAGCAAGATTAGTTATTAATAATTGTTTAGAACGTGGCATTGGTCGCATAGTACTTGGTTGGAACAAAAGACAAAAACAGTCCATTGATATTGGCGGTAAAAACAACCAAAAGTTTGTACAAATTCCCACAGCAAAACTTAAAGAACGGATTAATCAGTTATGCGAGTTGTACGGCATAGAATTTATCGAAACTGAGGAATCCTACACCTCACAAGCATCGTTTTTAGATGATGATTTTCTGCCAACAATCGGTGAAAAACCCGAACGCTGGAAAGCGTCAGGTAAACGAATTAAACGAGGTTTATATCAAACTCAAAATGGTTTGTTAGTTAATGCTGATATTAATGGGGCAGCTAATATCCTCAAAAAAGTAGCAACAACTTTAGGATTTTCTCTTAAAGGAGTTGGTAGAGGCACATTGACTATGCCTTTAAGAGTTCGTTTCTGGACTGCTTAAGAATCCCCGCGTCTTTAGACCGGGGAGAAGTCAATAGCTGCTACGATTGGTATTCTCTTTCCTTTTGCCTTTTGCCTCTTGCCTCTTGCCTACACTTACCCATTACTAAACAATCATGTCCGATAAAACTACTACTTCTTCTATTCCATCAGTATTGCATCGCCCTCGCCGCTTGCGCCAACATCAAGGTTTGCGCGACATGGTACGCGAGACCCACTTGAGCGTTAACGATTTGATTTATCCTGTATTCGTCATGGAAGGAGAAGGTCTCAAAGAAGAGATTCCTTCCATGCCCGACTGTTATCGCTATTCCCTAGACTTGCTGCTATTAGAAGTGGCCGATGCTTTTAATTTGGGAATAAAAGCGATCGCTCTGTTTCCTCTCATTTCCGAAGAAAAGAAAGACAACGAGGGCAAAGAAGGCTATAACCCCGAAGGTTTGGTACAGCGTGCCGTCAGGGCCATCAAACAGCAAGTGCCGCAAATCGTAGTTATAACTGATGTTGCCCTGGATCCGTTTTCGAGCTACGGTCACGATGGCATAGTCAAAGATGGCATCATCCTCAACGATGAAACCGTGGCCGTTTTAGCGAAAATGGCTGTTTCCCAAGCTGAAGCGGGAGCAGATTTGGTGGCTCCTTCAGATATGATGGATGGTCGAGTGGGAGCCATTCGCCGAGCTTTAGATGAGGCCGGTTATATTAATGTCGGCATCCTGGCCTATTCTGCCAAATACGCATCCGCTTATTACGGTCCTTTCCGAGATGCTCTAGAATCTGCTCCCAAATTTGGCGATAAAAAAACTTATCAAATGGATCCTGCCAATGCCAGGGAAGCGATTAAAGAAGTGGCTCTCGATATTGCCGAAGGAGCAGATATGGTAATGGTCAAGCCAGCTTTAGCTTATATGGATATTATCTGCCGCACCAGGAAATCTACTAATTTACCTGTTGTTGCTTATAATGTCAGCGGAGAATATGCGATGATTAAAGCAGCGGCACGACAGGGTTGGTTGGATGAAAAAAAGGTTATCTTGGAAACCCTTACTTGCATGAAACGGGCGGGAGCGGATTTGATTTTGACCTATTTTGCTAAAGAAGTTGCTTTGATGTTACGATAAAAAAAGTTGGGAGTAGTCAGGAAAATGTGGGCAATTTTAAGCGGAATTGAAGGAAATCTACTCGCTTATGAAGCGGTGCTTGCGGACTGCAAGCAGCAGCGACTATCTATAGATAGTTTGTACGTTATCGGGGATCTGGTCGGACCGAGACCGGAAAGCGAAGAGGTGCTGCGCCGGCTGCGTTTTCCCGCTGCCGGGGAATTAACGCCGCAGGTTTGCATCGGTTGGTGGGAAGAGCAGTGTTTTATTTTGCATGGAGTGGGAGCCACTAGCGAACCGAGAGAATTATTACAGCGCTATGGAGGCGATACGGTGCAGTTGCTCTGGAAGAGCGTTTCTCGGGAGTCGGTACAATGGTTGCGAGGACAGCATTTTGGTTTTATCGAACTCGACTGCTTGCTCGCTCACGGCAGCAGCGTCAGCGCTAGCGACGAACTGACTCCAGAAACTCCTCCTTGGGAAATGTTGGATCGGTTGCAACGGGCAGCAGTCAATCGAATTTTCTGCGGTAGATCCGGTCGAGCGTTCGATTACGAGTTAGAAGGCGGTGCAGTTTCTAGCGCCGTTAAAACTTTAGACTCGGAGCAAGCAGTTCAAACGATCGCCCCACCGAAAGGGCGAGTTATCGGGGTGGGAAATGTCGGCAGAAAACCGGGGGAAGCGGTTTATGCTCTTTACAATCCCAATAGCGATCGCCTCCAATTCCAGACAGTTCGCTATTGAGCGATTTAGATAGAGTGCCGTCTAATCGCTGTTATGGTAGAGGTTTTAACTCTTAAACCCCTTTCTTGGGAAGGGGGGTTTGGGGGGTTCTATACTCGACGCGGGCAAAAACTGCGTTTTTGAACCGAAAACCTCAAACCTCTTACCTTTCTGACCTCTGACCTCTGACCTCTGACCTCAAAAAAGCGCAATTCCTTCCCGTGTTGAGTATAACTCTTTGGGCTCTTTAACAAATTGGTCTTACAACGTTAACGCAATGCTTAATCTTGAGACTCTTTTCGACGAAGCCTATTATTTAAGCGAGCGCCCCGACGCTGCTACAGCGATTCAAAACGGGACTTTCGCCTCGGCGATGGACCACTACCTCGAAGTAGGACAATCTCAAGGGTATAGTCCCAACCCTTTATTTAACGAAAACTACTATTTAGGTAACAACCCCGATATTGCCGCCGCCGTAGAAAGTGGAGCATTTGCATCGGGAGCGGAACATTATCTCAACTTCGGTCAACTAGAAGGTCGGGATCCCAGCGCCCAATTTGACGAAGAATTTTATCTACAAAATAATCCCGGAGTTGCAGAAGCGATAGACCCCCTCACGGGAGAAATGACTAGCTGTTTAGAACACTACCTCAGATACGGTAAAGCCGAAGGTCGGGAAATATACTCCCGAGTCGTGCCTATCTGGGACGAAGCGGCCCAACAAGCGGTGCGCAACACTAACCCCGGTCCCACCATCGCCTCTAGGGTTTACGGCATGGTACATACAGCCATGTTCGATGCTTGGGCCGCCTACGACCCGGATGCCGTTGGCACCCAACTGGGAGACAGCTTGCAGCGGCCCAGAGAAGAAAACACCATCCTCAACAAAAGCGAGGCTATGAGTTACGCCGCCTATCGTACTTTAGTAGATTTGTTCCCAGAGCAAATGGAACTCTTTAACGGAGTCATGCTAGACCTGGGATACGATCCGAGTCTGGCATCCACAGACACCGACACCCCCGAAGGCATCGGCACCGTCTCGGCGGACGCCTTGCTAAACTTCCGACGCAACGACGGCAGCAACCAGTTAAACGGATACGAGGACGCGACCGACTATCAACCGGTCAACAGTCCCGATGAAATAGTAGACCTCAACCGCTGGCAACCCTTACGAGAGCCACTAGACGATCCCGCCGGCACCGTGCAAAAATTCCTAACGCCCCAGTGGGGGGAAGTCATTCCCTTTGCTCTAGAATCTGGGGAGCAATTCCGACCGCCCGCGCCCCCAGAGGCAGATACCGCCTTATTCCAACAGCGAGTCGGGGAAATCCTCAATATTAGCGCCAACCTCACCGACGAGCAGAAAATTATCGCCGAATTTTGGGAAGACGGCCCGGGTACTTCTTTCCCGCCAGGCAGTTGGATGACCTTCGGACAGTTTGTCTCCGAACGGGATGCTAACAGTTTGGACGAGGATATTAAGATGTTCTTCCCCTTGGGTAACGCGGTCTTCGATGCCGGCATTGCTGCTTGGGAGGCGAAGACTTTTTATGATTACGTTCGTCCGATAACGGCGATCCGCGAACTGTTCGACGGTCAAGAGGTGCCTGCCTGGGGAGGTCCGGGAGAGGGTACCCAGTTAATTGACGGCAGCGAGTGGAAGCCTTATCAAAGAATCGAAGCTCCGACGCCTCCTTTTGCCGAGTACGTCTCCGGTCACAGCACTTTTAGCGCGGCGGCGGCGGAAATTCTGAAACGGGCGACGGGTAGCGACGAGTTTGGCGGTTCCTTTACTGCCGAACCCGGTAGTTCGATCTTCGAGCCCGGAGTCACTCCCACTGAAGAGGTGACTTTGTTCTGGTCGACTTTTAGCGATGCGGCGGACGAGTCGGGCATTTCCCGCTTGTACGGCGGCATCCACTTTACCGAGGGAGACCTCAACGCTCGCGTTGTGGGACGGGAAGTTGGCGCAGAAGTTTGGGAGGAAGCCCAGTTCTTTATTAATGGGGGTAATATCAATTAACGGGACTTTCGGGGACAAGGGAGACAAGGGGGACAAGGGAGACAAGGAGGACAAGGGGGACAAGGGGGACAAGAAGGACAAGGAAGAGGTTAAAACTACCTTGTCCTCCCACACTCCCCACACTCCCCACACTCCCCACACTCCCTTGTCTTTCCCCTCACACAGGACTTTTTCAGCAAGCCCTACTTAGCAATCTTGGCCGCGATCGCTGCTTCTGCTGGCGGCGCTCCTATTGAGGTTTTAAAAGAGTATATACATGCATCATGCATTCGCCCTAAAAGGGCGAGGCTTGAAACCCTTTTTTTTTGGTCATTTTGTTCGGAAGCCACGCTTTGAATAGAGGCGTTTGGGGAAGCCGCCCGCACCGCCCGGAACATACCAAAGCGACACAATCGGGCACCAAAGGCAAGGCGCATCAATAGGAACGTCGGCACTTCCCGCAGGGACTTAATAAACCCAACGAACCCAAATTTCAGCAGTCCTTTCGGGCGGACAATGCCCTGCCAGATTGAATCGAGCCAAGCGGGTAGGGTTTCTTGGGTCCAGTCCGCGATCGTCACTCGATCGGCGACCAGCCCGGTGGCTTCCAACTGTTCCGCAAAGCCTTCAATACTCGAAAACGCCGGATGCGACCATTGATCGAGCAGTTGTTTCATCACCGGGCGCTCCCATCCGTTCAGGGGAACCAGGCGATCGTCCCGCTGGTTCCAGTCGGCCACCACCAAAATGCCGCCCGGTTTGAGGACGCGCAGCATCTCCTGGGCATAGCGGGCTTTGTCGGGCATGTGCGGCCCCGCCTCGATGGACCAGACCACATCAAAACTGGCATCCGGGAAGGAGAGGTTCAGGGCATCATCCACCTGAAACTGGGCGTTCGTCTCCGGGGGTGTCAGTTCCTGCGCTCGCCGTACCTGTTGCGGGCTGATGGTAATGCCCGTTACGGCAAAGCCATACTCTTTCGCCAAGATGCGGCTGCTGCCACCAATGCCGCAACCCACATCCAACACCGTTGTCCCTTGGGGCAATGTCTCTAAACGGCCCCATTTGACCATTTCATGCACGAAGTCATGTTTGGACTGGATGAAATTTTTACGTCGGGGCGGGGAGCCGTAGTGACCGAGGTGGATGTGTTCGCCCCAGTAAAATTCCAGAATGCCGTCATTCGTCCAGTCGTCGTAGGAGCTAGCGACCGATTCAGAGGATTGATAGCGACGGGCTGTGAGCAGGTAAATCCCGAGGCCAATAGCCAAGAGAATCAGTAAAAAGCCTATCATCCAAAGCAAAATGTTCATGGCACTTAATTCGTTAATGACTAAAAAATGAAGGAAATCAATTAGCGATCGGCGCTTTCCTTTGGTCAGAAATTTCGATCGCTGTAAAACAGGCATCACTCGCCGTTTGAGAAGACAGTTTAAAGCTGCTTTTTCGGGGGAGTTATGCCCGCCATCTAAGCCGCGAACAATGCCTTTTTCTTGGTTGGTACTGGAACCAGCCGATTAGCGGCGGCATCCCACAGGATAAATTTGGAACAGTGGAGTACATCGCCAAGCCGCAGGGTTGTCACATTCGAGAGCAGGTGAGAATTGGCTCGATGGCAGGCGGCCAAGTTGTAGTTCGGAATTCGCTCTGAGAGATGGTGAATGGTGTGGTAGCTGATATCGGCGGTAAACCAGCGCAGAATGGGTGGCAAATCTAGATAGCTGCTACCCTCAATCGCCCCGCACAGGTAGTCCCAATCCACAGTTTTCTGGGCTGATGCACCTTCAAAATTGTGTTGTACAAAAAAGACACAGATAAAAATTGCTCCAGCCAAGGTCATCACAGTTGCATACAGACCCCAAAATAGTCCCAGTCCGACTAGATGGCTCAAAATAAACCAACTGCCTACAACAAGAATGTTGTTCGACAGCACATCCCAAAACTCTTTGCTTGTCTGCCAATGCTCGGACTTATATGAAGAAACAATCGATCTGAAGTTTTTGAACCCATTAGTTTTTAAGCAGGTCAACCCGTGCCTGACAAACCCGAGAATACCTAATATCAACGTCAGCCTGGGCTGAATCACGAGATAGAAGAAACCTCCCGGCAGAGTCATAAGTGGCTGCCGAAGTAGGCCGTAGAGTTTCTGGTCAAAGGCGCTGAGTTGAGCAAACTCTTCGACAGAGAGAAAGTCACCAATACCGCGATACCGTTGCCAGTCGCCATTGGTTTTGTGGTGATAGGCATGATCCCTCGACCAGGCATATTGAGGGATCGCGTTAGCGACTCCCAGCGCAAAGCCCACCACTCTATTGGCCCGTTTGGATCGAAATAGGGAATAGTGTCCGCAATCATGCATCAGCGAAAAGCAGCGCAACAAAAAAAGCACCATTAACCCAACGATCGGCGGCAACAGCCAGAGGGAAATGGAGACCGTTTTAACAGCCAAAACCCACAGCACAATGTAGGGAACCACGGTGTTGAGAATTTGATAGGTGGCGCGTCGATCGCTGCTTTTTATGTAAGGCGCTAAGACAAAATCTGACTTTTTGACCATGGTGTTCGTTAGTTGTTATCCAAGCCCCCGTCCAGAGCAATTGTTTCTGGAGGTAGAGGGGGTGAGCTTTCCTTTACCGACATTGAGAACTCTGGCAGGGGATAAATCTGATGGTCTCGATGGGGTCGCTCTACAGACCGTCCGAAGAGGAGTGCTAGCGGTTTAACCAGCGAGGATGCTCCTAGCAACGACAACACTATAAAGCCTGTCAGTATCACCGCGAGCAGATTCCGCAAGCGATGCTCAGACTGACGAGAATTCGGCTGTTTCAGTGCCATTTGCTTGACAAACGGGTGGGGAGCAGTGGGGATTCGCCCAGGGCAGTGGAGGTACTGCTGGAGTTGGCGAATTTTGATGTCAGCGTTCAGGTCTGAACGAGGCGTTGGCTCATCGATCGACATTGTTGTGCCTCCTGTCATACTCAGGTTCTAGGTTAAATTCATCCCAGCGATCGCACACCTGGCGATAGCAATCGGGAGGGGCGATCGCCAAATTCCGCAACCAATAAATCTCAATCGATTCGTTCCCCTCAATGGCGATCGAAATATCTCGATCGGGGGTATAAGTTTGCACCGTATTCATCAGGCGATGGATAAAATCCGCTGACAGATGATGGGATTTGAGATAAGTAGGGATAGCACCAGCGGGAATGTACTGGAGGCGATATTGCACGAGATCGCTCCTCCAATCCACGGCGATCGCATCTACCCCCTCCACTTCACAGGCGACGAGTCCCCGCCCGTGGGTCAGATACCCCTGCCAGGCAGCATGACCCAGCGGCAATAGGTTTTCTCGAATAAAGGCAGGCTGCCAGTGACCTGAGCAACCCTGCCAGACCTCAGCGGGGGGTCGCATCATTCACCTCTCGAAACTGCCGTAGCACGAAGTTTTACTGCGGTCTCAACCATGTTGACGAGGGAAGGCTTCACTTCCGACCATTGACGGGTCTTGAGGCCACAATCGGGGTTGACCCAGAGGTTCTTACGCGGTAACACGGCTTCCGCTTTTGACATGAGGTTACTCATTTCATCGGTGGGGGGCACCCGTGGCGAGTGGATGTCATAGACACCTGGGCCAATCTCATTGGGATACTTGAAATCGACAAAGGCATCGAGCAGCTCCATATTTGAGCGCGAGGTCTCAATAGTGATGACATCGGCATCCAGAGCGGCGATGGATTCGATGATGTCGTTGAACTCGGAGTAGCACATATGAGTGTGGATCTGGGTATCATCCTTCACGCCGCAGGCACTGAGGTGAAAACCCTTCACCGCCCAGTCGAGATAGTTATCCCACTCGCTCCGGCGTAACGGCAGGCCTTCGCGGAAAGCCGGTTCATCAATCTGGATGGCGGCGATCCCGGCGGCTTCGAGGTCCACCACTTCATCGCGAATGGCCAGGGCAATCTGATGGGCGGTGACGGAGCGCGGCTGGTCGTCGCGCACGAAGCTCCACTGGAGGATCGTAACCGGGCCGGTGAGCATCCCCTTCATCGGGCGATCGGTCAGGGTTTGAGCATACTCGGACCAGTAAACAGTCATGGCCTTGGGACGGCTGACATCGCCAAAGACGATCGGCGGCTTCACATAGCGAGTACCAAAGCTCTGCACCCAGCCGTTGCTGGTAAAGGCAAAGCCTTCGAGATTTTCGCCAAAGTATTCCACCATGTCATTGCGCTCGAACTCGCCGTGAACGGGCATATCAATCCCGATCTCGTTCTGGAAAGCAACGCATTTAGCAATTTCTGCCTTAATGAACTGGTCGTAGTCCGCATCGCTTAGGGTTCCTTTCTTCCACTGGGCCCGTGCATGACGCACTTCCTTGGTCTGCGGGAATGAGCCGATGGTCGTGGTCGGGAAATCCGGCAAACTGAGTTTGGCCCGCTGTTTGGATTGGCGTTCGGCAAAGGCCGAGGCGCGGTCGAAATCGCTGGGCTTAACCTCAGCAAGGCGCTTTTTCACGGCATCATTATGGATGCGCTTGCTGGACTTTCGAGAAGCAGCGGCGGCACGGTTGGCTTCAAGAGCTTCCGCACTGCCGACTTCATCGAGAAGCTGCCGGAGTTCGGTGACTTCCGTGAGTTTCTCGTCGGCAAAGGCCAGCCAGCTTTTTAGCTCTTCATCAAGCTTTCGTTCGTTTTGCAGGGTAACGGGCGAATGCAGAAGCGAGCAGCTAGGTGCGACCCAGAGCCGATTCGGGCCAACAGCGGCCTTGGCCTTCTGCAAAACTTTTAGCGAGGCATCGTAATCATTCTTCCAAATATTGCGGCCTTCGACGATTCCTGCGGAGAGAATTTTGTCCTGTGGGAAAGTGGCCAGAACAGTGTCGATATCCTCCGAACCCCGCACAAAATCGAAGTGCAAGGCGTCAACCGGCAACGCAAGGTAGTCCTCAAGATTATCTCTTACGCCACCGAAATATGTGGTGACGAGGAGCTTGGCCGAACCTTTGGCCTTGGAGAGGCGTTCATAAGCCGCCTTCAAAGCATCGCGCTGTAGATCGCTAAGGTCGGTGGACATAATCGGCTCATCGAGCTGTATCCATTCCGCTCCGAGGGCTGCAAGCTTGTCGATAATCTCTTCATAGACGGAGACAAGGTTATCGAGGAGGGTCAACGGCTCAAAGTCCGGGTTTTTAGAATCCTGTACCTTGCCCAGGGAGAGGTAAGTCACGGGGCCGACTAGCACTGGCTTCGCGTTAATCCCCAGTGCCTTAGCTTCCGCGAATTCATCGAAGACTTTGGTGCCGCTCAGGGAAAAAGTTGTATCCGCCCGAAACTCAGGCACGATGAAGTGGTAATTCGTATCGAACCACTTTGTCATCTCGCTGGCGAAAGTGGAAATTTTGTTTGTTTGGCAGTCCTTCTCGTCTTCAACCAAAGAAGCGCCGCCCTCCGTACCACGGGCAATGGTAAAAACGGTGTTGATATCCGTCGGCCCACCTTCCCACTGGAAACGCGACGGGACATTGCCAAGCAGGCAGCTCATGTCCAGCACTTGGTCGTAAAAGGAGAAGTCGTTGACCGGGATAAGATCGATTCCGGCTGCCTGTTGCTTCTTCCAGTTTATTTCGCGCAAGGTCTTGCCTGTGGCAATCAGCTCGGAAAGAGGCAGGTCGCCTTTCCAATATGCTTCCGTAGCCTTTTTTAATTCACGCTTGGCTCCGATGCGAGGGTATCCCAGGGAATGTGTTTCGATCGTGGTCTTATGGCTTGTACTCATAGAACTTGTCTCCGATGTAAGAGTATTCCAGCAAATTTCTTTTGCTGTTTTCCTTGTTGTCTATTGAACATGAATATTACTATATCAGACTTGACAAAAAAATACAAATGATATTTACTCATGGAGTAATGAGCAAAATTCATGGAAAACTGATGACATTTCTCGAACGCAGCCACCTTGATATTATCCGCGCGGTTGACTTGCATGGGAGTATGACCGCTGCCGCAAATGCGCTACACCTGACACAATCGGCGTTGAGCCACAGCATGCGTAAGCTCGAAGATCGGGCAGGGGTAAAGCTTTGGTATAGGGAAGGACGTAGCCTTCGCCTCACTCCGGCAGGAACCTATTTGCTGACCGCAGCCAACCGCCTGATTCCCCAGTTCGTCCACGCAGAAGAACAATTAGAACAGTTCGCTCGTGGCGAGCGGGGAACATTACGAATTGGTATGGAGTGCCACCCCTGCTACCAGTGGCTGCAGAAGATCGTGACTCCCTACTTACGCGCCTGGCCGTTGGTGGATTTTGAGGTCAAACAGAAGTTCCAATTTGGCGGCATCGGTGCGCTCTTCGCTTATGAGATCGACCTGCTGGTGACACCCGATCCGCTGCGAAAAAAATCGCTACACTTTGAGCCGGTCTTTGACTACGAGCAGGTTCTGGTGGTTTCTTCGGAACACCCGCTTGGAGATAAGGATTACGTCATCCCCGAGCAGCTCGGCAAGGAAGTGCTTTTCACCTATCCGGTTTCTCGCGATCGCCTAGATATCTACACCTGCTTCCTCGCTCCGGCGGGGATGACGGTCAGAAAACAGAAAGTTGTCGAGAACACAGACATGATGCTTCAAATGGTTGCCTGCGGACGCGGAGTGGCGGCTCTACCACGCTGGTTGGTCGAGGAATTCTCTGAAAAATATCCCGTGCGTGCAGTGCGACTAGGCCCGGGCGGCGTCCAAAAGCAAATCTTCTTGGGCGTCCGTCGCACGGATCTCGAAGTTGATTATCTCAATGCATTTATGGAGCTGGCTCGTAACTACAGCGAGCATCCTTGAATAACCTGAGAAAGCCTTCAGTCCGATCGGTAGAACTATCAGAGCGCTAAAATTGCTGTTGGGTTTCGTTCCTATAGACTACTTACCAATCTTAGCCGCGATCGCCTTATAAATTGCTATCGGTACGAACAAAGCCCCAGCAGCAGAACCTATAATAAACCGATAGGTAAAACTCAAGAAACGAGCCGGAGTCATCGCTTCTGCAACATCTTCCCGTTTTGGTAGGAACTTTAGCGAGGATTCCCCAGAAGCGGGTTTGACTCCGGCAATAGCGATCGCGTATTCGTTTCCCCCGCTTTTATCGTACCAATACGGCTTTACATACACTTTTTTAATCTCAGTAAAACCCGCCGCTTTATACCATTCGATCTAATCATCTTCTGGAGGGAACAACATCCAAGTATCCGACAGCCAACAAGCTAAAGGATTCTTTCGTTGCAAAGGTCCGATAATCAAAGCAACACCGCGCGGTTTAACCACCCGATAAGCTTCAACAATTGCCCGTTGCGGTTCCGGCCACGCCTTCAATACTGCCCGTCGATACATAGCGGTCAAAAGTATCGGTAGGAAACGGTAACTCTTCCACGTCTCCTAGTATTTTTTGACAATCATTTAAAATAGCTTTCTTTTGCGCTTTAGCTAGTTGGTGGGGACTTTGGTCTAACATCGTTACCTTTTTAGGATTCACCTTTTCCACAATTCCGGTTGTGGTAAATCCCGTTCCCGCACCCGCATCTAAAACTCGCAAATCCGATCTATCCAGTCGGGCTAATTCTAATACTTCTGCTCGCATTCCTTCGTCCCAAAAAAACGGATTGATGAAATTGTCGTAACCGATGGAAACGAACCGATCGAACCAAAATGCTTCTTTTTTATGTTGGATTAAACGCATAGTTATTTGTTAAAAATTTGAAAAAACTAACGACGATTGGAGTTTTGATATTGGGAGGATTCTTGCGATTGAAACTCGTCCCAATATTTGAGGATTTGTTCGTAGCAAGCAGGCGGACTAATCGGTAAATTAGTCAGATAAAAAAAGGTGACATTCGTACCCGATTCTAACAAGAAAACTGCATCTTTTTCTGGGTTGTAATTATCGACTGCTTCGAGAATATGAGCGTTAGTAAAGTTTCCCTTGAGAAGAACCGTATCGGGTGCCGCCAACCAAGCATTTAGAAATGGTGCGAGACGTCTTCGAGGCACGAAATGTACCTGGAACGTTTCTCCGGCGACACCGAGTTCTGGGGAATTTGTGCTACAAACAACTAGACCGCGATCGCTGCTTAAGTAACTTTGCCAAGCATTATATCCAATAACTAGCAAGTTTGTAGCAATAAATTCTTGTTGCCAATTGTCTGAGTTGTTTGCTCGTTTCATTGCTTTTTTAGTTATTGTTCGAGACTACTAGCTATCGATGGACCTCAGAGAGTCATTGATGAGCTTCCGAGGGTCATGGGATGAGCTTCCGAGGGTCATGGGATGAGCTTCAAAGAGTCATCGATGGACTTCAAAGAGTCATCAATGACCTTCCAAATTGACATAGTTTCTGTTGATTTGATTTCAAAAGGTACGTTCGACATTCGCTAAATCTGAGGTCAAATGTCCGAAAAGACTCCCTCAGAATTAACAATTAGCAATTAACAATTAGCAATTAGCCATTAGCCATTAGCAAAAATCGTTAAATTTTTACCTTTCTGGCAACAATTCTGGTTTTGTCTTTTGCAGAAAACTCACTACCGTTGCCGTAAGCGCTCCTTCAACCAACATCAAGGGAATGTGGGCAATTACCAGGGTACTGACAATAGTCGATCGCTCCACGCTAGCATCAAGCTCTGCGGGAATATTAGCAATCAGGAGACCAAATAGCATCAAAACCGTTATTGCCACCCCACCAGCTCCCCCAGCAAAAGATATAACGCCAGTCAACCATAAGTTTCTCAATCTCAGTGGGCGACTGAGTTTAAATAAATAATGTGCTAAAAGCGCGGGAACGCCTGCCGTCAGCGCGTTGATGCCCAAAGTAGTCAACCCGCCATGAGACAGCACCGCTGCCTGAAAAAATAAGCCGACGAGAATCGCAGGAAAAGCATAGTATCCCAAGACTATGCCTAACAACCCGTTAAGCAACGGGTGAACGCTGCTAGGTGGCACGGGTATTGTCACTGAAGAACTCACAAAGAATGCAGCAGCCAGCAGGGAAGCTTTGGGAATGCTCTCCGTAGGGTCTTTTTCTCGCTTAATTTTTCGCAGAGAATACCACGTTACCAAACCCGTAAGCGCATAACCGCCAATACAGGTTGAAGCTGGCAAATAACCGTCGGATATATGCATGAGATTGACTCCGATTTTAATTATAGCAATTCTCAAACTTATGAGGTACAGTTTTTACTTTTCATGACGAGTACTCGTGGCGAATACTTTTACTCAAAAAAAGACGCTCTTCTTTGAGTGTGAGTCATGAGTGTGAGTCGCGATTATGATTATGAAGAAAAAATGCGATCGCGGTACCTCACCAAACTGGGAAACGCTATCTTAAAAACGTCGGCCATAAGCAGGGGGGCGACAGTTAATTTCGGGGGTGGACGGTATTTGGGAATTTTCGTATCTTTTCGAGAATTTAATAGCATTCCAAAGGAGGAAACTGTGGATGAGAGTAAGAGCGATCGCCCACACTAAATTCTTAACAAAAATTCTCCCTAAAATAGCCGCAGTTAAACCATGTCCGTCTCCCACCATTAATTGAGCGGTGAGTAAAATTCCTCCTTCAAACAAAACATATCCTGCCACCAAACTAGCAGCTAACCACCCATAATGTCCCCAAACTTTTTCGCTGCTAAATTTAGGTTTTATGCCTGCTATTATTGTCACTAATAAAGTTCCCAAACCCATGACAATTCCCCAAGTAAAAGATTCCGAAGTCTGGGGATATTGGCGGATAGTAAAACCAGAGAATTGATTGAAAAACCAAATGGTTGTCGAAGCAATAACCGCTTGTTTTCTATTTAAAGTTGCCCCGCTAATAGCAGCAAAACCTACTAAAGGAACGTGGGGATAAATAATACTGCTGGCGCTGCCGATCGCGATTAAGAGAATTTTCCATAAAGCGGAACTAGCGATCGCCTTTTGAGCGGCGCTCCACAAGTTATAATTATCTTGCGAAAAAAGCACGGTAATTTGTTGAGTTTCATTCATTTTACTTTTCCTTATTTTGATAAATTAAATAACATTAATTACGCCGATCGCCTCCAAATCGAAACCGCCAGAAGTAGCAGTGGGAGCTGCCGTCGACCAAGGAGCGAAAATCGGGTCTCCCGAAGCATCTCAAAAACTACCGTCGCCGGGAATATCCACAATGCGAACGAAGCGGATGGCATTAAGATCTACTTGACCGGAAGTTACCAAAGAATCGTTAATTAAGTCATCTAAATTAAAAGGAGTTCCCCAAGAACCGCCCAAAAATTCTCCTTCAAATTCAGAAGCATTATTAACGTGCTTGCCAGCTAAATTATAAACCCGTGTCGGGTCGATAACGCCTTCGCTCTTCACCGGTTCCCCAGTCAAAGAGTCCCTAAGAAAACGGGCAAAGTTCGCTCCATCCCTGGAAACTTCAACAAATGCCAAGCTGTCATTTTTGGCTGTTGTGTTTAAATCCCGCAAAATTACTGCTTGCAAGTTGGGTTTTTGCAGGCAGGGTAAACAATATGCGATCGCCGCTTTTTTGCTTTTTTGGAAAAACAGAAAAACAATCGCTATTTTTTCGCAGCTTTCCGCGCTAATCGTGCTTTTTTATCGACAGGCAAAGCTTACGGACGTTAACTTTTCTACTGTCAAATAACAGTTAACCAAATAACAGTTAACGCCTCGATGCTTGGCCCCTAATATTTGGCGATTTATTTCTTTTTTGGCGGCGGTAATTTGCCCAACTTTGCTATTCGTAGCGAGCCAGCAGTTTGCCAGTAGGGCAACGTCAATTTTGGCAATACTAAATTTGCCAATACTAAATCAGTCATCATCCGTACCTCGCAGATGTTTTCAAAAGTTAACTATAAAATCGGCGGGCATTCTGGCTGAGAGACTGACATTTATTAGGGCCTCATCACAGTTGCGGGACAGCGCCGGACTTGCACCGAACTTTCCCCGTTTCCTCTAGCGGCTGGCCACCGTTAGAACCGACTTATTTTTTTATTAAAGCACGTCTGTTAAATTAATGCAATAGTTTGAGAAAAGATTTTTTTTGGGCCCGCTAGAATTTCTGGGCCAGAGTAAAATACTCCGGTCCCATAATAATTCTTGGGAGTATTTTGGGAGGCGATCGCGGGAGCATCTCAATGCAATTTGAAAACCTACAATTCAACGCTTTAGGTTAGAGGTCAGAGGTCAGAGGTCAGAGATGTTTGAGGTCAGAGGTTAGAGGTCAGAGGTCAGAGGTCAGAGGTCAGAGGTCAGAGGTCAGAGGTCAGAGGTTAGAGGTCAGAGGTCAGAGGTCAGAGGTTAGAGATGTTTGAGGTTCGAGATTTGAGACGATCGCGGTGAAAAAAATATTTTTACAAAGATTCGATGCTCCCGGCGATCGCTCTTAAAGTAGGTAACAAACTTAACTGGTTTCTTCTTTTGAGATTAGATCGTCTAAACTCAAACTTCGATAAGTTCCATTTTCACAGATTTGAAACTCATCAATCTGAATTTTTTAAAAAAGTTACTCGCACTTTTATCTGTTAAGTTCTTGATGTTGTAGTGGCAGATATCTCCTGTGTTGCTATACTCGGCACTGGGAGCAATTGCGCTTCTCATACTCGCGACTCACACTCATGACTCACACTCAAAAACAGCTTTCTTTCTTTGAGTTAAGAGCGTGCCTTGCTCTGGGCATTAAGGGCAAAAGCGCAGTTCCTTACGGTCTTGAGTATAATTTGTTGTTCTAACTGGTTTTATTGTAAATTCCTAATAGTTTTCTTCTAAATAAAGTGTTACCATGACTTCACCACTCAGCCCGGGGAAGGCATCAGTTTCTTTAAAACCGAAATAATTTGCGATTTCAATTAACTGAATCCCTTTAGCCAAGATATTTCGGTCGAATTTAGAACCTTCTCCAAAACTCCATCCAGGTTGAAGTTTTTCAAAACTTTTTATTTTAGCTATCGATTATAACAAACCCGGTTTTGCCAAAATTACCCGGTTTCTGGGATGCGATTAATGTTTCTGGGGTGCGATTAATCGCTTACCCGGCAACGGGCAATTTTTCGATTAAGGACAGGGGAATTTGTTGCCGTTTTCGTCAACGCAGACCTCTGAGGATTTATCCCTTTTAGGTTCTGATGTTGTATTTTCTTCGGATAGGGCGATCTTAGAGTTGGTTAGGGTTAGGGCGATCGCTAAGAAAGAGGAAAGAAGTATTTGAGTTTTCATTATAGTTGCTCCTAATGGATAAAGTTAACGTTTTTGATTCGGGGGAATTGAGTCTGTTTAATGCCCCGATAATTTCATCTTAAAGGCGATAAATGGTAACGTAAAGACCTAATTTTTATGTTTTTAAAAAAGTTAATTCAGCTTTTTTTAGCTAATTAATTTCAGAAAAATTATGATTTTTTATTTCTGGAGCGCCTAGAAACCTGGTTTTTCCAAAAAACCCAGAAACCCGGTTTCCTCACCCGCCCAGAAACCCGGTTTTTTCTGCAAAACCGGGTTTCTTAATTGAAGTGGATATTTAATCGAGGTTTTCTGAGGAAATTTGCGAGCGTTGGATGGGGGGATTATCTTGTTTCTGGCTAAAACCAGTCACTAGGGTTATAAATACGGCTATGACGATACAGGTTAAGAGAATATAAAAGCCGTTTGTTTCGTTGAAATTTCGTTCGAGCCCGCACTTTAAGCACATATAGCGATCGCGCTCTTGGGAGTGTTTCACCCAGGGGCAAAAA
>CAZUCT010000153.1:5380-17672 GCA_964619285.1 uncultured bacterium | reverse complement strand
GGCATTACCAGGTTTTACCAGGTTTTGCCTCCATTGTTGAGGTATTGTACAGCAGAATCTGAGAAGTTGTGTTAAAACCAAAAAAAAATCTCTTTAGCATTTCTAACCTCTCTATGAAAACCCTAACCATCCCTCAACATCCTGTAGTCCTCATAGTTGAAACCGACGAAAATCTCGCTCAACAGGTGAGTTTAGACCTCAAAGAATCTGGTTATTATCCCATTCTGGCCCAGAACACAACTATTGGACTTCATCGTACGGTAGAACTTCAGCCAGACTTAATTGTAATCGACCGGATGCTACCCGGAGAGTCGGGACTTTCTTTGTCCTCCCATCTCAGAAGCATGGACCGTGAAGTCCATATACTCCTATTAATGGCACGGGATACCGTTGAAGATCGCGCCGCTTGCCTAGAATGTGGTGCCGATGACTATTTCCTCAAACCCTATCGGAGAGAGGAATTTTTACAACTGGTCCATTTTTATCTCAAACCCAATACACCCGATACCTATCAATTACGTTTTAGCGATTTAGTCCTGGATTTGTCTGCCCGCCAAGGTTTTCGTAATGGCCGCAAAATTGATTTCACCATGAAGGAATTTGAATTGTTAAAGTTTATCATGGAGCATCCACGGGAGGTTTTGAGCCGCGAACAGATTTTAGAAAATGTCTGGGGTTACGATTTTATGGGCGAATCTAATGTCATTGAGGTTTATATCAGATATTTGCGACTTAAAATCGAACGAGAAGGCGAAAAACGTCTGATTCAAACCGTCCGAGGAGTCGGTTACGTCCTTCGAGAAACTTAAAAGAAAATGGCTAATTGCTAGTTGCTAATTGCTAACTGAAGACGGGCTCAGGTCAGATAGACGGTTAACAATTAACAATTAGCAATTGATAATTAACAATTAGCAATTAGCAATAAAATATGATTAATTTAACTCGTTTGTTTGGCTTGACTTTGAGTTTATTTTTCCTCGGCAGTTGTTCTTCCCTTTTGCCTCTTGCTTTGGCAGAAACATCCCCAACAGTAACGGAAGAGTCTAGTCGGGGTCAAATTTTACCGATTACTGCTACGGTGGTTCTTGGTGGAGAAACTATTAAACTCGAAGTGGCAGAAACTCCAGAAGAACAAGCGATGGGGTTGATGTACAGAACTTTTTTAGCTGACGATCGCGGTATGCTTTTTCCCTTTAACCCCCCTCGCCCCGTGCGTTTTTGGATGAAAAATTGCCTCATTTCCCTCGATATGATCTTTATCCGCGATGGAGTGGTACGGGCCATTATTCCTGATGTCCCTCCCTGTACTGCCGAACCTTGTCCCACTTATGGCCCCGACGTTCCCATTGACGGCGTAATCGAATTAAGAGCGGGCCGTGCCTCCGAATTGGGGCTGGCAGTGGGCGATCGCCTCGTTCTTCAGTTTTTAGAGACTAATAGCCCTTAAACTCCAAAATCTAAATCTTAAAAAATTTTACAAAACTTGATAAAACTTAGAATTATTTTATAAACTAAAAAGACAAATCTGCACAAAACAGTGCTAAAATTTTGACCTTAAAGTTTCTTTAATTCGTAAAAGCTGTCCCCATCTGGTGTGAGGAATATCTAAAGTAGAAAAAATCTACAAATAATCTAAGAATTGAAGTGATTATTTGTAGTCATAGTAGTTTTTTACTATAGACCTCTCCAAAAATCACCATAGTGAGCCTTTAATATTAAGGGTTTCATCATCTTTTCTGGAGAGGTCTTATAGACTAAAAAAGTTTATTCGTGCAGCTAGCTGTCTTTGCGGATTTGAATACTCAAAAAGCTATATTTTAGCTGACCCGCCAAGACGCCTCACACCATAATTTTAATTTGGTGTGAGATGAATTGGCGGTAAATTAGTGGGACTTGATGTCCCACTAATTTACAATATTATTCTGGGGTTTTCTGGTTTTAAATGTACTTTTTCAAAGTGGAAATTGTTACCCCACCGCAAGAAGCAATAAAATAGGAACCATTCCAGAGAACATCTTTTCAGTAAATAGGATTAAAATGTTGCTGCAAATTCTTTTCTTAACCGTCGGCTTGTAACTGTTTTAACGTTATTAACTAGCTGGCTTAACATAAGGTTGGGATGGTACTGAAACCAAATATGAACATGGTTTTCCTCCCCATTAAATTCTCTTAATTTGCATTCCCACTTAATTAATAATTCTTCCAGAATTTCATTTAAGCGAGTCAGCATTAATGCCGTAAAAACATCTTTCCTGTATTTGGTTATTAATCTTAAATGGGCCTTTAAATCTGACACTGAACGCCCACTTGATGCAAAATTTGATGGCATAATAGCTGTCGTTTTTCACGCATTGGTCTTACAATAAAAGCATACACCAAGTTCAAGCAGATATGCGAACCGCTTACCAGTACAAGCTTAGGCCCAATAAAGAACAAGTCGCAGTAATAGAATTGTGGCTGGATTTGTTGCGTCGGCAGTACAACTATCGGTTGGGCGAGCGGTTCTTATGGAGGGAAGAAAACCGTTGTCCGGTTAATGCTTGCCCTTTAATAATGCCAATTCCGCAACTAAGAGATAATCCAGATTATTATTCTCAAAAAAAGGATTTGGTAAATACCAAAGATAAATTTACTGAGTACAAGTTAATTCATTCTCAAGTATTGCAAGATTGTATTAAACGGGTAAAACTTGCCTTCGATAGATGGTTTAAAGCAGATAAAAATGGGCAGAGATTAGGGAAACCAAGGTTTAAGAGAAAAGGTCGTTATCATAGTTTTACTTATCCTCAAATCAAGCAAGACTGTCTTGAATAAAATAAGATTAATTTACCCAAAATAGGTAAGGTAAAGTTAATTCAACATCGCGCATTGCCAGATGGTTTTCAAATCAAGACAGTCACGATTAGCCGTAAAGCTGATGGGTATTATGTAACCTTGTCGTTGGAGGATAAATCAGTTCCAGCTTTGAATTCTGATTTCAAACCAACATCAGAAAATACTCTGGGAATTGATATGGGACTGAAAGATTTATTGGCAACAAGCGATGGAGAAGTAGTTCCAATTCCGTCGAGCGTAAGCGAGCAAATAGCTCGACATTATCGAAAGTCTCAGAAGCGGTTAAAGACTTTACAAAAACGTTTATCTCGAAAGAAAAAAGGCAGCAAAAGATGGTTAAAAGCTGTCAAGGCAGTAGGCAAACAACATAAAAAAGTTGCCGACAAGCGTAAAAATTTTCATTTCAAAACAGCCAATGAATTATTATCAAAAGCTGAAGTTATCGCCCACGAAAACTTAAACATTTAATTTTTTTTCTAAAGGGCGGCTGGCAAAAACCCGATTGAGTAAATCAATTAACGATGCTGGGTGGGGACAATTCCTAACTATTTTAACTGTCAAAGCTGAGAATGCTGGACAGAAAACAATAGCTGTGAATCCTCAAAATACCAGTCAAAATTGCTCGAACTGCGGTGAAAAAGTCCCTAAAGAATTATCTATCAGAACTCATTGTTGCCCCCACTGCGGTATTGTTGCCCCCACTGCGGTATTGTCATAGACCGCGATGTGAACGCAGCAATAAACATAAAAAATAGGGCGGCAGGGCATTCCGTCCTTAAAGCTCGTGGAGCCCGACGGAATACCGGGGCTACGAAACGAGAAGCCCACACTATAGCGCAAGCTTAGTGTGGGAGCATGTCACTCAAGCAGTAGTAGAAATACCGAAACAAAACAGTTGACAAAAGGATTAAGTAAAAATACTTAACCAGTAAAGATGTAGGCTCTAATATCTATCTTTTGGTAGAAGAAAGAGGACAGCCAAGGATGCAAAAAAATAAACATCAACCTTGCTGCAATTTTTCATTGGCGGTAAGATTTTTAAAAATCTGCCAATAAATCAAAAATCTTTTGCGGAATAGCGATCGCTCCTTTTGGAGATAGATGGAACGTTCGCAACTAGGCTTTGGCGAGCGGCTCAAACCAGCATTGCCTATTTTATCTGGCTTAATAGTCCGCCATTTAAAGCCCAAAAAGCCACGAACTCGTGACTACAAGGCTTAAAAATTGCCCTACACTCTGAAATTAACGAAGGCCAAAAACAACCAAAAAACCCAATTAACTTTTCAGACAGATAATAAACTGGCTCAAGACAGCGATCGGCTCTCAAAACCATCGCTGAAAATGGTGTCTAAGAATAAGGAGGTGAAAAAGTATGACACCAAAAACCTACGCTCGATTTATTCGTTTTTTAAAAGAAGAATTAGCGATATCTCAAGCATCAATAGCAGTTGCCGAGCGGGCAAGCACTAACGAAAGACCTCAAACCACTCCAGATACAAGTTCTTTGCCCATGATTCTCTGGCAATACGGATTAGTTTCTCTAGAACAATTGGATAAAATCTTTGATTGGTTAGAAACAGCAATTTAACGTACATTTCTATTTGCAAGCGAAACCAAAAATCTCCGCTTTTTGTTAGTTGACAAAAAGCCAGTAGCAAATACGATCTGCACCCGCGATAATAAAAACCTTGAAAGTCAAGATTTTAAGGATAAGAAAAAAAATTAATAGTTAGTAGTTAGTAGCCAAACCAACAATGCTACAACTACTAACTAACAATTTAACAAACCTAAGATTCAGCTAAAACCTTGGATGCTGCGGCAACACCCGCCCCAGGGGTAAAGCCTTCTACTCCCATTTCTCCCAAAACTACTTCTAAAGCAGCTATACAGCTAACAAGATCGCGATCGCTAACAAAACCCAAATGTCCGATGCGGAAAATCTTCCCCTTGAGATGATTTTGTCCCCCAGCCAAAGCAATATCAAACTGCTTCTTCATCAAAGCCCGAATTTGTTCGGCATCAACTCCCGCCGACGGTGCCACAGCAGTAACAGCCGTACTGGCAGCCTCATCGGGAGCGAAAAGCGGCATTCCTAAAGCCTTAACCGCCGCCCGAGCTGTCTTCGTCAGCCGTTGGTGGCGGGCAAAAATATTTTCCAGTCCTTCTGCTTTCATCATCTTCAGGGATGCTTGCAAAGCAAAGAACAAATTCACTGGTGGGGTGAAGGGCGTAGTATTTTTAGCAGCATCCTTGCGATATTTGCCCAGATCGAAATAATAACGAGGCAAATTGGCATTTTTATAAGCTTCCCAAGCTTTAGAACTGACTGTCACAAAACCCAAACCAGGGGGAATCATGTATCCCTTTTGAGAACCGGAGCCTACCACATCTAGAGCTAATTCATCTATAGGTATGTTGACTGCTCCCAGGCTGGTAACTGCATCCACTATTATCAAAGCTTCGCCGTGAGCCTTGACGTGACGATTAATAGTTTCTAGATCGTTGAGAACTCCGGTGGAGGTTTCGCTGTGAGTAATAATGACCGCTTTAATTTGTTTTTCGCTGTCAGCTTCGAGCTTTTCTCGAAACTGTTCCGCATCCAAGGGTTGGCCCCATTCCGCTGTTATTTTTTCAACTTGCAGGCCGTAAGCTTCCGCAATTTCGGCCCAGCGATCGCCAAACTTACCGTTACATCCACAGAGAACGCGATCGCCCCTACTCAAGAAATTAATGATACCCGCTTCCATCGCCCCAGTTCCGCTAGCCGCCACGACTAAGACATCATTCTGAGTTTGATGCACCCATTTGAGGTTTTCTGTCACCTCGGCCATGATTTTAGAAAAATCTCCGCTGCGGTGGCCTATGGGATGCTTGGCCATTGCCAACAAGGCTTGTTCTGGTACCGGTGTGGGCCCGGGAATCATCAACATTAATTTATCGTCCATTGCTATGTCGCTCCTTTTCAATCTTTGTCTAGGATTAGTGCTGTTGTTTATTTAAACCGAACTCCCTTCAAAAACATCTTATTTTTTTCTTAAGATTTTTAGCACTAATCTCCAGAAGTGCAAAAATTGACATGGCAAATAGATAGGGTTTGCACCCTATTTTTTGATCCAACCAAAAAACCGAGTTTAATTACTCGCTTTTCATTTCATTGAGAGACCAACGCGGTTCCACTGGCAAACAAGCTTGTTGGCAGCTATCTTCCAATTGCTTTTGGATAGCTAAAGCTTTGCGAAGAGTAACGATAAGTTGGTTAACTTGTTCGTATTGAATAGAATTGCGTTCCACTGCCCTAATTGTTTTTTTCTCTAGAATTTGCAGTAATAATTCGTAGTGAACGCGAGCGGGAATAGGAATTGGTTCCATCGATTTTAGAGATTAAGTTTTAAAGTTTCTCTTGTGCAGTCGAGACATTCACAAGTTTTATCAATTGACTAGATAAGTTTTGTTACTATTCCCACCATTCTAATTCTGGACAAAAACATCTAGTTTAAATTGAATTGGCGACCCCAGAGCCCAAAAGCTTACCTATTGCTGTATCTGGAGAAGCTTGTCTCATCAAAGACTCCCCAATTAAAACCGCATCTGCCCCGGCGCTTGCCACTAAATTTAAGTCGTGGGGCCCGTGCAGTCCCGATTCGCTCACTACTAAAATATCTCGTTCCCGCAACTGCTCGCTTCGTGCCTCCATTAAGGCTTTAGTAGTATCTAAATTAACTGAAAAATTCTCCAAATTGCGATTATTGATACCCACTAAGGTTATCCCTTCAATAGCCAAAACCCTATCCAGTTCCTCTAAGTTATGAACTTCAACTAAAGGTGTCATCCCCAAAGCTTTAACAATTTTTACAAAATACTTTAGGTCTTGGTCTGACAAAATTGCAGCTATTAATAAAACTGCATCGGCACCGTATTGGCGGGCAAGATAAATTTGATACGGATAAATTATAAATTCTTTGCATAGCAAAGGTAAATCGACAGTGGCCCGGACTTTAGCTAAGTTTTCAAAGCTACCTTGAAAGAATTTTTTATCCGTTAAAACAGAAATACAAGTTGCATTTCCTCGTTCGTAAGAAAGAGCGATCGCCACTGGATCGAATTCTTCTCTAATTACTCCTTTACTGGGAGATGCTTTTTTGATTTCGGCAATAACGGCGGGTTTAGTTTTTCCTTGACGCAAAGCTGCTAAAAAATTCCGAGGAGGCGAGAGAGATACCACCTTTTTTTTGAGTTCTAATAAGGGAATCTGTTCCCGCATTTTATCTACTTCAATTTCTTTATGCCAGACTATTTCTTCTAATATATGGCGCGGTTTAGAATCGGGGTAAGCTACTTCATAGCGCAAATATTTGATTTCTACTGCTGGATTTGGCGGGCGACGACGTATTTTCATAAATTAAGTAATTGCTAATTGCTAATTGTCAATTGCTAATTGTTAATTGCTGACCTTAGCTATTAGCCATTAACAATTAGCAATAAAACTAATGAGCGATCGCTCGTTTGTAGGCTTCATCCAAAACTTCTGAAAGAGTGGGATGGGTATGTACGTTAAAGGCCAATTCGCGAACCGATTGACGTAGGGCGATCGCGTTAGCTGCCTCTTGAATTAGATCCGCCGCGTGCATTCCGATCAGATGAACTCCCAGAAGCTCTCCGTTATCTTTGCGGTAAATCACCTTAGCGATGCCGTCCGTTTCTCCTTCTGCCACTGCCTTAGAATTGGCCTTAAAATAGGTCCGCACGCTGGCCACCTCAAAACCTGCCGATTGGCCTAAATCTTTAGCTGCCGCTTCTGTCAAACCGACATAACTAATTTCTGGGTGAGTAAAAGCAGCAGCGGGGATACTGCGATAATCGACCTCTCGGGGGCGATCGCAAATATTCTCGATCGCAGTAATCCCTTGAGCGGAGGCTGCATGAGCCAACATCATTTTACCAGTAGCATCGCCGATCGCCCATAAATTAGCAACCGGTTCCCCTCCAGACAAAACCTGCATTTTCTCGTTGGCCGGAATAAAACCGCGACGATCGACTTCCACTCCCACCGAGTCCAGTCCCAAATTTTTAGTAAAAGGAATCCGGCCCGTGGCCACCAAACAAGCATCAACTTCCAAAACCTCTTCAACCTCTTTAGTTTTAGCATCGGCCAGTTCGATTACCACTGGAGAACCGGGGGTAACTTTCAGGGCCAATTTTCCCACTCGGGTTTCGATATCCCGAGGTTGAATTAAAACTCGTTCCGCTATTTTGGCAATATCCGCATCAAAAGTCGGCATCAAGCGGTCCAGGGCTTCTATCATCGTAATTTCGCAGCCGAGGGCCGTATAAACATCGGAAAATTCCAGACCGATATAACCGCTACCCACGATCGCCACCCACTGGGGCAAAGATTCTAATCTTACGGCATCGTCGCTGGTAAAAACAGTTTTGCCGTCTAGTTCGATACCGGGCGGAACGAAAGGAATAGAACCGGGGGCTAAGATGATATCTTTAGCTTTAACAGTTTTTTCGCCCTTTTCTGTCTCCACCGTTACTTTTTGCGGACCCGCCATTTTGCCCCAACCGACTAGGACATCTACTCCCAGACGTTTGAGACTTTTGGTCATGTCTCCTCGTAGCTTGCTAACCATGTTGTTAGCGTGGGAGGCGATGGAGGGGCGATCGAAGCTGACATTTCCCAGTTTAATTCCTAAACTGTTCAGGTGATGGGCATCGCGCAACTCTCGCACTCGACCGGAGGCCGCCAACAGTGCTTTTGAAGGGATGCAACCCCGGTTAATGCAAGTGCCGCCCATGTCTGCGGCTTCGATTATAGCTGTTTTTAAACCGCAACTAACAGCGTGTAGGGCTGCCCCATGTCCTCCTACGCCGGCACCAATAATTACTAAATCGTAATCAAATTTTTTGCTCATTTTTTCTCCTTTTAGCTTTTTTTAGTAAGTTATCCAATATAGCTTTGAAAGTCTTTTGCTATGAGCTTTTACTCAGCTAGATTCTCTCTGGCAATCTTGCCATTGCAGGATTTTTTGAGGAAACAGCGATTATTTTTGCCGTGCAATCGACTTTACTATAAAGAGAATCTTTTGACAAGTAGTATTTTTGGGTGGTGCTTGTTTTTTTCTCAGTCTTACTGGGTACTGGCTGCGGGAGAGTAATTATTCTTAATCGAAACTAATGGTTAATTTATTGGCAATTAACCAAAAATAATCGCTAATTAGGTTATTGTTAATTTTTTATTTCTGGTCTTTCCTACCTCCCTTTTTTTTTCGTTTTCGTTAGTAATTATAGTAAGAACGGATTCTACCTACTTTTTCTACCTACTTTTAAAGGGAACCCCTAAGATAAAGAAACAGAATTTTTTGCTAGTTTTTTTGCTAGTTTTTTTGCTAGTTTTTTTAGCTAGGCTTTGCTAAATTTGAAACTTTTAAATAGCTAATTAAATGGAATTATTTTAAGATAAAAAAACATCAAAGCTGCCCAGTTCGCAGAAAAATACCATTTTTGTCAAAATACTGATAGGGGTTACGCCCCTCAGACAAGAACTGATAGGGGTTACGCCCCTCAGACAAGAAAAATCAGCCATAAAACTAACAGGTAATTATTGATGGATAATAAAGAACTACGTCGTGCTGCGGCTCAACAATTCTTGAAGTCTCTGGAGCATGAATTAACAGAAAATTTAACGCCAGAGTCGCCGCCCCAGCGACAAAAACAACCCTTGCCCAAACAGACTCCCAAGGATCGCCGCCCCAACAAGCAGCAGGACAAGTCAAGTCAGTTCACTTTATCAGAACTCGAAGAAGCGATCGAGGATATCGAGCATTACATGGACCAGCAACACAAACCTAGTTCCGATTAATTTCGTTGCCTTTGTGCTTCGTAGAGAATAAGAGCTGCAATTATGGCCACGTTTAAAGATTCTACACCGCGACTCAAAGGAATGGAAATGGTTTTACCCGCCAGTTCGATGGCCTCTTTCGACAGACCTGCCCCTTCGTTACCCAATAAAATGATGGTTGGTTCTCGCAGATCTATTTGCCAATAATTTAATCCAGCATTGGGAACCGTTGCCACCACTTGCAAACCTTGTTGTTGGTATCGCTCTAGTTGGCCTACTAAATCGCAGCTAACTCCTATTGCTAGCTTGAACCAAGTTCCAGCAGAGGCCCGTAGTACCTTGGGATGGTCTAGGTCGGCGCTATCAGAACTGACCAGCAAGCCTTCAGCGTCGGTAGCTGCAGCCGTTCTGATAATAGCGCCCAAGTTACCCGGATCTTGGATCGTTTCTAATGCTAGTCCCAGACTGGTTATCGGCGGGGAATCTCTCCCACTTCGCGGGGCGGTGGCGATCGCTCCATCTGGGTTGACAGTAGTGGCTATGGCCTCTAAAACTTTAGGACTGACTAATTCTACTCTCTTGGCCCGCTTGCTTAAATTTTCCCAAAGCTGCGGATGTTTCCCTTGCCACTGAGCAGTACAAAAAACTGTTTCCAGTGGATAAGAGCTAGCACAAGCTTCTTCCAATAGATGAGTCCCTTCCAACAATAATAATTGCTGGCTCTTTCGTCCTTTGGACTGATGTAGCTTCCGCGCTTGTTTTACCAAAGGATTTTGGAGGCTTGTCAGCATTGCTGCTTTTAGACCTTAAATGAGATTTTAAATTAAATGCGGAACCCGGGACTTGAACCCGGAAGGCTTGCACCACATGAACCTGAATCATGCGCGTCTACCAATTCCGCCAGTTCCGCTTAGTCACAATTTTTTATTGTTGCATCTTTAATTCTAACTGTCAAGTAGTTTTGAAAAAAATTTTTCTAATTTGGGAAACTTAGCTGGCCCAGAAACCCGGTTTTTTCAAAAAACCGGGTTTCTCAATGAATCTCTGAAAAACCGGGTTTCTTAATCTGTCAATTAGCCAGATCGGGAAAAACTTCTCGCACTGCTGGATGAACCAGGCGGCCATCTCGGACGTTAACTCCCCTGGCCAAAGCCGGATTTATTTCCAAAGCTTCGGCCCCCCTATCTGCTAGCTGCAACACATACGGTAAAGTGCTGTTATTTAAGGCTTGAGTTGCCGTCCAGGGAACGGCCCCGGGCATATTGGGCACGCCATAATGGACGACCTCTTCTTCTATATAAATAGGACTGGTGTGGGAAGTAGGCCTGAGAGTCTCGACGCAACCTCCTTGATCTACTGCTACATCAATAATGACAGCACCGGGGCGCATTTTCTGGACTAACTCTCGGGAAACCAGTGTGGGTGCGCGACGTCCCAGGACTAAAACTGCGCCGATAAGTAAGTCCGTATCGGGTATTTCTTTTTCTATGGGAGAAGAACTGCTATAAATCAATTCCACTCTGGAACCAAATAAGGTTTCTAAATAGGATAGGCGATCGACATTGATATCAAAAATAGTAACTCTAGCTCCCATGCCCACTGCTATTTTTGCCGCTTCGGTGCCCACGACACCGGCCCCGAGAATTACGACTTTGCCCGGTTTGACTCCGGGGACTCCCCCTAATAATACTCCTCGTCCTCCTTGTTGGCGTTCGAGATATCTCGCTCCAAATTGGACTGACAGGCGTCCCGCTATGATGCTCATGGGTACGAGTAGGGGGAGTCTTTTGTCTGGGAGTTCTACGGTTTCGTAGGCGATCGCTTGTACTCCGCTACCGATGAGGTTTTCTGTCAGTTGGCGATTTGCTGCTAAATGTAGATATGTGAATAATAATTGTCCTTTTTGGATTAGGGAATATTCTGCCGGCAGGGGTTCTTTTACTTTGACTACCAATTCTCGGTTCCAAGCATCTTTGGCATTTGTTTCTATCTTGGCTCCTGCTTTAGAGTAGTCTTCGTCGGTGAAACCTGCCCCAATACCGGCTTTAGTTTCTACAAATACTTGATGGCCTTTGTCGGTACACGCTCTGACGCTGGCAGGACTCAGCCCTACTCGGAATTCCTGGTCTTTTATTTCCTTGGGAACGCCTATTTCCATCTCAGACCTCAGTTAGTTTACCTATTATATTTGAGATTTTTAGCGGATTATAACAAAGAATCTGATTTTGGCCTGGATGCGAGCGCAGTTCCATTCAAACCTTTGGCCTCTCAAAAATGAGAACCTTATGTTCTCAAAAATTGATTATCTGGCCAGAAAAAGTGCGCAATTGCGCACTTTTTGGGGACATTAACTGGGAGCGATCGCCCTTCGATTAAAGGCCACTCAAATTGGGGAACCTTATGTTCTCAAAATTAATTATCTGGCCAGAAAAAGTGCGCAATTGCGCACTTTTTGGGGACATTAACTGGGAGCGATCGCTCTTCGATTAAAGGCCACTCAAATTGGGGAACCTTATGTTCCCCCAATTAATTATCTGGCCAGAAAAAGTCCGCAATTGCGGACTTTTTGGGGACATTAACTGGGAGCGATCGCTCTTCGATTAAAGGCCACTCAAA
>CAZUCT010000153.1:5169-5280 GCA_964619285.1 uncultured bacterium | reverse complement strand
TGGGGGAACCTTATGTTCCCCCAATTAATTATCTGGCCAGAAAAAGTCCGCCATTGGCGCACTTTTTGGGGACATTAACTGGGAGCGATCGCCCTTCGATTAAAGGCCACT
>CAZUCT010000153.1:0-5069 GCA_964619285.1 uncultured bacterium | reverse complement strand
GCGCACTTTTTGGGGACATTAACTGGGAGCGATCGCCCTTCGATTAAAGGCCACTCAAATTGGGGAACCTTATGTTCTCAAAATTAATTATCTGGCCAGAAAAAGTGCGCCATTGGCGCACTTTTTGGGGACATTAACTGGGAGCGATCGCTCGTTATTATGGTCAAAAATATTTTATAAAGAGGAAAAAAAGCATTAATTTTATCTGAAAAAAAAAAAATTATCAACTTGTCAAGATGAAGAAACTTTCCGGTAGAATCAAGTCAAAAATTTGAAAGATAAAGCAAACAATTAGGAGGACAAAGCCATTACCTACACGTTAAATTCACCCAACCTCTCCGTAAAATCCGAAACCGACCAACCCATGCTGCAAATATGGGGTCCATCGCGACTCGAAGGGCACGTCAAAATCGGTGGAGCTAAAAACTCAGCCCTAGCCATAATGGCAGCAACCTTGTTATGTCCGGACGATTGCCGGATGCGCAACGTTCCTTCCCTGGCAGACATAAGCAGAATGGGCGAAGTCTTATCGGCTTTAGGAGTCAAACTAAAGCGCAACGGAGACATTTTAGATATCGATGCCAGGGATTTAAAAACCTCAGAAGCTCCCTACGAACTGGTCAGAAAACTGAGGGCCAGCTTTTTTGTCATCGGTCCCCTGTTGGCCCGTTTGGGAGTTGCCAAAGTACCGCTGCCAGGAGGATGCGCCATCGGTGCCAGGCCGGTAGAGCTGCACGTCCGAGGACTGCAAGCTCTAGGTGCAAATGTTTACATAGACAAAGGCATAGTTCATGCTTATGTCAACGGCGGCAAGCAAAGATTAAAAGGGGCCAAAATTTATCTCGATTATCCTAGCGTTGGCGCTACCGAAACCGTAATGATGGCGGCAACCCTGGCAGATGGGGAAACAATTATAGAAAATGCTGCCCAAGAACCGGAAGTTGTTGACTTGGCCAATATTTGCCGGTCCATGGGGGCTAAAATCGAGGGAGCAGGTACTAAGACTATTACTATTGATGGAGTTTCTAAGCTTCATGCCACAGACTATCCAATCATTCCCGATCGCATTGAAGCGGGTACGTTTTTAGTGGCAGGGGCCATTACTCGTTCGGAAATTACGATCGGACCTGTGGTTCCCGAACACTTAAGGGCAGCCATTTTTAAGTTAGAAGCGATGGGAGCTAAAATAATCAGAGAAGCTAGCGATCGCTTGCGCATTATCCCCGCTTACCAGCATACGGCCACGGATATCGAGACTCAACCTTATCCCGGTTTCCCTACCGATATGCAGCCTCAGTTTATGGCCTTATTGAGTTTGAGCGAAGGGAATAGCACCATTACAGAAACGGTATTTGAGAACCGCTTGCGTCATGTAGCCGAATTAAACCGCATGGGTGCCGATATCCGCGTCAAGGGAAACCACGCTATAATCCACGGAGTACCCAGGTTATCTGGGGCACCGGTTGTAGGTACGGATCTAAGGTCTTCTGCTGCTTTAGTTTTGGCTGCTTTGGCTGCTGATGGAGAAACAACTTTTCAAGGTTTGCAACATTTAGACCGAGGTTACGAGCAATTAGAAGTTAAACTCCAAAAATTAGGTGCTAAATTGCAGCGGATAGAACCAGGTATGCCTAATAATTCTTCAGTTAAAAAGAATTTGTCGGTGTAACCCAAATAAAACTCTGATTTATTGGGGACAGACAATCGACTATAAGTTAGGGGTGGGTATTGAGTTATTGACAAAGATTTCATGTTGGTTAAAATTGAGTTTTTCTCGATGAAACCCACCTCAAACTTAGGGTTATCGGTCAATACCTGAAGCAAACTCAACAGTAATCGTGTTTTGATAATTGTTAATTGTTAATTTTTAATTGTTAATTGGTTATGAGTTTTTACCAAACCCCTTTAATAGGTTTAAAGGCAGATTTTTTTCGCCATCCCTTAGATTTACAAGCTACTAATTCGTTAAAACAATTACCCGGTTTTGATTTAGTGGTGCGACAGTTAATTGGACCTATTGGGGAGCAGTTTTTTTACATGGAAAATATTGCCTCTAGCGTTTTAATAGGGGAAAAACAATTGCCAGAGCTTTATAAATTGTTTTTAAATGCTTGTAAAGTTTTAGATTTAGAACCGCCCCAATTTTATGTTCGCCAGCATCCGGTGCCTAATGCTTATACCTTTGCAATGCGGGGCAAAAAGCCTTTTATTGTGGTTCACACTTCTTTAATAGATTTACTGACACCGGAGGAGGTCCAAGCAGTGATTGGCCACGAACTGGGGCACTTGAAGTGCGAGCATGGGGTTTATTTGACTTTGGCTAATATAATTGTTTTGGCAGCCGGACAATTATCGACTTGGGGTGCTATAATAGCTCAAGGTTTGCAAAATCAGATTTTGGAGTGGATGCGTTGTGCTGAGTTTACTTGCGATCGCGCTGCTCTACTTGTCACTCAAGACCCAAAGGTGGTAATATCTGTCTTGATGAAACTAGCAGGTGGTTCTCCTACTTTGGCCCCTCAGTTAAATGTAGATGCCTTTTTAGCTCAAGCGCAGGCCTACGATGATGTGAGCAACACAGAGTTGGGAGAAATGCTGCGGGAAGCTCAAACGGGTCAGTTGACCCATCCCGTGCCAGTTTTACGAGCGCGAGAAATTGACAAATGGGCCAGCAGTCAAAGTTATCAATCTTTGTTGCAAGGTTCGTCAATGATGTGCAATAATAAAAAAGAAAAAGATCGAAAAGAAAAAGAAACACCTAAGGGCGGGTGGCGAAATTGGTAGACGCACCACACTCAAAATGTGGCGGCTTCGGTCGTGAGGGTTCGAGTCCCTCCCTGCCCATTTATTTTTTAATTAATTTGTTTTTTTAATTAATTTGTTTTTTTAATTAAAATGAGGAAGGAAAATATATGGCACAAAAATTAAAAAGTTGGGAGTCGCCCCGCCAACAAGGCAGAAATATTAAAGGAAAAGGTGGTTCTGCAAGGGCGAGACAGTTAAGGAAACAACAGCAACTTCTGAGGAAAAAGCTGAAACAAGAGAATCAAAAAAAGGGGAACGACAGTTCCCCTTTTTTATTGGTCAATTTGAATATTAGGACAAATAGTTTGGGCAATTCTACTGGGAGGGGGTTGCTCTTGCCAACCCAGGAGAATTTGTTTTAATTCTGTTTTAAGAGTTTCTAAGGCTTGAATTTGGTCGTTAATTTTTTGTAATTTAAGTTCTAGTTGGTGTTTGACTTCGTGGCAGGGAAGTTCGCCGCGATCGCGTATTTGGAGAATCTCTCTAATTTCATTTAAACTCAAACCCAGAGATTGGGCCCGTTTAATAAAATTGAGTCGATTAAATACCGACTCTCCAAACAGGCGATATCCTGTAGCCGAACGCTCTACACTCGGCGATAACAGGCCAATCTCTTCATAATAACGAATGGTTTTAATAGGCAAACCGCTGGTGGCTGCTACTGTGCCAATTTTCAGCAATTTACCTGTTTGGGTTTGTTGCATCAAGCGGCATTAATAAGGAGTATTTTTCTTAGACTTACTCAACATCGGTAGTGGGGGGCGAGTGGAGCTGGGCGGAAGAGATAATTCTACTGTTGCCGGTTCTTCTACTGGGGAACGCTGGAGTAATAACCAACGGATGGCCAATGCTACGCCCACGGTTCCGAGTCCAAAACTAAATAAAGACCAACTGGTACTCAAACCGCCGATAGCTGTATCCACGGCCCCAACGGTTACGGCAAAACTGGTAATAGGTTCTTTACGATAAGGGGCTCTCAAAATTCGAGTCCATAAAGCATTCATCACGGTTTCTCTCTTCTCTCTAATTTCTATAGTATTTAAGACAGATTTTGCTAGCCAGATTCGGGACTTTAGTCGGGCGAACCTAACTTCAGTGCTGTCACTGGGAATTGTAGGGGAGGCAGGTCAAATTGCCAAGCGTCCCCAGCTATATTTGCCTTGCCCCGGGCTTTGGCTCTAAGAGAGCCTACATTCCATTATATTAGTATTCCCAAAGGAACTGGGAGTCAGCTCCCAATTAAAACTTAGGTTAGGCCGAGCCAAGATAGCAAACCTTGTCCTGTAAAATACTCGATCGCCAAAGCGATGACAAAACCAATCATTGCGGCGCGACCGTTGAGACGTTCTGAGTATTGATTAAAACCAAATTTGGGTTCGTCTAGTTGGGGAGTAACTGTTGGTTGTGGTTTTGTCATGTTTGTTTTGGACCTCTGTAATTTATTAATTTTTTTTGTAAGTTAAATTGAAAGCTTGGATAGTATCGAGCTTCTTTGCCTGGATGATACCATCTTGCTAATAGCTATTAACATTGGACAAAGGTGAAATGGTTAGGTATCGATTTTAAGGAAATACCGAGACCTCGATGTTCTCAATTTATTAGGTTCAGTATTTTATCACGCAAATAAAAATATGTCAAATCAACCAGAGGCCGCCTCTCCATCGTCATCTAGAGAAAGAGTGGCCAAATTTATGAGATTGGGAGGCTGGGCCTGCTTTTGGAGTCAATTAGCCTTGGCGGTAATTTCGGCACTGATCTTGGTGTTTGCTTTATTTGCTCTACCAAACAGCAAAGCAAATGCCGGTTCTGGAGGGGGTTTATTGTTTGCCGCGTTGGGCCTGGCGGCCTTGGGTTTCAGTATTTATTTAGCATTTCGCTATCCCCAGTTGGCCAGAAAATTGCGATCGCCCACGCCCTCCCAACGACCGACAAAGGCAGATACTACCCAGCAAGTAAGGATGGCATTAATTTCTAATATGACGGGAATGTTGCTAACTTTGGTGGGGGCGGAATCTCTTAACGGAATTTTATTGGCAAAATCTTTGTCTCAGCCTACAACTTTGTTCCAGACGACAGGTAATCTCAGGGACTTCATTCAACCGCTGGACATTTTTTTAGTATTGGGCAACACTCACACGATTTTTGCTCATTTTGTCGGTATTGCAGCGGCCCTCTTTCTATTGAACGAAATACATAAATAATTAGGGTCTGCTGAAAAAGTCAGAGTGTGGGGAGGGTGGGGAGTGTGGGGAGTGTGGGGAGTG
>CAZUCT010000152.1:0-17843 GCA_964619285.1 uncultured bacterium | reverse complement strand
GTTCATTAAGGCATTTTGAACGATGCTTTGCGTGTTATTTGTGTTGGAAAAGGTATTTTGAAAACTGCTTTCCGTGGTGAAGGAAAAGCTACCAGCTTGCGCGTTGGGAACGTTTCCCAATGCAAGGGTGGTTGTGGCTATTACCGCAGAAAAGATGCGGGTTAATTTTTGAGATGAATTGGTTGTTTTGTTATTGTTCATGGTTAGTGTAAGTAAGGGGTTAATATGTTTGTAATCGAGTTTCAAGTTTTACAAACAAATGTCTTGGCTAGGTTCTCTAGAAACTCTCGATCGCGAGTTGACGGCAAAATCTTCATCAGACGCTAACAAGGGTTATTATTCTTTGTAACTCTCTTTTGCTGTTTTGAAAATTACCCGAATAGATTCTTTGTCATCCATGATTTCATCAACCGTTGCTTTTAAGTTTTCTTCATTAAATTGCTTTGCATTCTTAGCATTAAGCAATTGCGTAACCGCTTTCATGTAAATAATCCCTGCCGCGATTGTGACTCCGTAAATACTGGCACCCATTAGGGCAGCACCACCCAATGAGCCAAGCCCGGGTATAAATTTCAAGGCACTCCCCGCAACTAAAAGTAACGTAAGATTGGCTCCCAAATTTGTTATAATCCCGGTTGCCAAACTTTTTACCAAGTTTTCAGCGAATGGAAGCCCAAGTTCTTTGTTTATACGCACATACATTGTCCAAGTGTTAGTCGCCGCTGCAGCAATGTCGGCACCGGGTATTGGAATAAATGCACTCCCAACAGCAATTCCTGCGTGCAATTTAACAATTCCTGCTAATTCCTCTGGAAGATGCTTATCTGCAGTTCGGTTTAAAGCTTTTGTTAATTCAACGGCAGTTTCAATTAAATGCCCTTGTTATGATTGTTTTTTCATTTTTCAGTCGCTCCATGATGGGTTTGATTTTTTGTATAAAACTCTGACCTAAAAGCAGTTTTTTAAGGTCTTGTAACCAATATGGGATAAAAAATCTTGACGGTTGACTACCTTTGGAAATCCTTTCACCCAACCCACAAAGTAGTCTAATTTGTGACAATAAGTCCCCCGCGTCAGAGAAACTGCGATTTCCACCTTTCTCTGACAGATATCTTTATCTCAATCCAATTTAACGATGCTTCCCCGATCGCGATCGCACCCTTAACAATTCCTTCGAGGAGGCTTTTTTAGCAAAACCATCCGACCTCACCTACCAAGGAATTAAATTTATCGATCGCAAACTATTGTAAGCTCTTTTTTCCGATTAAAAATCAAATTTTACATTATTTAACTTTTAACCCCTATCGATAGGGTTTTTAAAAACCGGCCTGGATCTATTTGCAAAAACCTCCGTTTTTTACGTCGATTTGCTAAAACTGTAACAATTGTTAACATTGTCGTAATATCCCTTCACATTATTGACGCCAAATGTATTCTTCAATACAAAACATCTTTTTTGTTTTTTGATTTTTAATTAACAACAAAAAGTCCAAATAAGGAGAAGTCCAAAGAGTTTGGGCCATCTCCAGTTGGCATCCAAGGAAACGTTCTCGGGAGTCGGTCCAGAAACCGGGTTTGTCCAGAAACCGGGTTTGTCCAGAAACCCGGTTTTTCCAAAAAACCGGGTTTCTAAGATAACAGGGATACTTTGTCCAAAAAATACCGGTCCCACCCAACGCCAGACCAGTACAATAACCGTCTCAAACCAGCGTTGTAAGGTCTTGTTACCACTATGGAAGAAAAAATCTTGGCTGTTGGCTACCTTTGGATATCTTTGGGTTATCTTTGGAAAAACTCTTGAAAAGGGCCAGACATAGTAAAATTCCCCGGCCCTCCCTTAGTCAAGGTGGCAGGGCCGGGGAATGGAGGTTTGTTCGTTTTTTTTCACAACTTAAATAGGATTGCTATAAATTTTTTTTCCTTAATGCCCAAAGGCCCACCAACAACCCATCCGCTACATCCGCTATAAAATCCGCTGCCAAGCAACCTTAAAGGCCCACCAACAACCCAATTGTTAATTATTTATTTTTTTGTAATCAGATAAAAATCCTAAAGCTTAAATGTGTGGTGGGGGCAAACGAAACGGACATCAACATTTATGCTTTTTATCCAGATTTATGGCACGAATGCTTTGCCCCTACATCTCGTTTTTTGCATAAACTAACAACAAGTTTGCTAGGGCCATAGACCAATAAAGGCAGAGTAAAAAACCCTTATCGAAGCTACAATCTAAGAAGAACGAGAACCTTCAAAGGAGTATTAATGCAACTGGAAGATTATTTTGATTTTTCATACTCAGATTACATCGGCATTAAAGGTCATCGCCTTGGCATTCATAACGTCCTGAATTATTTTTTGTTGGGTTTTTCCCCAGAAGAAATAGCTGCCGAATATCCGGGTTTGAGTTTGGAGAAAATTTACGCGACTATTACTTATTATCTCCAGAAGCGATCGCAAATTGATGCTTATCTGGCACGTTTGCGACGAGAGGAGGAAACTGCCTATCGGGAATGGAGGGCAAAACCAGCTCCGCCAGTAGTGGAAAAAGTCCGGGCAATTAAGCAGGGACGGCAGGAAGAAATGGAGAGCAGTCTATGAAAATTCGTTTCTTAATTGATGAAAATTTGTCGCCAAAGCTAAAAAAAGCTGTTTTGCATTTGAATCCCGATATAGATATAGCAATCCTAAAGGTTAAACGCGGGGTGGGGGCCAACGAAACGGACATCTAAATTAATGCTTCTTGTCCAGATTTACCGCCCGAATGCTTTGCCCCTACATCTCGTTTTTGTTCGCGACTTAAATAGGATTGCTATATTTCAGAAGCGATCGCCTCGATAATTTCTGGAGGTATCATGGGATTTAACCCTGGTATTCCCCGAAAATGAGTAATGTTATAAGTTGCAAAATAATCAATATTTGACTCTAAAACTAATGCAGCCAGGCGAATGTCAAAAATCTTGGCTGAAGTGACATTATGACTAACAGCTAACTGCAAAACTCGCTCTAAAGTTTTACTTACGGGATAAACAACTTCAAAAGTACCTTTTAAATAAGTATCTCTAATTAAATTATTGGCTGGCGCTGGTGTTAAAGGCTTTCCTTTCATGGCAGTGGGATTAGTTAAAATCCTGTAGAGTTCGATAATGTTTTGTTCTCCCAATACTCCCCGAATCTTATTTTCTACTGCCATTTTTAACAGTTCTGCGGAATCTGTATGATAAGTTGCAGAGCGATCGTGGGCGTAAACTAAAACATTTGTATCAAATAATATTCTCTTCTCGTTCATAAACTTTTTCTCTACTAATATATTCGTCTTTAACTCCTAATTCAAAAGTTGGAAAAGGATAATTATCTGTTGACTTTGGAGTAATTAAAATATCTACTTCATCGCCTTCTTTAAAATTTTCGGGTAAAGTTTCTAAGAGAATAATTGTTTTTCCTTGTATGTAGCCTTTCATAATTTACTAATTTTAAAAAGAAATCATTGAAAAATAGACGAATCTGACCTATGATTATAGCAATCTCAAATCGAGAGGCGGGGGGCTCCACAACATCCGCCGCCAACCAAGCTGAAAGGCCCACTAACTGTTGGGTTTCGTTTCACGGAGCCCGACCTACATTTTTTAATCAACTGGCCAAGCTCTCAGGGCCACCGAAACCAGATTTGGGCCATCCTCAGAAGGATTTGGGCCCGACCCCCCAGGCTGGACTTATACAAACCTGGCCTAACAATCGGTAAATTGAATCCCAAACATGAATTATTAGCTACTGTGGTATTTTACAAAAAAATGGGGTAAACTATAACCTAATAAAGTATCAGATGGGGAGCAAATATGCCTATCAACGATTCTGTTAGGGCCTCTCAAGAAGGATTAGACAAAACCATCGACCCAAAGAGAATAAAGAAGGGCTGGAACAAGCAAGCTTCTATGTGGGCCGACGAAGCAGGAGTATCGGTTTCGCTTTTAAAGAAATTTTGGTTGCGCAAACCTATCCGAAAAGAATACTTTCAAGCAATTTGTCAAGGGGTGGGAGTGGATGACTGGGAGTCAGTTGTTGACGCAAACCCTCCCCACTACGATGACTGGGAGGATGTTCCCGATGTCTCGACTTTCTTTGGCAGAGAGACGGAAACTGCTATACTCAGACAGTGGATAATAGACGATCGCTGCCGTCTGGTAGGAATTGTCGGCATTGGCGGTATCGGCAAAACTCATGTATCGGTAAAATTAGGCAAGGGCGGTATCGGCAAAACTGATTTATCGGTAAAATTAGCCCGAACAGTTCGAGATGAATTTGAATACATTATCTGGCGATCGCTCATCAACGTCCCACCCATAACCCAACTTCTCCCCGACTTACTTCAGTTTCTCTCCCGCCAAAAAAACCGCAACTTACCCGATACCACAGACAAGCAAATATCGAGCTTACTCAAACACTTAAAAAACCATCGCTGCCTCATCATTTTAGATAATCTCGAATCAATTTTAGAAGGAGGAACCTACGCCGGAGAATACAAACGAGGCTATGAAAATTACGGTCAACTTTTCAGAAAAATTGGCGAAGTTCCTCACGAAAGTTGTTTGCTCTTTACCAGTCGCGAAAGACTTCTTAATCTTCAGCGTTTAGAAGGACAAAATCAACCTGTTCGCTGCTTAGAATTGCGGGGGTTAGATTTGGATGCGGGAAAAGATATTTTTGGCGACATCGGCGATTTTTCATGGTCGGAAGCGGAATGGAAAAAATTAATAGAATATTACAACGGCAACCCTTTAGCTTTAAAATTAGCCGCCAATCATATCAAAAGTGAATTTGCCGGGAATTTGGCAGATTTTTTTCAAACGGGAAGAACGGTTTTTGCAGGCATTCGAGAATTATTAGACTTTCACTTCCAGCGGTTGTCAGATAGAGAAAAAGAAATAGTATTGTGGCTGGCAATTCATCGGGAACCGATGACAATTGCAGAATTACAAGATAATTTGGTGACTATTGATGCCAAGGAAAAAGTCGGGGAAAATATGCGATCGCTCCAAAGCAAACTACCCCTAGAAAAAAGCGACGGCGGCAAACAATTTTCCCTCCAACCCATGTTAATCGAATACGTCACCGACTTTTTAATCGACCGAGTTTTTGCCGAAATTATCGAAGGCGAAATAGACATCTTTAACAGTCACGCTTTAATTCAAGCCGAAGCTAAAGATTACGTCAGAGAAACTCAAATTAGAACTCTCGTTCGACCGATTACAGCCAGATTAACCGAACGCTTGAACAGTCAAGAAAAATTAGAAAAACACTGGCAAAAACTCATCTTAAAATTGCGCCGCGATTCCCCAAATAAACCGGGATATGCAGGAGGAAATATTATCAATTTTTTAAACCATGCTAACGTTAACCTACAAGGTTATAACTTCTCCGGGCTCGCGATTTGGCAAGCCTACCTCCAAGACGTCAACTTACACGATGTTGACTTTTCTTACTGCGACTTAAGTAAATCCGTTTTTCCTCAAGCTTTTGGGGGAGTTCATAGCCTGGCATTCAGTCCCGATAACACAATTTTAGCGGTGGGAGATTCTCACGGAGAAATTCATCTGTTAAGAACCACAGACCTACAAGAAATAGGAGTTTTGCAAAAACACGGTTGGTGGGTGGTATCTCTCGCATTTAGTCCCGACGGGAAAAAACTAGCCAGCAGCAGTATAGATGCCACCCTGAAACTGTGGAACCTGGAAACTAGGGAATGTTTGTACGACCTCGAAAAACATACGGATTGGATTTGGACGGTTGCCTTTAGTCCCGACGGGCAGACCGTCGCCAGCGGCAGTAACGATAATACGATTAACCTCTGGGATGCCAACACCGGCCAATGTCTGAAAACCTTAACGGGTCATAACGGTTGGGTTTTAAGCGTGGCCTTTAGTCCCGATGGCAAGTTGTTAGCCTCCGGCAGTTACGACAAATCGATCGAACTCTGGGACGTAGAAACCGGTACTTGCGTTAGAACTTTGTTGGGTCATACAGATGCCATCTGGTCCGTGGCATTCAGTCCCGATGGCGAAACTATAGCCAGTTGCGGCTTCGATAAAGATATTAGACTCTGGAACGTCGAGGAGGGAAAATGCGAGGATATTTTAACCGGACACGAAAAAGAAATCAAAGTGTTAGCCTTTAGTCCCGACGGCGAAACCCTAGTCAGCGCGTCTTTTAAGCCATTAGTAAAATTTTGGAACTTGGAAACGGGAGAATGCTTTGCCACCGGGAGAGGGCATCAAACTGGCATTAGAGCCCTTGCCTTCAGCGCCGACGGTCAAACTGTTGCCAGCGGCGATAACGACCAAATTTTAAAAATCTGGAACCCGCGAACGGGAAAATGTACCAAAACCCTCCACGGGCATACTAATTGGATTTGGTCTGTGGCATATAGTCCTGCCCGGTGTAAGGGGGAAAATGAGATTATTGCCAGCGCTCACTTAGACCATCGAGTAAGACTGTGGAACGTTAGCACCGGAGAATGTGTGAAAGCCTTAAGCGGGCACACTGCCTGGATTTGGTCTGTTGATTGTAGTGCCGACGGTAGGATGGTGGCGAGCAGCGGCGATGACGAAACTATTAGGCTGTGGGATGTTACCAGCGGGGAGTGTATTAAAATCTTAAGATATAAAGAAAAAACCTATCAAGGGGGTATCTGGACGGTAGCTTTTAGTTCCGACAGTCGCTTTCTTGCCAGCGGCGGACAAAGTGCGACGGTGAAACTCTGGGATTGGCAAGCTGGTAATTATCGCTTGTTAGAAGGTCACGCTAGCTGGGTGTGGACGGTAGCTTTTAGTCCGAAGGGGGAACTTCTCGGCAGCGGTGGCGACGATCGCGCGATAAAAATCTGGGATGTTTCTCAGGGTAAGTGTTTGCAGACCTTAGAGGGACACGAGGGGAATATTAGAGCGATCGCCTTTAGTTCCGATGGCAAATTATTAGTCAGCGGCAGCGACGATCGCACTGTAAAACTTTGGGAGCTCGACGGGGGAAAATGTCTGGCAACTTTTGAGGAACATAGAGATGTAGTGTGGTCGGTAAAATTTAGCTCTAACGGTAAGTTTATCGCTAGCGGCAGTCAAGACACAACTCTTAAAATTTGGGAAGTTGCCAGCAAACGATGTTTGAGAACTTTTAGGGAACATAGCGATCGGGTTGTGTCGGTGGGCATTAGTCCGGGTAGCGAAACTATTATTAGCGGTAGTTTGGACGGTAAGATTAAATGTTGGAATTTAAAGAGCGATCGTTCTTGGCAAACTTTGAAAGTGCCCGGACCTTGCGAAGGGATGAAAATTGCAGAAACCAGAGGTTTAACTGTCGCTGGAAAATACCTTCTCCAGAACTTAGGTGCGGTAGAATAGGTAATATCAATTAACAATTAACAATTAACAATTCATCTTTAAATTTAGATTTTTCCTCCCCTTCCGCAATCAATTCTTGCGCAAACCGAGTATTTCTCAAATCCTCAACTCCAAACATAACTTCTAACTCCTGACGACTCATTTTTGGTAACTTGGCTAAAATAATAGCCTCTTGTAGGTCGGGTGGAACGCAGTGGAACCCGACATATTTGTTGGGCTCCGCTTTGCTCCACTTCAAAATTAGTAAATTGTTGTTGTACCTTATAAATTAACCAGGTTACTTGTTTGATTAGAGACTAATTATAGCAATCCTAAAAATTTTATAACTACTTTGAAGTACAAAAAATTAAATGTTGGGTGGGGGCAAAGCATTCGGACATCAAAATCTATGTTTTTTATCAAAAATTAACGCCCGAATGCTTTGCCCCTACAGTTTTATTTGTCAGAAAAAATTTTACACGAATGATTTAGAATTGCTATACCTCAATTCATCTTATTAATGAACTCTCGAACTTGCTCTAGTTCTAATTGAAGGACTTCAGCTATTTCCTTAACTGAAAAACCTTTGGCTAATAAAGGAGGAATTATCTGCAATTTAGTTTCTATTTTTCCTCGTAATTCACCAATTTCCTCCCCTTCCGCAATCAATTCTTGCGCAAACCGAGTGTTTCTCAAATCCTCAACTCCAAACATAACTTCTAACTCCTGACGACTCATTTTTTATAACTTCAAAATTAGTAACCTGGTAATTTCCTCGGTAAATTGTTGTTGTACCTCAAAAATTAACCAGGTTACTTGTTTGATTAGAGACTAATTACTTCAATTAATGTTATTAATGTATTCTCGGACTTTTTCCAAGTCTAATTGAAGAATTGCAGCAATTTTTTCGGGAGAAAAACCTTCTTGTAATAAAGGAGGAATTATCTGCAATTTAGCTTCTAATTTTCCTCGTAATTCACCAATTTCTTCCCCTTCTGCCATCAATTCTTGCGCAAACCGAGTATTTCTCAAATCCTCAACTCCAAACATAACTTCTAACTCCTGACGACTCATTTTTGGTAACTTGGCTATAATAATAGCCTCTAATAAATTCAGCAATTCCAACCGGGTAGGTTCGTGGGTGAATTGTTTTTTTACCCTATCGATTAACTCGGTTATTTCTTCTAAAAATTGCCTTTTTTTAGCGACTACTAAGCGAATAATTTGCACCCCCAAGGAACTATTTTCATTAGCTGTTAGCTCGTTCAAATAGATCCGCTTTACCAGAGGAGAATCTAAAAGGGGTTGAACCGATTCCCTCTGTCTGACAGTTGGCTCGATACTACGGCTCCTAAAAATAACCATAGCACGCCAACGCAAACTCGGGTTGTTTTCTCGGATATAAGTAAAGATCTCTGAAAACAAACGAATATAAATGCTAGGGTCTTTTTGAAATTGGACCTCCCCAAAATAAATCGGGTTTTCCGGGTCTAGGGGCAAAAATACCCCATCTATTCTAAAAGCAGTTTGCTTTAATTCTACCGCATCAAAACGGTAATCGTTAGCCATTTCTGGCGACTCGCCCCACAACTCGAAAAAAGTGTCGGGTAATTCTTTGAAAATGCGGTAAAAGATGTGGTCTGTTTTCATCGGTTAGTTTTAGTTTATTCCCTCAATTGGAGCCCTCAATTGGAAAAGTATTTAAAAACAGTGACTTTTTAAGACTATCATAGCACGATAAATCTATACTCGGCACGGACAGAAAATTCGTTTTTCTTCTTTTCAGAAAAACTCTCTTTTTGAGTATGAGTATGAGTAAGAGTAGGAGTATGAGAAACGCAATTCCTTCCCGTGTTGAGTATAACCCTTGACAAATATTCCCAAATATGCTAAATTAACAATTAGCAACTAACAATTAACTATGAAAAGAATCCTAGAACCAGAAGTAATGGATACCTGGGAAGAAGCGGCGGAATATGACGCGATGGACTTTGTAGAAGTTAACAAAGCCTTTGCCCAAAAAGCTCTCGAAATCGGACCGGAAAAAGGTTTAATTTTAGATGCAGGCACCGGTACCGCCAGAATACCAATCTTTATTTGTCAAGAACGTTTGGCATGGCAAATTATCGGCATCGACTTATCCCAAAATATGCTGATTATTGGGGAGAAAAATATTAAAGAAGCAGGTTTGGAAGAAAGAATCAAATTAGAATTAGTCGATGCTAAAAATCTGCCCTATCCAGACCGTAACTTTGATGCCGTAATCTCTAACAGCATCGTTCACCATTTGCCGGATCCGCTACCTTTTTGGCAGGAAGTAAAACGAGTTTTAAAACCCGGTGGCGGCATTTTTATTAGAGATTTGTTGCGACCGGAAAACGAGGAAATAACCGAGGACTTTGTTAACAAATATGCGGCAGACTGTAACGAACGCCAGCGAGGTTTATTTAGAGATTCTTTAAAAGCAGCTTTTACCGTGGATGAAGTAAAAGAAATGATAGAAACTGTCGGTTTAGAAGGAGTGAAAATTTATCAATCTTCCGACCGCCACTGGACGGCGGAAAGGCAAGCAAGTCAGCGCCAGTAACGCAATTATCTTTTACAATTAACCATGGACAATTGACAATTGATAAAAAACGGATTAATTATGAACTTAAATGAATAATTAAAGGATTGAAAAAGTTCGTAGTAACGACTTTAGTCGTAATCCCCAGAACGACTAAAGTCGTTACTACGAACTTTTTAAGCAGAACTTCCACTCTCTCCCTTGATGACGGCGGCACCGATTAAATGTGCCAGACGGAGGGCTTCTGGAACTTTGCCGGTGTCGGTCAACTTTGCTAAAGCGGCGGCAATTATTTGTGGTTCTTCGCCGCAAACTTGAAAGAAAAAAGGCGGGTAATGATGAATTTCGCCCGCCCTTTTTAACAGGTTATTTCGCGCCTCAAAATTTGGTAAGCGCTGCATCGCTTCTTCGATTTTTTTAAAATTAGGATAGCGACGCATCACCGCCACGCAGGGCAGTTGCAATCTCTCGGCTAAAAGGGGTAAATCGACTACATTAAAACCGCCGAAACCGATGCCATCTATTAATACTAAATGGAGTTGATTTAGGAATTTACTATTAAGCAATAAATCGCAGAGAGTTTCGGTGGAGTCGAACCCGTCTCCTTGCAATTCTCCCCATAACATTCCCTCAAACCTGGTGCCCCCACAAATGATTCCCGCCACCGATACTTTTTCGCCGCTTCCTCTTTTAAATGGGGCGTCGTCGAAGCCTATTACTCTAATAGTTCGATTGAGTTTAATTAATGATTCTAAATTCATGGTAACTGTTTGTAGGTCGTTTGTAGCGATCGCTTTTTCGCCCCCCGTAGAACAGGCATCTTGCCTGTTCGCGCCCAGAAACCCGGTTTTTTGAAAAAACCGGGTTTCTTTCGGCAATTATAAATCTAAAGGGTTAGGTTTGTCAAGGAGTTTTAGCAAAAATCTGTGGAAAGTTGAGAAATTGTTGGTTGTTGTGTTATAATCTCTTTTGTTCGGTTAACTCAAATTCTGTTTATGACAACGGTAACATCCAAACATATTGAGGTAACAGCCGGCGTTTGCGGCGGCAGGGCTCGAATTGCCGGCCATCGAATTCGGGTCCAAGATGTGGTAGTTTGGCACGAGCAAAAGGGGATGTCTCCCGATGAAATCGTGTCTCGATATCCAACTATTACTTTAGCCGATGTTTATGCCGCTTTGGCTTATTACCACGACCATTTCCAGGAAATCCGACGGCAAATGCAAGAGGATGAAGATTTAGTGAGGGAGATGCAAGCTGAAATTCCTTCCAAAATGCCTAAATAGTTGGAGATTGGATGATGGCGGAAAAAATTAAGTTTCATTTAGATGAGAGCGTTGAGAGAGCGATCGCGGATGGTTTGAGGCGGCGCGAAATTGATGTGACGACTACTCCAGAGGTCGAGCTGATGGGGGTGTCGGATGAGGAACATTTAGCTTTTGCTTTGGGGCAGGGGCGTGTAGTTTTTACTCACGATGCGGACTTTCTGAGGCTGCATCGAGGTGGGGTGGAACACGCGGGAATTATCTATTGCCACCAGCAAAGTAAAAGTATTGGGGAAATTGTTAAGGCTCTCGTTCGTATTTGGGAGGTTCAAACCGTGGAGTCTATGTGCCAACACGTTGAATTTATTTAGTTTGAATCGCTACACATCGCCCAGAAACCCGGTTTTTCGCAAAAACCGGGTTTCTTAATTTCGATTTACTCTTCCTCGTCAAAGACTGGCGGCCAAAGTTCCCAAATAGATATCTCCCAACCGGGGAAGAGTTCGGGAATAGTTAAGATGTCATCTCCTGCAAGTTCGATCGCTTCTCCCGTGGGGCGATAAATTGTTACTGTTTCTTCGTCGGGGTCGATTAAAATTCCTACTTGCACTCCCAGCTCGATGTATTTCTTGAGTTTTTTTTGGAGGGGCGGGATCCGGTCGCTTTGGGATTTAATTTCTACTGCTAAATCTGGAACCATTTCTGCAAAGTAACGGATGCTGCGCCGCAAGCGTTCTGCTTTGACAAAAGAGACATCTGGTGCTTTGAGATTGCGATCGGGTAAAATAAAACCTCCAGCGGAGTCTAACACTCGTCCCAAGCGACGAGGATTTACCCAGGCATAAATAGAAGCGCCTAAACGCATAGTTATTTCGCTCGATACGATATCTGATGGTCCCATGACTGATATTTTCCCGCTTTCTAGTTCAAATTGGTAGTCAAAACCCGCTTGGTTGGAGAGGGTTTGCAGTATTTCTAGGTCTTTGACTGTTACGTTGGACATAACTTTGGTCTCCTATTAGATATGGGTATTCTAGCATAATCTCCCAACCGGGGAAAAGTTCGGGAACAGTTAAGATGTCATCCCCTGCAAGTTCGATCGCTTCTCCCGTGGGGCGATAAATTGTTACTGTTTCTTCGCTATCCTATTAAGTAGGAGTGCCAAATTAATTAGACACCGAACAGACAAGATGTCTGTTCTACGGGGAAAATTTTCTGCAAATATTTTTGCCTACCTACTTACTGTCCCATCCATAAGAGCGTCTATCTCTTCCATCAAAACTATGGTTTCTGCCAAGGCAGCAACGATATTTTGATAGCAGTTAATTTCCTCATAATCTAACTCCCTCCCCTTGCGATCCTTTAACCACTTCTGGCAAACTTGATACCCGCCGATGTATAAATTCCACACTTGCGGCGACACTCCCTCAAAATACTGGTCCTTATTTATCCAAACTTTACCGCCAGAGTTGCCTTTGGGTGCCGTATAGCGAACTTTATCGATTTTATCGTCTCCAGTTTCCGAGTAAGAGACAATTTCCGCTGCCGTTGCTTTCATCAAGTGGAGGTTAACGAGGCGATCGCCCTTCGCCGCCAACTCCCAGAAGAGACTAACGCTGGATGTTAGGGGCAGGCGGGGGAAGTCGGTTTTGAGAAATTCGGCGTAACCCTGGCGGTAGGTGGGAGAGTGGAAAACTGCATACATATAATTAAAGATGTCTTCCGGGCCGAAACTCGTCTTGCGATCGCCCTTGCCGTCGGCGATAAATTCCATGCCCAAACGAGTCGAGAAATCTTCGATAAATTCTGGGGCGAGGTTAGGCGATCGCCCTCCTTTGGCATTAGTTGAGGGGCGATCGAACAGAGTCGGATTATCTTTGGGGTAGAGGTAGAGAGGAAAGAAATATCCAGAAGCATTGCCCGTTTCTAAAACGTGACGATCTACAAGCGATCGCCCCACGCTAAAATGCGTCACCTTTTCTAATTTAACCTGTCTGTTTGCTATCAAACCCACATTATCTCCCCTTAACATATTCTCCATAACCTCCCCCCTGGGCGTACAATGAAAACCTCTCGAATTTCCCGTGTAATAGGTATAGCGAAAATCGAAAGGTCGATAAAGAATGGAGGCAATTTTACTTTGAGAAATGTCAGATTTTTTTAAGTCTTTTTGCGCCAACTCAACCTTCCAATCTCTGCTATCTTTACCTAAATCATATTTTTCCCTCGCTGCCTCCACCGACAAAGCCACAAAATTAGTTACAATTTTCCAAATCTCGTCCTTAGTAAAACCAATAGTTAATTTATCCCTGGCAGTGACAATACCAACGCTATTAACCGGCATTAATTCAGTAACTTTCCAACCCTTTTGATACTCCGCTAATAAATCCGTATTTTGCGGTTTAAATAAATAAAAAGGCGAACTCGGTTTTAAAGCCTCCCACTCCGTCGAACTAACATCATTTTCCGCCAACCAATAATATTTCCCTCCCACCAATTCCTTACCTTTGGCGGTTTCTCCAAATAACTCCCTTTCTCCCCATAAATCTTGATGGTAAACCGTCGCCAATTCTTCATCTTTTTTATTTCCTTCCGGCAACTTCACAAAAATCCCAATGGCAACTCCCTGTTGAATATCAAAAACATTTTTATCCGCCGAACCATCGGGGCAAGTTTCTTTCTTCTTACTATTACCGTGTAAATCTAACAAATAAACCTCATCAAAAGTCTGCATTAAGTGGTAGCGCATCCCGCGAAAAGTTGGATTATCTAAATAACCGTGATTGGTAATTAATGCCACAATACCATAACCCGTTGCCTCAACTCGATGTTGAGCAAAACGAATAAATTTAACATAATCATCTAATAATCCCTTGGAGTTTTTCTCTCCTAAAGATTTACCTTCAATTTGATAATAGTCTTTAACTAAATTCACAATCCAAGGGTCAGTATTTAGAGATTCGTAAGAATAAGGAGGATTTCCTAAAACTACCATTACTGGGGCAGTTTCCTTTACCTCTTTTGCCGCTTCTGCCTCATCGATAATTCGATTTAAAAAACCATCTGCAGTCTGAATTTTAAAAGCTTCTTGTAAAGTATTAGTTAAATAAATCCTCAACCGTTCGTCAGCGTTAAAATCGTATCCCAAATCTTGCAACAACAAACCTAATTTCATGTGCGCCACCATGTAAGGTGCCATCAACAATTCAAAACCAAACAAACGGGGTAATAAATGTTGGCTGACATAACCGGATCGCATCCCCCGTTGCTTTTTCAAACTCTCATAAATCTGCTGAATTACTGCATGCATAAAAGTGCCGGTGCCTACAGCAGGGTCTAAGATTAAAACTCGATGACTTTCTCTGGTTCCCTCGCCGTTAGCATTGGGAATTTCTATCTTGCTAGAATCTGCCAAACCCTTAGCAATCTTAAACTTATTTTTCAACAAATAATCGACGCTTTTAACTAAATAATGAACCACCGGTTCTGGCGTGTAATAAACTCCCCGAGATTCCCGCATTTTGGGGTCGTATTCTGCCAGAAATGTCTCGTAAAAATGTACCACCGGTTCCTCTTGGCGGGTTCGTTTGCCGAAGTCTTTGAGAATCGATTCTATTTCTGTATGTTTGAGCAATTCTGCTAAATCGTCAACCGCCCAAGCGATGCGATCGTCTAAATCAGGTCCCGCAATTTGTCCGAAAATACTGCGCAAAAAAGGATTAGTTTTTGGCAAGTCGCGGGCAGCGATCCACCGAGAAAAATTACTGGGATTTTCGCAATTGCAGCGGGCGGCAAATAGCCCATAACAAATTGTCTGGGCGTACATATCGGCAAATTGATTTTTATTTAAGTCTTTGATTAAGACTTTTCTAAACGATTCGAGTTGGTCGTTTAACATTCCGCCTTTATCTGGGGAAGCTATCGCCCCTTTAATTGCCTCCCGAATTAACTGCCCCAAACTCGCCATCCGCCTCGCTAATTCTCTAGGAGTATTCACAGAATGGGCCGAATTTTCTAGGAATTTAGTTAATAATTGATGGGTGGCTTTTATTCCTTCTTTATCTGGTATAAGTTGGTTATTTTTGCCAAGTTTAGCAATGCTAGCAGTTAAGCGATTTTCGCCTTTTACATACCATCGAAACTCTAAATAATCGGTGAGGATTAAGTTAGGAAACCCGTTAAAATAACGGTTAAGTTGAGGAGTTTTTTCAGTTTTATTAAGGGAGATGCCGACGTCTTTTGCTTCCAGATAACCCATAGTGCGTTGTTGTTGAGAAATGACAAAATCTGGGGCACCATGCTTAACCCTTTTTGGTTCGTTAGTGGCGACGATACCACTGGCAAGAGATTCGATTAATTTTTTAAGGGCGGGGCGGTGGGTATGTTCCGTGGCGTTGCCAATTTTGAGGGCGTTTTCTATTTCTTTAAGGTAGTCGGTAAAATTGTTCATAGCGTTTTTTGGCGGCAGTGTTTTCGTAATTTTATCATATTTATTAACAAAAGCGATCGTTCGTAGTAATCGCTTCAGCGATTGTTCGTAGTAATCGCTTCAGCGATTGCTCGTAGTAATCGCTTAAGCGATTTATGTTACTACGAACTACGACTAAAGTCGTTACTACGAACTAAACTTCTCGGCGCCAAATTTTAATCGTCTTATCGCTGCTGGCGCTGACTAAAGTCTTGCCGCCGGCAGTTAGAACAATAGAATTTATATCCTTAGAATGTCCGGTGAAACTTTCGAGAATTTTGCCGCTGGCGACATCCCAAAACTTAATGCTTTTATCGGCGCTGGCGCTGATAATTGTTTCTCGGTGGGGGAAAATAACCGACCTTACCCAGTCGATATGTCCGACAAAAGTATTTAACAACTCCCCACTGGCGACAGACCACAGTTTAATCGTCATATCGCTGCTGCCGCTAGCCAGATATTCGCCGTCGGGACTGAAAGCGATAGTATTAATATCTTGGGAATGTCCGACTAATTCTCCCACTTGTTCCCCGGTGGCCGCGTTCCACAATTTAACGATATTGCCGCTGCTGCCGCTGGCTAAAAGCTGTCCGTCGGGACTGAAAGCGATAGCGTTAACTCCCCGCGCTTGCTTAAAACTGCGAACGAGCTCGCCCGTTTCCAATTCCCAAATCTTCACGCTGCGATCGTCGCTGCAACTGGCGATCGCCCCCCCATCGGGACTGAATGCCACGGACATCGATACGTTATAACTAGAATGTTTGCCGATACAACTGACAGTTTTTTCCGGCAAATTCCAGATAGCGATACAACCATCGACGCAACCGCTGGCGAGAATCGGTTTTTCGGGATGAAAAGCGATCGCCAAAACCGCCTCGGAAGCAATCAAAGAATCTATTAACTCCCCAGTAGCAAGATTCCACAACTTAATCGTTTTATCGAAACAACCGCTAACCAGGGTTTGACCGTCAGGACTAATAATAACCGACGAAACCGAGGCCGTATGATTTGTAAGAGTCTGGGGCCGCTGCCAGGAATTTTTAGATAAATCCAACCTTGGGGAAGCCATCTCTTTTGGCGGCGAAGAAACCTTTGGTTTAGCATTCAAATCTCGCAAAACTTCCGCCGCCGAATGGTAGCGGTGATTAGTAGCTTCCGCGATTAACTTATCCAAAATTAAACCCAATTCTTCCCTAACAGAATTACCGTTTAAATAATCCCGCCAAACCCATTTACTCTCCCCCGTATCGAACAGTTGAAAAGGAGAAAGATTAGTTAATAAATGAAGGCAAGTTACGCCCAAACTATATAAATCGCTGGCAAAATCTGCCTTACCTTTTAGCTGTTCTGGGGCAATATATTCAGGAGTGCCGATAATAGTTCCAGTCTTCAATAACGCCGTCCCACTAGCGTGTTTTGCCGCACCAAAATCGACTAATACTAATTCCCCGCCCTCCCTTTCTTCTTCTAATTGGCGGCGAATAATATTTTCCGGTTTAATGTCTCGATGAATAATATTATGAGAGTGGATAAATTCCAAAACCGGCAGCAGACTTTTTAAGAAATCTCTAATCTGACTTTCCTTAAAAACGCCCCCGGTTTCCAACTCTTCGGCCAGGTTTTTTCCGGGGATATATTCTTGGACTAAATATTGACAGTTATTCTTCTGAAAATGGGCGAGTAGTTCTGCTATTTGGGGATGCTTGCCGAGACTTTCCAGACGTCGCGCTTCTCGTTCAAAAAGTTCCGCTGCTTTTTCAACATTATTAGTACCTTGGGCTAAAGGATAAAATTGTTTGATAACGCAAAGTGGATGAGAAGGTTTATCTTCATCAGTCGCCAAATAGGTTTTACTAAATCCCCCTTGCCCGATAACTTTTTGGGGGCGATAGCGCTCTTTGAGAAGCAATTCTGAATTGCAACTAAGACAATATAAATTAGTATCTGGATTTTCCGGTTCTTGGCAATTGACATTAATACAATAGCTCATGTTGGTAATTAATAAAAAGTTGGTTTGTAGTAATCGCTTCAGCGATTTAGATAAGACTTGTTTTAAATCCCTAAAGCGATTGCGGCGAACAATCGCTAAAGCGATTGCTACTAACAATCGCTAAAGCGATTGCTACGAACAATCGCTAAAGCGATTGCGGCGAACAATCGCTAAAGCGATTGCGGCG
>CAZUCT010000151.1:13862-17689 GCA_964619285.1 uncultured bacterium | reverse complement strand
GGGTGTTCGTAGTAATCGCTTCAGCGATTAAGTTCGTAGTAATCGCTTCAGCGATGGGTGTTCGTAGTAATCGCTTCAGCGATTAAGTTCGTAGTAATCGCTTCAGCGATTAAGTTCGTAGTAATCGCTTCAGCGATTGAGTTCGTAGTAATCGCTTCAGCGATTAACACTAAAGCGATCGCTTCAGCGATTAAGTTCGTACTAATCGCTTCAGCGATTAAGTTCGTAGTAATCGCTTCAGCGATTAACACTAAAGCGATCGCTACGAACAAATTAAATGAAATCAAAATCAAGGGCTTGAATTATCGTGCTAATTTCGTCCCTGTTCACGTCAATAGACTGGAGGATACCCAGATTGAAAGCGGGGAGACTGTCGTCTGCCAAGTCCGGATCGAAGCCGAGAACGTACTTGTTATTGAAGTCGGTGGTATTGATATAGAGGAAGAACGCTTCTCCGGTCGCACCGTTTTGATTCTTCAAGGCAGCATTAACAGCCTGTACGTTATCGAAACTGTCGCCAAAAATTACTAGACCTTTCCCGCCGATATTATCTCCTTCCGAACCCAAATTAGAGACCACGACCTGAGAAAATCCTGGTTGGGTGAAATTACCGCCAAAGTTTTCCGACTTAAACAGGAAGCCATCGTTGCCGCCGAAATCGACGATGACATCGACTCCCTCCGTAGGACTGTCAAAATAGAAGAAGTCGTTGCCAGTTCCGCCGATAAGTCGGTCGGAACCGAAACCGCCGCCGAGAGTATCGTCGCCTGCGCCTCCAGAGATAGTATCGTTACCCGCGCCACCATCGAGTAAATCGTTGGCAGCATCGCCCGCGATGCTATCAAGGCCGGCACCCCCGCGTATGGTATCTTCGCCAGCTTGACCTGCCAGGGTGTCGTTGCCGCCATCGCCCAAAAGGGAATCGTTGTCGGTTCCGCCAGTAATGATGTCGTCTCCTTCTCCCCCGCTAATAGTATCGTTTTCCGCGCCGCCGTCGAGAGTATCTTGACCGTCGCCGCCCAACAGAATGTCGTTATCGACTCCGCCGGTGACGCAATCGTTACCCGCACCTCCGGCGATGCTATCCACTCCGATGTCGCCGTTGAGGGTATCGTTGCCTTCTCCCCCATCGAAGGTATCGTTGCCGTCGCCGCCATCGATGCTGTCGCTGCCAGAACCTCCCAAGATGCTGTCGTTATCGATACCGCCGTCGAGGGTGTCGTTACCTTCTCCGCCGTCGAGGGTATCTCGACCTTCTCCTCCTTCGAGGGTGTCTTCTTGGGTTCCTCCCGACAGACAGTCGTCGCCATCGCCGCCTATGAGGGAGTCGTTGCCCGCGTCTCCTGCTAGATAGTCGTTATCGACGCGACCGCTGATGGTGTCGTTGCCGTTTCCTCCGAAGATATTGTCGCTGAGGTTGTCGGTGTCTGTAAAGCTATCGTTGCCGTTGCCCAGTTGTCGGAAGCGATCGACGATCGCGATGCGGAAGGAACTGGTCGGCACTTTCGAGCCGTCTTCATCGGACACGATAAAGCTAAAGGAGTCGGTACCCGCCCTGCCGTCGGGGCTGTATTGCAATAAGTTATTATTGATGTCGCCTTGGGTAAAGGTATCTCCCCGACGCAAGCGAGTAATTTTTCCTCCTAAATTGAGCAGTCCCAAATCCGCTGCTTCCGTCAGAGTATAGGTTATCTGGGCGGGACTGGTACTGTCGCTGTCGATCGCCTCCAACTCGTCTTCCGAGATAAACGCTTGGACTACGTTCTTGTTCAAGACGATGCCCGTGTTGGTTATCAGTTCTGGGGGAGAGTTTACTCGGATGGTGACGTTACCAGTTTCGGTATCGGTGCCATCGCTAACCGTGTAGCTGAAACTCTCGCTACCGGTAAAGCCTGGCTCGGGAACGAATGTAAAGTCCCCTTGTTGGTTTTCTTGAATCAATTCGCCGTTGGCAATGGTCGAACCTTCTAATACGATTAGTTCGGGGAATCCTTCGGGATTAAAATCCGGTCCGTTGCCGTTGTCTTCGAGAACGTTAAACCTGACGGCGCTCGCTCTGTTAGTGGTAATGAAATCGTTCTTTACCACTGGCGGACGGTTGGGCGGTTCCGTGGGTGCCGGCGGTTCCGTCGGTTCGGGTGGCTCCGTCGGTGACGGTGTGGGCGCTACCGATGATGGAGTGGGGGTTGGAGTTTCGCCGCCATTGCCGTTACCATCTCCGTTACCATCTCCGTTTCCGCCGTCGGTTGGCGACGGCGACGGTGTTTGAGAGGGCGTGGGAGTCGGGGATAGGGTTGGTAGGGGTGGAAAACCGCCCGGAGAAATAAAGTTAGCGCGAATGATGCTGTCGCTATCGACGCCTTCTAGTATGGCGAGGAAGTCTCCCTCGCTACCGTTGCGCAATATCGTCCCCGTTATGCCGATGGGGTTGGGCAAGATTTCTAGGTCTTCAAACCTGACGTCGCCTCCGAGACGGATAAAGTCGGCAATGCTGTTAAAGTCAGTAATTACGTCGGCATCGGAGAGTTCCGGTCCGCCGTTGACAGGAGAAACGACGAAGGTATCGTTACCTTCCCCACCGCTGAGGGTGTCGGTACCGATGCCTCCCGACAAACAGTCGTTGCCGGCGTCGCCTTCTACACGATCGTTCCCTAAGCCCCCTTCGAGGGTGTCGCTATCTTCGCCACCGGAGAGGAAGTCGGCACCGGAACCGCCCAGGAGCAAATCGTTGCCTGCATTTCCGAACAGTTCGTCTTCGCCGTTGCCGCCGTCTATGGTGTCGTTGCCTTCTTCTCCTAAGAGGCGATCGTTGCCCTCGCCGCCTACGACGGAGTCGCGACCGTCCCCTCCGGACGCGCGATCGTTCCCTTCTCCTCCCAGGAGGGTATCGTTGCCTTCGTTACCTGCCAAGATATCGTCGTCCCTGTCTCCAGACACGAAGTCCTCGCCACCGCCACCGGAGAGGTTATCGTTGTCTTTGCCGCCATAAAGGGTGTCTCGTCCTTCGCCGCCTTCTATGATGTCGTTACCGCGATCGCCATATAAGGTATCGTTACCGTCGTCGCCTTGCACCAGGTCGTTATCCTTTCCGCCGCGAACTTCATCGTTGCCGCCACCGCCGCTTACGGTATCGTTTCCTTCGTTCCCGTTGAGAGTGTCGTTGCCATCGTCGCCGCGAACTTCATCGTTGCCGCCCCCAGAGAAAATAGTGTCGTCTCCTCCTTCTCCAAAAATTACATCCACCTGCTCGCTACCGATTAAAAATTCATTGGTGACATCTCCTCTGAATACCCCCCGGACTCTCACGGGAGCGCCTTCGCTTAAAACGCTGATACTGACGGTAGCTAGCGACGTACTGCTACCGTTGCTTACGGAATAGCTAAATCCGTCAGAACCGACAAAGAATTGTCTTGGAGTATATGTAAAACTGCCGCTACCGTTATCCACTAACGAACCCTGACTGGGTAAGCCGAAGTTACTTACTTTTATCGGAAATCCAGACGGATCTATATCGTTTTCCAGTACGTTAAAAGTAACGGCCTGGTCTTGGTTGGTATTTACTTCGTCGTTAACTCCCAAGGGTGCTGGAGGTGGGGGCGGTGCCGGTGTCGGCGTCGGGGTTGGCGAGGGCGTAACATTTGGCAGGGGCGTAAAATTGCCATTAATAACTAAACCTACCACCTTCTCCTCCTCGTTTCTAACTTCTATGACTTCGGTAGGTCCGGGGGTTGGTGCAGGGGTTGGTACTGGACTTGCTGTTGGTGTCGGTTCCGGTGTCGGTTCCGGTGTCGGTTCCGGTGTCGGTTCCGGTGTCGGTTCCGGTGTCG
>CAZUCT010000151.1:0-13762 GCA_964619285.1 uncultured bacterium | reverse complement strand
TCGGTTCCGGTGTCGGTTCCGGTGTCGGTTCCGGTGTCGGTTCCGGTGTCGGTTCTGGTGTCGGTTCCGGTGTCGGTTCCGGTGTCGGTTCCGGTGTCGGTTCCGGTGTCGGTTCCGGTTCTGGCTCCGGTTCTGGTTCCGGTGTCGGTACTGGGATCAGGTCGGGATTTTCAAAAAAATCTCGTATTACTGCTTGTGATGCTTGTCTTAGTACATCTAGCTCTTCTGTCATTTTTTTCTCCTAATCTACGATCGCTATTAACCTATTTCTGGCCCTCGGCGTCGCCAACGACCCAGACACTAAACTTGCCGGGCCGAGGGACCAAATTTAACAACTTAAATTATTGCCAATTTTAGTTTTTTATGGTATTATTCCCAAAACTTTTGATTGACCGATCTATCGGGTTTTTTGACCTACTGTCACTCAAGAACTGGCTGCTATACCAAAATGCTCGGCCTTGCAGACACGCAAGCATAAATTAGGGGTAAAAGAGGCCCCGTTTGCTCTTGGCCGCTGACAGCTAGTTCGCTATGGCACTGATAAATCCGATGTTGTTTTGACATCGCTATTTGGGAATGATTGTTAAATAGGCCATTGTCTGAGGGACTTTGGCCATAATTATTAACGCGGCTTAACAAATCTATCAAAATTCGCCGCAAGCGTTCCACATCGAATCCCTCGCTCTCTTCCAAGGTCCAGCTACGCCCTAACCTGCCTTGGAGAAACAATGGGGCTGCAAATAAGTTAGCAGCACCGCCGCTTAACCACAAAGAAGAACCGGTATCCAACCAAAACTGCCATCTATGGGACTGACGACTAAGCCGATATTGGAAAATAGTGGCCAAAGTAACCCGACCCCGGCTCGGGCCCATAGCTCGCACGGGGAAGGGATTAGCCCCGATCGCTCCCCGTCGGAGAAGTCCAATAAATCGAGCGATGGCCTCGGTGGATGAATAACTCTGGGGTTCGCTGTCAGGGGTGTCGGAGAACGGAAGCTCTAGGGATTTTTTTAATCGTCCATCGACTTCCCAGTAGTGGGTTGCAGTTTCCATCAATTCCCTAAGGGCAGCTAATTGCTCGTAAGGAAGAAACACTCCAGACATGAAGAATTTCTGAATGGCACGGTCTAGGAGAAAAATCGGACCGGGGAGTTGGCGCTGTTGTTGTTGCGATCGCTGCTGTTCGATCCACTCGACAATCCCTTCGTAAGCATTAGTCCCTCGATAACCCAAGAGCTCCCAGCGAGGAAATGTCTGAACTTCCAACAAGCGAGGATTTTCTACGTCTGGGTAAAAACAGCTATCGGCCAGCATTCCCCCTCGCACTGGATCGATATCTCTTTGGATTTGGGATTCTTCATTACTCCCCCTTTCAGAAAGTACGACTAGCATTTCTGCCACCGCATCTCTGTCTGCCAGACGACCCAACCCCGGATATACCAGAGTTAATAAGGTCAGCAAGGCTCTAATCCTGGGATAGCTGACCAGAGGGCGCTGCTCTTTGAGGGGTTCGACGGGAATGCCAGCATGAGTGAGGAGGGAAATTAGGGTATAGCGGGCGATCGCATCCAAACCGGGAGCGATTACCGCTACTTCTTGGGGTTCGACCAAACCGGAGTTGATGTCTTTAATAATTATCTCTGCAGTTTCTCGCAGCAACTCCGAACGGGATTTTGTTTCGATGGATTGGACGTATTCTGGTAGTACGAAGCTGGGGGCGGTTAAACCGTAAGCTGTAGTTGCCAATTCTACTATTTGCCCTCCAATTTCTGCTACTACCTCGCTCTGGGAGTCTAAAGGTTCTATCTGACAGCGTTTTTGCAGTTCTGCTAAATAATCTGGATCCGCCCCCAAACCCAATCTAATTCCACCGTCGGGGTTATAAGTAAAGCCGCCACTGGCAGCTCGATCTAAGAGGAAATCGAATAGTTGGCGGGCGATCGCTGGATATTCATCTACATCGTCTGCCAGCACTACTCCATAGCGACGAGTTAAGTGTTGCTGGTAAGAAGTATCTGGTAATAAATACCGCCAATATAACTCGCAAATAATGCCGTAAGTCAGCAACCCCTTTTCCAAACACCAATTGCGCCAATCTTGTAGAGCTAGTACCACCGACGACCAATCAAGGGAATTTCCCCCCTCCAATCCTTCTTCTAAGATTGTTTCTATGTCTTCTGTAGGCGTACCGCTAAAAGCAGCCAGTTGAAATAAATCTAAAAATCTGCGTACCATCCGGTCTTCACCCACCCCTGGCTGTCGCAATACTCCTCGTTCAATTGGACGACTCCAAAGCCGGCGGGCAAGTTCCTGTTCGGTTTCGGGACGCAATCTTAAGGGAAATTGCGCCTTGAGGTCGAGGGAGCATAAGAGTAATGGCCAGAATAAGGTGACTTCTTCTTCAAAAAACCCCAGGGGTGTTGTCGAGTTAAAAAAAGATTGGTCTGTTACTTTCTCGGAGATTCGATCTAGCAGTTCCATGCGATTATCGCTATTGGCTGCTAATAAGAGAATTTTTGGTGTTGTTTGTTGGGGTTGGTGTTTTTGGGTTGCTGAGAATTCGTTTGATATCCCCGCTATAGTGTTAATCTCTTCTAAAGGGTGTCTTATCTGTTGGCCCCATCGTTCTAACAATTCTATGAGGCGCGTCGTTTTACCGCTACGGGAGGGCCCGCTAATCCAAAGGGGAGAATCAACCACAATTAACAAGAAGTAGGCAAGAGGCAAGAGGCATGCATGCAAAAGTAGTAGTGCAGCACAGTTAAAATGGTGGGTATTTTCTCTTCATACTCATATTCATACTCTTACTCTTACTCTTACTCTTACTCAAAGAAAAGCGTATTTTTTGAGTGTGAGTCATGAGTGTGAGTCACTCGTCATGAGTTACCCACAATTTTAGCTGTGCCGCGCTAGTAGTGCGCGCAGGGCACCTTACAAAATTAAATAACCAACAATTAACAATTATCCATGAATACCCCAAGTCACGCCATTCTCAATCTGACTGCTCTGGGAAAAGCTAAAAGTCCCGAATTTAATCTGGCCATTGTTTTAGGTGGAATTTTACCGGATATTCCTATATTTATTTTTTATTTTTGGGCTAAATTCATCGCTCGCTTGCCAGAAAAAACAATTTGGAGCGAAGCCTATTATCAACCGTTCGTTCACAATATTGTTGCCTTATCTCATTCTATCCCTCTGGCTTTAATTGGCTGGGCGATCGCTTACTATTTTAAATCGGAATTATTCCAGCTTATCTTTTTAAGCATGGTTTTGCATTCTCTATTAGACTTACCCGTTCACCACGACGACGCCCACAGGCATTTTTTCCCTTTTAGCAATTATAAATTTATTAGTCCTATTTCTTATTGGGATCCGAAATACCACGGTAATATTGTAGCTTTTGTAGAAATGATGATGGTTATGTTGGGAACCTTTAGGGTTTTTCCTTGGGTTAGTTCCACCGTTGGTAAAGTCTTTATGATAGGAGTTAATGTTGTTTATTTAGTAGGTTATTTCTTGTGGTACGTTCGTTGATTTTTGTCTATTGTTAATATTTAATTGTTAAGAACGTCTAATATTAAAACAGCACCAATCTTGTCGCTTCCAGAGCGCGGCAACAATCCAACCGTGTTGCTCTAAAATATCGGCAATTGGTTTGGCTTGGTCTAACAAAATACCGCTGATAACGCCCCAAGTAGAAAGTTTGGCAATGTCGTCTAATTGAGGAATCAAATCGACAATAACCTCAGCTAAAATATTGCAGAAAATCCCATCCACTTTCTGGCCCTCGGGGAGGGCAACACCGCTACCGCTAAACTTGCCTGGCCGAGGGACCGGGCCTTCCAAAAGTTGTTTTAAGCGATCGATACTGCCTTTTTCCACCACCATAGAAGCGGGAGGAATTTGATTTAACTTGCGATTGGCCCTTGCGGAGCGCACGGCCAAAGGGTCGATATCCACCGCATAAGCCTTACTGGCCCCCAACAAGATAGCCCCAAGAGATAAAATCCCACTACCGCAGCCAATATCGGCCACAATGACTTCGCCCTCGGTCGGCTGATAGGCAAGTCGCATTTCCAAAGACTCCAAGCATAACTGAGTTGTCGGATGAGTACCGGTACCAAAAGCCACCCCCGGATCTAAGCGGAGTAAAGTTCGCTCGGGTTTTTCCGGCAGTGGCAGCCAGGCGGGATAGATTAAAAAACAATCGCCTATTTCTTGAGGCTGCCAGTGTTCCTTCCAGGTACTAGCCCAGTCTTGTTCGTCGATTAAATCCCATTTAACTATCGGTGGCTGCATGCCGACAGACAAAGCATCTTGACGCATCCACAAAGAAAGAGCTGCCAAATCTAACAACTGACCTTGTTCTTCTGGCAAATAAGCCCAGACCAAACAATTATTATCTTTAATCTCGCTAGCAGTTCCCCGACAGCCGAATTCTTCCACCCGCCAGAAGATTAAATCTTCCAACCCTTGTTCGCAAAGAACTGCTATTTCCCACCAGCTATTTGCCATATTTGTTAATTGTTAATTGTTAGTATTTAATGATTAATAGCTAATTGCTAATCGCTAATGGCTAATGGCTAATGGTTAGGATTAACAATTAACAATTAGCAATTAACAATTAACAAGAACGCAATTAGCAACTAACAAATTCTTAAAGAGTTACAGTATAAGCATCTCTAATTCCTTCTTGCTTGCGAATTTCATCTAATAATCCATCTGGCAGAGGATCGTCGATGCTCAAGACCATAACCGCATCGCCCCGGACAATTTTACGTCCTACTTGCATGCTGGCAATATTGACATTAAAATTACCCAAAAGGGAACCAATATTACCAATAATGCCCGGCAGGTCTCGGTGCAAAGTCAAAAGCATATGACCGCTTGGAGGTACGTTAATGGGAAATCCATCAATACTGGTAATCCGAATTTCATCAGCCCCCAGCAAAGCACCTGTAACCGTATGCTCGCCCAAGGAGCCTTTAGCTTCCAACTGCAAAGAGCCGGTATAATCGCGAGCGGAAGCATCCTTAGTTTCCACCACCCGGATACCCCGTTCTTTGGCCTCGATGCTAGCATTAACATAATTAACGCGCTCTCGCAAGGCTTGAGATAAAAGACCTTTGAGGGTGGCCACTATAACCGGTTGAGTATTTTTTTCTGCCAGTTCTCCTTGGAGTCGAACGTTGAGGAAGTCTATGCGTCCGCCTGCCAACTGACTGACTAAATTCCCCAGGGTTTCTGCCAGTAACAGATAAGGTTTAAGCTGTTCGAGGGTATCGGGGTACATACCTGGAATATTAACCGCAGACCGGGCGGGCAAACCTAACAATACGTCTCGAATTTGTTCGGCTACATCGATGGCCACGTTTACCTGAGCTTCGGCGGTGGAGGCGCCTAGATGGGGGGTCAAGACGATGTTTTTGCCTAATTCTCGGAGTGGAGAACCTTCTTCGAGGGGTTCGTTTTCGTAAACGTCTAAGGCGGCCCCAGCAATTTTACCTTCTTTGAGAGCTGCAGCTAAGGCAGCTTCATCAATAATCCCACCTCTAGCGCAATTAATAATTCGGGCCGTGGGCTTCATTTTCTCTAAAGCTTCGGCATTTATCAGGTGGGCGGTTTCCTTGGTTTTCGGAATGTGCAAGGTAATGTAGTCGGACTCTCGCAACAAGAAATCCAGATCTACTAAACGACAGCCTAACTGGTCGGCCCGTTCTATGGAAATGAAGGGATCGAAGGCTAGCAGTTTCATGCCCATTGCTTTACCAACGGTGGCAACGTGGGAGCCGATTTTACCTAACCCTACAACTCCCAGAGTTTTTTTGTAAACTTCAACCCCCATGAACTCCTTGCGCTGCCACTTTCCGCTTTTTACGGATTGGTTGGCATCGGGAGTATGGCGGGAGAGGGACAACATCATGGCCAGGGCGTGTTCGGCGGCGGCTATGGTGTTGCCTTCTGGAGAGTTGACGACGACTATGCCTTTGCGGGTAGCTGCGGGTACGTCAACGTTATCGACACCGACGCCGGCGCGGCCAATAATTTTCAGATTGCTGGCAGCTTCTATTATTTCTTGGGTGACTTTGGTGCCGGAACGGATCATTAGGGCGTCGTACTCTGGTACGATGCGCGCCAATTCTTCTGGTGGTAGACCTGTTTTAACATCGACTTGAGCTACTTGGGAGAGTATTTCTATTCCTGCTTGGGCGATGGAGTCGGATACGAGAACTTTTGGCATGTCTTTTTGGTGAATTAGAGGTCGATAAAAAGGGGTGCATCTCAATGCAATAAGAAAACCAAGAGTTAAACGCTTTTTGTCTATTGTCTATTGTCAATTGTTAATTGGTTCCCTATTGTTTTTTTGCTTTCGTTGCGAGATGCTCCCATAACAATTTCCCCAAGGGGCTTGGTGAATTTTGGCACTTAGCCATCCCTTATGTAAAGGCTTATGGCCAAAAATTGCTAAACTTTATTCCCAAGATTACCAAGATGGGATTGTGGTATGGATAATGATTAGAAAGATTTTAGATTCGAGTTTGTAATGAATTACCTTATAGCCGTACTCTCAGACCGCATCAAGGCCGAAGCTGCTTATTCGGCCATCGAAACAGAAGGATTGCCGATGGACCGAGTAACTATTTTGGGCCGGGGTTATAAAACTGCTGATGAGTTTGGCCTTATAGACCCGAACGAGGAGGCCCGCAAACAAGCGATGCGGATGGTTACTTGGTTGGTCCCCTTTGGATTTGCTGCGGGTGTTACTTTTAGTTTGATTACTGGCCTTAATACTTTTGCTTGGGCGGGTGAAATTGGCAATCACGCGATCGGCGGTGTCTTGGGCGCTATCTCTGGCGCCATGGGCGGGGTTTTTGTCGGCGGGGGCGTGGGTCTCATTTTTGGCGGTGGCGATGCCCTGCCCTACCGCAACCGACTTAATGCGGGTAAATATCTGATAGTTGTTCGAGGTTCGGAGGCTATGATTCGCCAGGCTACTAAGATTTTACGTCGCTTTGACTTGGAAAATATACAAGGTTATGAAGCGGGTGCAGGTCAATTTTGAAGCCAGCCAAGAGTTTAACGATTTTTGCTAATTGCTAATTGCTAATTGCTAATGGCAAAGTAGGCAGCAATTAACAATTAACAATTAACAATTAACGATTTTTTTATGTTACCAAAAGAAGAACTTTTAAAAGGTGTGGAAAATCGGGAGATTGTCTCTCGGGTTATCGATTTGGCTGAAAGCGCTATTAAAACTTGGGAAGTTAGCCAAACGGATTTTTTATCGCCTCCAGAATTGGCGGAGTCTCAAGCGGTGTTTAATCGCTTAACTGAGGTGAAGTTGGTTCCTTGGGGAGGTTATGCGAGGGCGGAACGACAAAGGTTGGCGATCGCTCGCGAGGAGTTACCAATTGATGTTTCTAATGTGGAATTAACTGCCCTGAGTATGGAGGGAAATTTCCTTTTTGACCAGGCAACTCACCGAGATTTTCTGGGGGCAATGTTGGGTACTGGTATTGTTAGGGAAAAAACTGGAGATATTATTGTTTTGGGCGATAGAGGTGCCCAGGTAATTGTAGTTCCAGAAATGGTGGCTTATTTGGAGATGAATTTGATGCAAATTCGCTCGGTTCCAGTGAAAATTAGAACTATAGATTTGAAGGAGTTAAAGGTAAGAGAACCGAAGAAGAAAGAGATGACGACTGTAGAAGCTTCCATGAGGTTGGACGCGATCGCTTCTGCGGGTTTTGGGATGTCTCGCAGTAAAATGGTGGATTTAATTAATGGTGGCGATGTGAGGATTAATTGGAAGGAAGTTAGCCTGGCAAGTCATACTGTTAAACCGGGAGATTTAATCGCTATTCGCGGTAAGGGCAGGTTAGAAGTGGGGGAGGTTTCTGTTACTAAAAAAGAACGCTATCGAGTTCAATTAACGAGATATGTTTAGAAAGAGGAACGTTCGTAGTAATGACTTTAGTCATTTTTACGGAGAAAGGTTTCCCCTAGATAGATGGCCTAAAATTGAGGAATAAATTGGAATTTTTTGTGCGTGTGGATACTCTTCGAGAAACTAAAGACAGGTTAGAATAATAAAAAGTTAATCGGGCAGGAGGACTTATGACACGTCTGTATAATCGCGCCTTTGAGATTCTCAAAACTGAAGTCGAGAAATGCGCTCAAATGGACCTAGCCGGTCCGGCGGCTAAGAAGATTGTCATTAAAAAATTGCACAGATTGCGATCGCAATCTGGAGAACCCGCCACGGCAACAGAATTTCGTTCTATCGTCAAAGAACAATATCCAGGATTTAGCGAAAGAGCGCTTCAAGATGCGGAAAAAGCTAACCGCCCATCAATCAAAGGAATATTTCTGGAGCTGGCGGGTTTGGCGCTTTTGGCAAGTGCGGGAGCTGTGTGGGTGGCGAATTTGCCTTATCCGATGATTCGCAAACCGGTGGCAAAAGCAGCGCCTATGTTACTGTTGCCGAGCTATATTAGTATGGACCATAACTACAAGCAGGCAACGGCTTTGGTGGAACAAGCGGACCAATTAGTAAATAAAGCTACCAGCGCTGCGGACATTAATTTGGGTGCCCAAAAAGTTCAAAAAGCCCAAACCCATCTTAATGCTTTACCAGTTTGGTTTTTAGGGTATTATCCCGAGCGATATTGTACGTTTTTTAGTTGTGCTTGGAAGTTTACTTTAGATGAGTTTGAAACTGCTAGAAAACAAATAGGAAGAATTGAAGCTAAAACTTTTCAAGAAAAGAATGCTTTAAAGCTGTTGAATAAAGCGGAAGAATCTATCGAAATTGCCAGAAAACAATACGGTGTTGCTTCGATGCCGGAAGAGCAAAAACAAGCGATCGCCGATTGGCAAGCTGCTATAGATATCTTAGAGGAAATACCGTCTTCTACCATAGCGGGAAAAACGGCTCGTCCTAAATTAACTGCTGCCAAACGAGATTTAAAAGAACAAGCGGGCATTGCGGCAGGCAACCAACGCAGCGGCAGTTTAATTGAGGCGGCAAAACAATTTGGTATGGCGGCGGCAACGGCATCCCAAAACCCGCCCCACTCGGCACAACAATGGGAACAAATTTCGTCTTTGTGGCAAGAAGCTGTTAACCGACTCAAACAAGTTCGAGTGGATAACCCGGGTTATTTGGAAGCTCAAACTAAACTGGCAGAGTATCAAATAAATTTTGGAAATGCCCAGATTCGCTGGCAAAACGAACGAGACTCGGAAGCTGCTATTAAACGGGCTAAAAATTTAATCGCAGATTGGCAAAGGTATGCTCTCAGCGACAGCCAAAATACGGGTGTTTTAGCTAGTAAGTTACAGGATATTATTAACCAGTTAGATTCGGTTAAACCGGGAACTACTGTAAGTGCAGAAGCACAAGAATTGCTGCAATTTGCTAAGAAGAAATTACAAGAGTTAAATAAGTAAGAAAAAATCTGTGTTCTAGGGTTTGGAGATTTGAGCGTCCCCAGAAACCGGGTTTTTCAAAAAAACCCGGTTTCTTAGTCCTACTATTTTCCATTTATTTTTCCTCAAAATAAATTCCTCCGTTCTCCACCAATAACCCATCCGCTACATCCGCTACAACATCCGCTGCTAACCGTTCCCTAAATAAAAAGCCATTTTTTTGTAGGTCGTGCGGAGCTTCGTGGAACCCGACAAAGATGTTGGGTTCCACTCTGTTCCACCCAACCTACTTTTCTTAATCCTAAGGATGGACCCAATTGTTAATTGTTAATTGTTAATTGGTATAACTACTTTCAGATTCTTCGGCCACTTGCTGGAGGCGTTCTAATTCTTCCATTCTTTTTTCTGGGTCTTCTTCTTTCGATTTCTGGATGTAATTTAACTTCATTTCTTCCAATAAATCGGATAGTAAAGATTGCAACTCCCTTAAAGTTTCCTCATCCTTAAGTTCCTCCTTTAAAGCATCTTGGAATTGCTGAGTTAAACTCTCAAATAAAACCCGTCCTTTCACGTCGGAATAAGAACTAGCTAAAACGTCGTAAGTTGCCTTGGCGATCCAATTGGCAAGCTGTTCGATCGCCCCATCTGGAAATCTGCCAAAAGCGGGAATGCTGCGGAGGGTATCGTAAAAAGAAGAATCTTTAATCGCATTTTCTAAAGAGTGATGGAGTAAAGCTTCCATTTCTGGTTGAATTTTTGGCAAAACTTTATAAATAGTTAATTCCATGAGGCGATCGATTATGACTTCAACTTCGTTAATATCGTTAACCGTAATGCCCGGTTGAGGATAAAGCAGGGCCCGGGCAACATCTCCTTTTTCTACGGACTCTTGGGCGTGATTTATCAAGCGTAAAGTTACAAATTCTGCGACGCGATCGGATAAATAAGCTGCAGGTTCGTAAGTTACTTGAGCCAAAATTCCTTCTAAATTGATTAACTTAGCTTTATGCAGGCGAATAGTAACTGGTATGATGCGCAACCAACGCCAAACCGGCAGTAACAGAAAAAGATCGTACCACCGACGCAGAATTGCATCGAACCAATTGAGATGGGGATTTTGGCGAGACATTACCAAACTTCTAATTAAAACATCGATGCCAAAAAAGATAATAAAGACAACATCGACTCGCCAAAAATCATCGACAAATTGACCGGTATAGTCGGTATTTCTAAAATAATTAGTAGCAATTAAAGGAGCAATCTTGCTGTTAAAAAAACTCAATTCGGCATTAACGCCCCGTTGGTTTAAATAATCCCTACTCCAGAAAGTAAGAAAAGCTTCTTTGGCAGAGTCGGTGCCGATATGTTCGCGCATCCGCCGTTGAACTTTGGCAAAAGTAGCAAATTTACTAGCTACCATGAAAGGGTCTTCTTCGATTAAAGATCTGCTTTGAGAGCGTAGAGAAGCTAATAACTTTTCTGTTCTTGGAGCTTCCAGACCTTCCACAGGTAATCGTACTATTAATTCCTCAACGGTTCTGAGATAGTTTTCCGTCTGGGAATGAGGTTCGATACCTTTAATCGGATCGTAAACTCGAACTAGACTGGGGCTATATTTTAAATAAATGTCTCGTAAGGGTACATAACTGAGATTGAATAGTCCCAACATCAAGTTGAACAGCGCCACTAAGGCAATTAGTTTTGCCCACCAGGGCACTTGTTGGCGAGAAGTTTTTGGGGTTTCGTACTTGCCAGTGGGTGTTAATTCTGCCATTGTTAACTATTTTGTTAGTCGATTTTAAAACTATAGCAGTTGGAAATGATTTCTAAACAAACAACAAATAAATAGCAACAGATAAACTTTTCTTGATTGCCAATTCCCCATAAAATAGAAATAGTAGTGGAGAGCGTCTCATAGAAAGCAAACAGAATCAAATAAGCAATTAACAATTGACAATTGACAATTGACAAATATTAATTATGAGTTATTGCCTAAATCCCCAATGTCAAAACCCCCAAAACCGGGAGGGCGTCCAATTTTGCGAAGCTTGCGGGTCGAAATTGCTGCTGAGGGAACGATACCGGGCCATTAAGCCTCTGGGTAGGGGTGGTTTTGGTAAGACTTTTCTCGCGGTGGATGAGGATAAACCGTCAAAACCTCCTTGCGTTATCAAGCAGTTTCTCCCCCAAGTCGCTAACAACGCCCAGAAGGCGGCGGAGTTGTTCCACCAAGAGGCAGAAAGACTCGACGAATTGGGCAAGCATCCTCAAATACCGGAATTATTGGCCCACTTTCAGCAGGACAGCAACCAATATTTGGTCCAAGAATACATCGATGGCCTCAATCTGGCCCAACAATTGACCCAAACTGGCCCTTTTACGGAAAGTCAGATTAAGGAGTTGCTGGATGGTTTGTTGCCGGTGTTGCATTTTATCCACGAGCATAAGGTGATTCATCGAGACGTTAAACCGGAGAATATTATTAGACGCGGTGTCCAACCGGCGACGGTGACGGGGTGGGGGGCGAAAAGCGGTCAACTGGTATTGGTGGATTTTGGCGCGGCTAAGGTGTTTAACGATAGTGCGTTATTACAGGCTGGAACTATTATTGGTTCTCCCGAATACGTCGCGCCGGAACAACTTCGCGGTCAAGCTATTTTTGCTAGCGATTTATATAGTTTGGGGGTAACTTGCATTCATTTACTTACTCAACAATCGCCTTTTAATTTATATGACGTTAATACAGATGGTTGGGTTTGGCGGGATTATTTGAGCGATCGCGTTAATTCTAAGTTAGCTGCGGTTCTGGATAAGATGTTAGAAACTAATCCCAACCGTCGCTATCGTTCTGCTGCCGAGGTTGTCGAGGTGTTGCGCCTTCGTGGTTTATCGACCCAAGAAATACAACAAGTAGAGCGATCGCCCTCCATTTCTTTTAAAAGTTCATCTCCGGCACCCACTCCCGCCCCAACTCCCGCCCCGACGCCTGCCCCCACTCGCCCCCCTACCTCGCGAACTTTACCGCCGCCGGAAGTTCCGGAATCTCTACCGACTCCCCAACAGTCGAAGTGGAAATGTGCTTTAACTTTTACCGGTCATTTCGACTCCGTGACATCGGTTGCCTTCAGTTCCGACGGCAAAACTTTAGCTAGCGGCAGTCGGGATAAGACTATCGAAATTTGGGATTTAAAACAAGGTAGGAGATGGTACACTCTCACCGGCCACCAAGATGCGGTGGAAGCGATCGCTTTCAGTCCCGACAACAAGACTTTAGCTAGCGGCAGTCGCGATAACACTATCGAGATTTGGGATTTAGAAAAGGGTAAAAGATGGTACACTCTTGTCGGTCATTCTGACTGGGTTTATAGCGTCGCTTTCAGTCCCGCAGAAGAAATATTAGCTAGCGGCAGTCGGGATAAAACTATTGAAATTTGGGATTTAAAAAAAGCCCGACGCTGGTATAGTTTGGCGGGGCATTCGGACCGAGTTTATGGAGTTGCATTTAGTTCCGATGGCAAAGTTTTAGTTAGTGGCAGTCGGGATAAAACTGTTAAGGTTTGGGACGTTAAAAAAGGAAAGGAGTTATTTACTTTAAAAGGTCATAAAGACTGGGTGAGAACTGTTGCTTTTAGTCCTAGCGGGGCGACTTTTGCCACTGGCAGTCGGGACGGGACGATTAAATTGTGGCAGAATAATATGGGGCAGGAAGTGTCGCCGCCGTTAAAAAGTTTTGAGTTTAAAAATAGCGATATTTTGTCTTTAGTTTTTAGTAAAAACGAAGAGTTTATTGCTGCTGGATATCGCGATCGCAAGGTGCGTTTGTGGGAGATAAAAACGGGTAATTTATTAGAAGTTCTCGGGGGTCATACCGACGAAGTTTTATCGGTAGCTTTTAGCAAAGACGGCAAAAGTCTAGCCAGCGGCAGCGGCGATAAGTGTATCAAGATTTGGCGAGAGTAAGTTCGTAGTAAGTTCGTAGTAATCGCTTTAGCGATTTAAGAGAGTTAGTTAGCAACGCAGTGTATAAAAGGTAGCGGATTAACTGTTAGGGTGTGATAGAGGTAGTAGGGTGCGCGATGCGCACCTTACTTGTAGCATCGCGCACCTCATAATCACCTCAACCCTTGCTGTCGCAACAGAGCGATCGCCCAAGAAGCATCATTTTTCGATAGCTTAGGTACTGGCTCGGTAGTTTTAAATCGTAACTGCCAACATCATAAATATTAGTTAACAAAGCTCGTAAATCTATAATCGGTTGTGAAATGTTGGCAAGGTTAAGTAGGTAGGCAAAAATATTTGCAGAAAATTTTCCCCGTAGAACAGACATCTT
>CAZUCT010000150.1:5960-18094 GCA_964619285.1 uncultured bacterium | reverse complement strand
TATAAAGCTTGAAACTCATAACTGACAAGTATTTCAATTTTTGGAGAGGTCTAATAGTCTCAAATTGAGTGTCAGTAGTACCAGAAACCGGGTTTTTGGCAAAAACCCGGTTTCTTACATCTCCGTGCTTATAAAATGTTCTGTATTTCTACGAAACCTAACTTACTTTTGTTTTAAGTCTCTGTGGGGGCGATCGCTCCCAAGTATCCGCCAGATGTGAGCGAGCCCGGAAACCGGGGTTTTTTGGACAATACCTTCGCCAATTTTTCAATAAGACATAGTTTGTCATTGCGAGGCGGCAGGAAAACGAGTTAACCGTTTTATCGTTAAATCAGCCGAAGCAATCTTTTGAGAAGGCAAAAAGATTGCCACGGGGGGGTCATAACGATTCACCAGTAGCTTAACTCTACCCTGCCCCCCCTCGCAATGACAGTTGAGACATTTTTCGTTTTGGCGAAGGTATTGTTGGAAAAACCGGGTTTCTTGGCCAATCTTCAGGTTTCTTGGCCAGTCTTCTAATAATTTCCTTATTGCAGGAAACTGCAATAACGAAGGAAAACTCCACCTCTTATTTTACAAAAACGCCGTTTTGTGAAATAAGACTCCGACAATCTTAATTATGGCCACAAAAAAGGCCCATACGAGGGCCCGTTTCCCAGTTGAGGACCAATTCTCGGGGAGTTTTTCCGAACCCGTAACGGATGCCCCACAAAAAAAGAGGGATAGTTTTTGCAACCTACCCCCTCTTTTTTATCGGAGCCTATTTCCTACTCCTGTCTTTTGCCTCTTGCATGCATACCTTTTGCCTCTTAATAATCGAAGTCGCCACCCATGCCAGCACCAGCAGGAGCCCCTTCCTTGGGTTCGGGTTTGTCAACCACGATGCACTCGGTAGTAAGCACCATGCCAGCAATAGAAGCGGCATTTTGCAGAGCAGAACGAGTCACCTTAGCGGGGTCAACAATACCGGCCTCAAACATATCCGTAAATTCGTTGTTGGCAGCGTTGAAACCGACGTTGAAATCTTTCTCCTTCACGCGCTCGGCAATAACCGCACCATTTTGACCGGCATTCTCGGCGATCCGCTTCAGGGGAGCTAACAAAGCGCGGGCAACAATTAACGCACCGGTCAGCTCTTCAGCTTGGAGCTTCTCGTTAGCCCAGGTTTCCAAACCGGGAGCTAAGTGAGCCAAAGTAGTTCCGCCACCGGGAACGATACCTTCTTCTACAGCAGCTTTGGTAGCGTTGATGGCATCTTCCAGACGCAGCTTGCGGTCTTTCATTTCGGTTTCCGTAGCAGCACCGACTTTAATCACCGCTACGCCACCAGCCAATTTAGCCAAGCGCTCTTGCAACTTCTCTTTGTCGTAGCTGGAGTCGCTTTCTTCCATCTGGCGACGAATTTGTTCGCAACGAGCTTTAACTGCTTTTTCGTTACCTTCGGCAACGATGGTGGTGTTGTCTTTGGTGAGGGTGATGCGCCGAGCTGTACCCAGCATTTCTAACTTGGTATTGTCTAGCTTCAGACCGGCATCTTCGGTGATTACCTGACCGCCAGTGAGAACGGCGATATCTTCGAGCATGGCTTTGCGGCGATCGCCAAAACCGGGAGCTTTAACTGCAGCTACGTTCAGCACTCCGCGCAAGCGATTAACTACCAGAGTGGCTAGAGCTTCTTTCTCGATATCTTCGGCAAGAATTAACAAAGGTTTGCCGGAACGAGCTACTTGTTCTAACACGGGTACTAAATCTTGTACCATGGTAATTTTCTTGTCGGTGATTAACAAGTAGGGTTCTTCGAGAACGGCTTCCATCCGCTCCATGTCGGTAGCGAAGTAAGGAGAGATGTAGCCTTTGTCGAAGCGCATCCCTTCGGTGATTTCTAGTTCGGTAGTCATGGACTTCCCTTCTTCTAGGGAGATGACACCTTCTTTGCCCACTTTATCCATAGCTTCGGCAATCATTCTGCCCACTTCTTCGTCGTTACCCGCAGAGATAGTACCGACTTGAGCGATCGCCTTAGAATCTTCTACTTGACGGGCGCTTTCGGCGATTTTTTCTACTAGATAGTGAGTAGCCTTGTCAATACCGCGCTTGAGAGCGATGGGGTTAGCGCCAGCAGCAAGGTTCCGCAATCCTTCTTTTACCATTGCGTGGGCTAATACCGTTGCAGTGGTAGTGCCGTCACCGGCGGCGTCGTTGGTTTTAGAAGCGGCTTGACGAATTAGAGAGACTCCAGTATTTTCTACATGGTCTTCTAGTTCGATTTCTTTAGCGATGGTTACGCCATCGTTGACGATTTGAGGAGCGCCGAATTTCTTCTCTAATACGACGTTCCGGCCTTTAGGACCCAGGGTAACTGCTACTGCCTCGGCGAGAATATCCATGCCCCGTTCCAGGGCGCGACGAGCGTTTTCGTTGTAGATGATGCGTTTAGCCATAGTTTTACTTCTTTCCTATTGTTAATTAGTTGGTTGTTAGGTTGGTGGTTGTTGGGGACTTGCAGTTTGATAAAGTACCTGTTGGGTTGCCTTTCACTTCGGCCCGACCTACAGTGGAGCTACTACTGTTGGGTTGCCTTTCACTTCGGCCCGACCTACAGTGGAGCTACTACTACTTTTACCTATTAGCCGACGATCGCCAAAATATCTTTTTCGGCTAAGAGGACGTATTCATCGCTACCGAGTTTGATGTCGGTGCCTGCATACTTGGAGTAGAGAACTTTATCGCCCACTTTAACTTCCATTTCTGCCCGAGAACCGTCATCGTTGCGCTTGCCGGGGCCGACGGATACAACTTCGCCCACTTGGGGTTTTTCTTTGGCGGTTTCCGGTAGAAGAATGCCGCCGGCGGTTTTTTCTTCAGACTCGCTAACTTTGACAAATACGCGATCGCCTAATGGTTTTACTGTGGAAACGCTCAGAGTTACTGCTGCCATTCCTTTATTACCTCCTGATTTTTGGTTGATTTTATGGCCCCCTTTACAAGGGGGATTGGCCTTCCTTTTTTTGGGCCTTTTATTGGACCCTTGAAGTTGGGCTACAGATTGGAGACCTTGGTATAATTTAAGGTTGGTTCATCTTAAATTTTCCCTGTTGGACTTCATCTTTTAGCACTCCCTCCTTATGAGTGCTAATTTAACTAAAGAAGAAAAGCGATCGCAACTGGTTGGGGTGTAGTGGTTCCCGAACTTACCATTTCGGGAATGGGGAATCGTTCCTTATCAATGGGAGTTAGGCCCTAAAACCTTGACACTAGGGAAAAAATCGCGGACAATTAAAAAGGCCAATATAAAATTAAAGTCCTAACTACTATGAAGGACAATAAAACTGGGACAACCGTTATAGAAGAAGCAGCTACAGAGGGCCGACAACAAGAGTCCTTAACTAATTGCGTTGAATCTCTTGGACTAAACCGGCTCCAGCGTCATATTTTTATCTGCGCGGATCAGACGAAACCTAAATGTTGCGACTCAGAAGCGGGCCTAGAGGCCTGGGACTATCTCAAAAAACGTCTCAAAGAATTAAAACTAGACCGGGCCGATGCTGAAGGGGGGTGCGTCTATCGAACGAAGGCCAACTGTTTGCGAGCCTGCAACAAAGGGCCGATTATGGTTATTTATCCCGATGGGGTTTGGTATCATTCGGCAACTCCAGAGGTCATCGAACGAATAATACAAGAACATTTAATTGGCTCTAAAATAGTAGAAGAATATGCTTTTGTCGTTCGTCCGCTGCCAGAAGTAAAATTAAAGAAAGGGGGAGAACCAGAGGAGGAAAAAGAGCGATCTGCCGAGGCATCAGAAAAAAAAATAAAGAAGAAGATTTGACCTAAGCCTAAAAATTAGGCAAGACGGTCAAATTTTTTATATTATGAAAAGTAGGAAAAGTAGATCGAAAGACAAAAATTAACTAGATGCACGTCACCTTTGAAGAAAACCAGAGACTTATCCCAAGCATGGGAATAGGGAATTGGTTTTACAGTTCCGGGAGCAAGTCAGTTTTGTCAAAAAATCAGCGCTCCTAACCGCTAATGATGCCTGTTCTACAACGCAATTCCCCATTCCCCATTAAACAAAAATGAAGCCCACCGAAGGTAGCGGGTGGTGTCGGGAGCATCTCAGAAAAAACTTTCTGTAGCAATTAACAAGTTCCCAATTGACAATTGACAAAAAGCGTTTAGCTTTTATTAAAAAGACCTCTTGCAAAAGTCAAAATTAAATCTTTTTGGGACTACTTTTCTTCAAAATATATACCTCAGTTAAGCGTTAAGCGTTAAGAGTTCCCGACTTCTACAAGAAGTCTAAAATTGAGATACACCCGTGGTGTCTAATTAATGCCAGCAAATAATTAGCTAGAAATTGATATGACAGAGACTAATGAGACCAACCAAAAACGACTAATGCTAGTCGATGACGATCCAAATCTGATACTGCTAGTTAAAGATTATTTAGAATTTCGAGGCTACGAGGTAACGAGTGCTTCAAACGGTGTAGAAGCCTTAGAAATTCTCGAAAAAGAGGTTCCAGACCTAATCGTATGCGATGTAATGATGCCGGGGATGGATGGGTATACCCTAGTGCAACATATTAGAGAAAATCCCCGTACTAGCTGGATTCCGGTTTTGTTTTTGTCGGCCAAAGGTCAAAGTCAAGATCGAGTTAAAGGCTTAAATACTGGGGCCGATGTTTATCTAGTAAAGCCATTTGAACCCGAGGAATTAGTGGCTCAAGTGGAATCCTCTCTCAAACAGGCATCCCGACTGATTGGCCACCAATCCGATAAAGTCAGTAGCGCCCCAACTATCAAGGTACGCCGCAACGTCGAATTAACTCCTACAGAATTAAAAGTAGTACAACTCGTGGCTCAAGGTAAGGCCAATCGAGAAATAGCCAAGACGATGGATGTCAGCCAGCGGACAATAGAAAGCCACGTTAGCAATATGTTGGGCAAAACTGGCCTGCACAACCGCACCGAACTAGCTAGGTGGGCCATAGAAAGCAACATGGCTTAGGTCGAACAGGCAAGACTTCTTTGGTATTGCAGAAGGAATGGGGCATCTCCTAAAATCCGGCTGTGGCTCCTATACTTTTAATCTTTCGCTTATATTCTAATGTTTTTTTGAGCGTGAGTCCCTCGTCACGAGTACTCGTCAAGAGTTGTTGATTTTGCATTATTAAGATGCACCCAAGGGAGCTCTTATGAAATTAGACCTCTTGCGAAAATCAAAAATTCTTACATGCATGCCTATTGCATGCATTCATGCATGCATGGCTACATCTACAAAACTTTATTTGATTCTTTGGGAGGTATTGTATTAACTAAAACTAGGTTGCTAAGATAGAGGATTTAGATTAAATTAAAAAGAAATATTAGACGATTATTTCTATGACAAGCTCTATGAACCGTCTGTCAATTTTTGTGGACGGAAACAATATGTTCTACGCGCAACAAAAAAATGGTTGGTTTTTCGATCCCAGGCGCGTTCTGGAATATTTTAAACACTGCCAACCCAATTTAAGACTGGTGAATGCTTTTTGGTACACTGGTTTAAAAGACCAACAAGACCAACGAGGTTTTCGAGACGCTTTAATTAGTTTAGGTTACACGGTTCGTACTAAAGTTCTCAAAGAATATTATGATGATGCCTCCGGACGCTATTCTCAAAAAGCTAATTTAGACATTGAAATTGTCGTTGATATGTTTAATACGGTGGATCAATACGACCAAGTGGTTCTTTTTAGTGGAGATGGAGATTTCGAGCGCGCAATTGAATTATTACGCTCTAAAAATACCCATATAACTGTAGTATCAACTGAAGGAATGATTGCCAGAGAATTGAGAAATGCCACCGACCGCTACATCGACCTAAACGAGATTCGCGATTTTATTGAAAAGGTAGAATATTAAGGAATGGCTAATGGCTAATGGCTAATTGCTAATTGTGGGATGGTCAATTCCCCATTCCCAATTCCCAATTTCCAAATTTAGGAGCATCAAATGAACGTTAATCAAGACCGAATCATTATTTTCGATACTACTCTTCGGGATGGAGAACAGTCTCCGGGGGCAACCTTAAACCAAGAAGAAAAACTGACCATCGCCCGCCAACTCGCCCGTCTGGGAGTGGATGTCATCGAAGCGGGTTTTCCTTATGCCAGTCCGGGGGATTTTAAAGCGGTACAAAAAATAGCCGCTACTGTAGGCACGGAAAATGGCCCCACAATTTGCGGTTTGGCAAGAGCTCGCCGGGAAGATATCGAGGCGGCAGGAAAGGCGATCGCCCCCGCCGCTAAAGGTCGCATCCATACTTTTCTCGCCACTTCTGACATCCATCTCGAATACAAACTCAAGAAAACTAGGCAGGATGTTTTGGCCATCGTACCGGAAATGGTGGCTCATGCTAAATCTTTCGCGGACGATGTAGAATTCTCCCCGGAAGATGCGGGACGTTCGGACCCGGAATTTCTCTATCAAGTCCTCGAATTGGCGATCGCTGCTGGTGCGACGACGGTTAATATTCCCGATACTGTCGGTTACACTACTCCGAGCGAATATGGAGCTTTAATTCGCGGCATTAAGGAAAACGTTCCCAATATCGATCGCGCTGTTATCTCGGTTCACGGACATAACGACCTCGGTTTGGCAGTGGCAAATTTCCTCGAAGCGGTGAAAAATGGCGCTCGCCAACTCGAATGTACTATTAACGGTATCGGCGAACGGGCGGGTAATGCTGCTTTGGAAGAGCTGGTAGTGGCGCTTCACGTCCGCCGTCAATACTATAACCCGTTCTTCGGTCGTCCGGCAGATTCGACGGAACCTTTGACTAATATCGATTTGCAGCAAATTTACAAGACTTCCCGTTTGGTTTCTAACCTCACGGGAATGCTGGTACAACCGAATAAGGCGATCGTCGGCGCTAATGCTTTCGCTCACGAGTCGGGCATCCACCAAGACGGCGTACTCAAACATAAGCTCACTTACGAAATTATCGATGCAGAGTCTATCGGTTTGACTAAAAATCAAATCGTCTTGGGGAAACTTTCGGGCCGTCACGCTTTCCAAACTCGCCTCCAAGAGTTGGGATACTCTCTTTCTGAGGATGACCTTAATAAGGCTTTTATTAAGTTTAAGGAGCTGGGAGATAAAAAGAAAGAAGTCACCGACTGGGATTTGGAGTCGATTGTTAATAACGAAATTCAACAACCGCCAGAACTCTTCCGCTTGGAGTTGGTGCAGGTTTCTTGTGGCGATCGCTCTCGCCCGACGGCAACTGTTACTCTCCGGACTCCCACTGGAGAAGAGCTGACGGATGCGGCGATCGGTACGGGTCCTGTGGATGCTGTTTATAAGGCGATTAACCGAGTGGTCAACGTGCCTAACGAGTTAATCGAATATTCGGTACAGTCGGTAACTGCCGGTATCGACGCTCTCGGGGAGGTGACTATTCGCTTGCGACACGAAGGAAAGATATTTTCCGGTCACTCGGCCAATACCGATATTATCGTTGCATCCGCTCAAGCTTATGTTAACGCTCTTAATCGGCTTTATTCTTCCTTGCAAAAGTCATCTCCTGCGACAGAAAAGAGCGATCGCCTTTCTGAAACGGTAGCTATTAGTTAATAGCAACTTGTAAAAATAGGGTGAGTGCTAAAACTAACCCTATTTTTAATGGCACTTACTCAAATTGTCATTGCGAGGCGGTTGGAAAACTACTAAATTTTTTGGAGAAATCGTTAAAATAGCTGAAGCAATCTCGCCCCACAAGTAAGCTGCGAGATTGCTTCGGGGGGCATAACGATTAAACCAATAATTTTACTCTTAACCACCCCCCCTCGCAATGACAATTTTAAGCTTTCTCATTAGCCAATTCCCCATTCCCCATTCCCCATTCCCCATTCCCCATGCAAAACGAAAGATTAGCAAAAGAACGAAAATTCCACGATGACTGGGCATCGACTATAGACGTTGACGGCATCAGAGTAGCGGATTATTTTGAAGCTTGTACCGCCCCAGAAAATCGATTTATCCTCAAACAAATGGGGGATATTACTGACAAATATTTATTAGATTTAGGTTGCGGCGCGGGAGAAAATAGCGTTTATTTTGCTAAAAAAGGGGCGCGGTGCGTGGCGAGCGATTATTCTCCGGGAATGGTCGAAGTGGCGGTTAAATTAGCTGAAACAAACGGAGTAAAAATTGAGGGAAAAGTTATGGATGCTATGGCCTTAGAATTTCCCGATAATACTTTCGATTTTGTCTATGCTTCTAACCTCCTTCATCATTTACCAAATCCCAAACTAGCGATTAGGGAAATGCACCGAGTTCTCAAACCGGGCGGTAAGGCTTGTTTTTGGGATCCTTTGCGACATAATCCTATTATTAATGTCTATCGGCGCATTGCGACTAAGGTTAGAACTGAAGATGAGATGCCTTTGGATATTAATCTGGTCGATTTTGTTGAGTCTTTATATTCCCAGACAAATTACGATACTTTTTGGTTGGCGAGTTTGTGGATTTTCCTCCAGTTTTATTTAATCGAAAAAGTTGACCCAAATCGAGAGCGTTACTGGAAGAAAATTATTATCGAACAAGAAAGACTTAAACCCCTATATCGGCGGTTGGAAAAGTTAGATATTGTGTTGAAAAAATTGCCATTAATGAAGCGTTTTGCTTGGAATTTAGCCGTAGTGGCAATTAAATAATTTGTAGGGCGGGCATCTTGCCTGCCCTCCGCTGAAAGAAAAGATTACAGACAAGATGTCTGTTCTACGGGCAAATAGGAAACAAATTTATGTATTTCTGCTTACCTACTTATTAACAAGGAAAATTAAAACATGGGACTAACTATTCACTATTCGCTAAAATACACTGCCGATAATCTGGAAACGGCGAGAAAAAAAGTAAGCCAGCTCCGAGAAATAGCCAAAGATTTACCTTTTGCCAAAGTCGGCGAAATAGAGGAAATAAACCGAGAAGATTACTTGACAGAAAACAATAATCTATCTGACTCGAAAAAGTGGTTAAAAGCGGTAGGTTGCAAGTACGTTTTTCCTAAGAACGAGTCTCCCTACCAAGTGAAACCAGAACGGGCGATCGCTTTTAACGTTTGGCCGGGAGACGGATGCGAGTCTGCAACTTTTGGTTTAGCTCTTTATCCAACAGAAAACCAAAGCGATCGCTCTTTATGGTCTTGGAGCAGTTTTTGTAAAACTCAGTATGCCAGCAACCCGGAATTTGGCGGCATCGAAAATTTTGTTAAATGCCATTTATTGGTAATTAAAATTTTAGACGAAGCTCAAAATTTGGGCATTCTCGACAGCGTATCGGACGAGGGCCGTTATTGGGAAGAACGCAACCTTGAAGAGTTAATTTCTTGGGTGGGAGAATATAACGCTTTAATTGCTGCGGTAGTGGGAGGCATTCAAGATTTATTCGCCAATACGGGCACGGTAAAATCTTATTCTCCTATCTCCGAATTTCCTAATTTTGAATATTTGGAAGCAGAAGGAACTCAGCAAATGAATGAAAAAGAAGAGTAGAACGCGGCTATTGCCTGTTTTCTGCTTAACAAAAAACGCTTAAGTTCAACTGCCGAGACATCAACTCCAGTAACAACAATCCTACCACCGAATTGCCCTCCTTATCCAAAGGCGGACTGTAACAAGCGATCGCCCCCTGACCTGGCACTACCCCCAACATCACCCCGCTAACTCCCGACTTGATGGGGATTCCTATTTTCACGGCATAGCGACCGGATGCTTCGTATAAACCAGAGGTTGTCATCAATGCTTTAACTATACGAGCGTTTTCTTGCCAGTCAAATTCAGGGGGTTTTACTAATAACATTCCCAAATTTGCCAGGTCAACAATATTGCCAGACAAACAACAAACTCGCTCGTAAGTATCCAGGGCAATTTCCCAGTTTTTAATATAACCCGATTCCGCTAAGATACTGGCAATAGTTTTGTTGCGCTGGTTGGGTAAAGATTTGACCGAAGTTAACATTAATTCATCTAAAGATAGCTGACAGTTTGCCCGTTCGTTCAGCCACAAACGCAGTTTTTCGCATTTTTCAATAGCGCTGCTACCCGGCAGTAGAGAAGCAAGGGCGATCGCTCCACTATTTATCGTTGGATTTCGCGGCCAGCCTTTATCTTCTTCTAATTGAATTAAAGAATTATATGGTTTTTCCGTAGGCTCCATTCCCACGGTTTTAAAAATAGTATCCTCTCCTAATAGGCAGAGCAAATTAAATAAAACAAAGGGTTTAATAACGCTCATTAAAGGAAATTTAAGTTCGAGATTTCCCTCCCCCACTATTTTACCAGAAATAGTTTTAATAGAAACAGCAAACCAACCGGGATTAGCCTCTGCTAAAAGGGGAATATATTGAGGTAAATGCCCGAAATTAATCCGATTTTTTGCCATTATTACCCAAGTTTTTAATCGTTCTTGGTTAAGAAATTCTAATCCTCTTTTTGTTTCGCTCATAATGGGTAATTGCTAATTGCTAATCGCTAATGGCTAATAACTAATAGAAAAAAGACAATTAGCAATTAACAATTAGCAATTAGCAAGAAGCGTTGAATTGTAGGTTTTCTTCAAAATTGGGATGATGATGATTAAGGATAAAAACACAACTTAGGCAAACCTAAAGTTTCGTCCCATCCCATCATTATATTCATGCATTGAACTGCCTGTCCTGCTTGACCTTTCATTAAATTATCAATAGCAGACATGACTATAACGCGATCGGTCCGAGTATCGACTTCTATGCCCAGATAACATAGATTGGTACCGCAAGTCCACTTAGTTTGGGGATAAGTGCCGCTTGGTAACACCTCTACCCAGGAAGAGTTACGATAAAACGCACCATAAATAGTGAGCAAATCTTCTCGCACTAATCCCGGATCTCGTAAATTAGCATATACTGTAGCTAAAATACCTCGAACCATCGGCATCAGGTGAGGGGTGAATTGCACTTTCACGTCAAAACCGGCGAGGTTGCTACAGGTTTGTTCTATTTCTGGAGTGTGTCTGTGACTGGCAACCCCATAAGCGGCGATGGAACTATCCGCTTCCGCTTGTAATAGATGAATGGCAGCTTTTCGCCCTCCCCCAGAAGCACCAGACTTGGCATCGATAATAGCGCTTTCCGGTACGATTAAACCTTGTTTGAACAGCGGCGAAAGTGCTAACAAACTGGCGGTAACGTAACAACCGGGACAACCGATGAGTTGCGCTTTGGCAATGCGATCGCGATATAGTTCCGGCAAACCATAGACCGCAGTGGCAGCTATTTCCAAGTCGGTGCGATCGCCCCCATACCAAGCTTGATAAGTTGCTAAATTGGCAAACCGATAGTCCGCAGACAAGTCCAACACTTTGCATCCTTTTTCCAGAAGCGTCGGTGCCATCTTCCAAGCCAAACCATTTGGCAAGGATAAAAATACCACTTGGCATTTACTGGCGATTAGATCTAGATCTATGGATTCTACAGTCATGTCAACCCAAGGACCTAAATGGGGATAAATAGAAGAAAAAGATTTCCCCGCGCTACTATCCCCACCCAAATACGCGACCTCGACATTTGGATGCTCTTTCAACAGTCTGACGAGTTGCACGCCGCCATAACCCGAAGCGCCGACAATACCTACCGAAACGGGTGCTATATCTCCCATAATCTCGAACTCCTAAGCAAATTTTACTAGCAAAATTATTAACTTTTGCTGCATTGTAGTCTTAAATTTCCCTCTTGGTGCTACAGGAAAATTTTTATTATCTAGTCTCTGGGATGAGGGTAGCGGGGCAGAAGTTTTTTTGTTGGAAAAAAGTTCGGCCACAAAATGGGAACCATTGGTTCTCAAAAAATGGACAGAAGATTTGTCACCAATTGGTTACAAAAAGATGGACAGAGGATTTGTCACCAATTGGTTACAAAAAGATGGACATTCAGAAGATTTGTAACCAATTGGTTACAAAAAAATGGACAGAGAATTTGTAACCAATTGGTTACAAAAAAATGGACATTCAGAGGATTTGTCACCAATTGGTTACAAAAAAATGGACATTCAGAAGATTTGTCACCAATTGGTTACAAAAAAATGGACATTCAGAAGATTTGTCACCAAT
>CAZUCT010000150.1:0-5860 GCA_964619285.1 uncultured bacterium | reverse complement strand
TGGTTACAAAAAAATGGACAGAGAATTTGTCACCAATTGGTTACAAAAAGATGGACATTAGTTTGCTCTCAAAAAGTGCGCCAATGGCGCACAAAAAATGGACTTCTTGAACTTCAGTCCCAAAAAAGTGCGCCAATGGCGCACAAAAAATGGACCTCACCATCGCATCCTAACTAACCATCGGTTGCCAAAGTAGAATCTAGATTTATGAAAAGTTGAAAAAACAACATTGCATCCGCAACCTTAGGCGATCGCCTCCCAAATATTGCTATTTTTGCCGATGCCTAATACGTTCGAGGTCTTGCAAAAACTCCTCCCGCGTTACACCCTTAAGCAGTTCTTCTCGTTCCCGAGTATAATCGCCATGCCCCCACCCCATCTGTTGTAAAAAACGAATTGTATTAATTTGACCTAGATTATCAACTAAAACCCGATAACCCTTTCTTCTAAGTTCAATTGGTGTCATTGCTAACCTCTCCTTCTTCTTGAAAAATAGTCATTAACCAATTAACAGGATTGGTTAATCTTACTTGCAATCTATCTTGATAGTTATTTGCCTTTTTTAACAAGCGATCGTCTGTCGTTAACAAAACATCTACTTTTGCCATTTCGGCACAAGCAATGTGGAAAGAGTCAAACAATCCAAAACCTAAGTTTTCTAAGATTTGCGATCGCTCCTTAATACCATCATCAATGTTAACTTTAATAGCAGCAATTCGCAGAATTTCCTCGATATTTTCTAACTTTTCAACATCAGTCATTCTTTCTAATTCTGTAGCGATCGCTTCACTGGTAACTAACTGCCAATCTTGAGAACGCATTCGATCTATTATATTAATAACCGTTTCCCCTTCTAAGCGAACTCTCTCTTGACTCCAATCATCAAAAGGGCGGTTTAAACAGCAAACATCAAAATAAATTTTCCATTCAGACACAATTCAACACCCAAACTCATCTACAAAAAAACCAGCAAATAGAGCGATCGCCCCCAAATATTACCACAACAGCTCCTCGAACAACTAACTTGCTCTCTGGGAGAGGATAGCGGGGCAGAAGTTTTTTCCAACAAAAAAACTTCTACCCAAAACGCAATTTGCGCACAAAAAATGGGCTTGTCTAAAATCTCTCCCCAAAAAGTGCGCAATTGCGCACAAAAAATGGACTTGTCTAAAATCTAATCCCAAAAAGTGCGCAATTGCGCACAAAAAATGGACTTGTCTAAAATCTCTCCCCAAAAAGTGCGCAATTGCGCACAAAAAATGGACTTGTCTAAAATCTAATCCCAAAAAGTGCGCAATTGCGCACAAAAAATGGACTTGTCTAAAATCTCTCCCCAAATTGTGCGCAATTTGCGCGCAAAAAATGGACCATCGCATCCTAACTAACCATCCGTTGCCAAAATACAATTCAGAAACCGGGTTTTTTCAAAAAACCCGGTTTCTGGGCCCCCGATAAGCTAACTGCCAACCAACCAAATTCACCCACCACAAACCAATTATTATTTGTTAATTGTTAATTATTAATTCTGCTAGCAGCAATATCGCAATAATCCTCCCTAATTTCAAACCCAATAACCTGCCTATTTAAACCCAAAGCAGCCACCGCCGTAGTTCCAGAACCCATAAAAGGGTCAAAAACAATATCATTTTGGTTAGACGCCGCCTTAATAATTCTTTGGATAACCGCAACTGGAAATTGCGCTGGATGGGAAGTTCGCTCTTTTGAAGCCCGATTTTTACCCGAAGTAACTTTAGGGAAACTCCAAACATCGGTAGGATTTTTTCCCAAAGGATTGACTTTAATTTTACCGTTTTTTTTTTGATTGGGATACTTAACGTTTTTATCCCGCACTTCATCCAGATTAAACGTATATAAATCTGGATTCTTAACATACCACAAAAACTTTTCATTTCTAGGAGAAAAGAACTTTTTACCCGCCACTCCAGCCCCATAGTTCCAGACAACTTCTTGAATTAAATAAAAAGGTATTTTATCCCAAAGTAAATAGGAAATAGGAATCGCTTTAGCCCGTTCTGGAATCGATAAATATCCTAAATTTAGCCAAAAAGCACCGTTATTATCCGTTATTCTATAAATTTCTTTTATCCACAAACCACACCAACTTAAATAATCCTCTAATGGCATAGTCTTTTCGTAATCTTTGCCGATATTATAGGGAGGACTGGTGACGGTTAAATTAATATAATTTTCGGGTAGTTTTGGCATTGCTTCCAAACAATCTTGCCGATAAATCAGACAATTTTCTGTTTGAAAATATGGTTTTCCTAAGAAATTTATAGTCTTATTTAAAAGCATAATTTTGCGGAAAAAAAGCAAATTACTTGATAATTATAAACTAATTTAACTCGGTAATAAAAAAAGTAAAACAAAAAGTAAAACAAAAAGGAAAAAAAGGTTAAAAAACAACTCGGGATAAAGAAGCTACAATCAAATACAAGTGTCCCTCAAGAAAAATACGGTTATTTAGAGACTTTCTGTGAACGAGAGCCACCAAAACCCACCAAACCAATCTTTTCAATTCGACTCCATCGAGGCAGCCCTGGCCGACCTAAAAGCTGGCCGCTGTATTGTAGTCGTCGATGACGAACATCGGGAAAATGAAGGAGACGTCATCTGTGCGGCCCAGTTCGCTACCCCCGATCTGGTGAACTTTATGGCCGTCCACGCTAGAGGTTTAATCTGTTTGGCCTTAACCGGCGATCGCCTGGATAAACTAGACATCCCCCTCATGGTCAGCAAAAACACCGACAGCAACCAAACAGCCTTCACCGTCAGCATCGACGCCGCCCCCCATCTGGGAGTCACCACAGGCATATCCGCCGAAGACCGGGCCCTAACCATCCAAGCGGCCATCAATCCTGCCACCAAACCAGAAGACCTGCGCCGTCCGGGCCATATTTTCCCGTTGCGGGCCAGAGAAGGAGGAGTTTTGAAACGGGCGGGCCATACAGAAGCAGCGGTGGACTTAGCCAAATTTGCTGGTTTATATCCCGCAGGAGTCATCTGTGAAATCCAAAACCCCGACGGTTCAATGGCCCGCTTACCGGAACTCATCGACTACGCCAAAACCTTCAACCTCAAACTAATCGCCATAGCCGACCTAATAAGCCACCGACTGCGGCACGATCGCTTCATCCATCGAGAAACCGTAGCCCAACTACCCACCCAACTCGGCAACTTCCAAATTTACGCCTACCGCAACACCCAAGACAACTCAGAACACCTAGCCCTAGTAAAAGGAGACCCGGCCCAATTCAAAAACAAACCAGTCATAGTGCGAGTACACTCAGAATGCCTCACCGGCGACGCCTTCGGTTCCCTACGCTGCGACTGTCGGATGCAACTGCAAGCCGCCATGAAAACCATAGAAAACGCCGGAACCGGAGTCATCGTCTACTTGCGCCAAGAAGGTCGCGGTATCGGCCTGATAAACAAACTAAAAGCCTACTCCCTGCAAGACATGGGACTCGATACCGTCGAAGCCAACGAAAAATTGGGATTTCCCGCCGACCTCCGCAACTACGGCATGGGCGCCCAAATATTAAACGACTTGGGAGTCAAACAAATACGCCTGATTACCAACAACCCTCGCAAAATAGCGGGATTAAAAGGTTATGGCATAGAGATAGTCGATCGCATACCCCTATTAATAGAAGCCACCGATTATAACTCCCCTTATTTAGCAACCAAAGCCCAAAAACTCGGTCACTTGCTCCTACAAAGTTACCTAATAACCGCAGCCATAGACTGGGAACCGGGAATCCCCGGAGAATGCAGCCTATCCAACACCCCCGAAGCGATCGCCCTACCAGGAGGAGCCAAAGAACTTTGCCCCATACAGAACCGCTACGAACGTTTGGAACAATTGCGGGAGTGGGCCAGAAGTTACGACTTGTTATTGCAGGAAGAAACAAGACCCGTGGCGATCGCAATCTTTGGCAAAGCATCCTTAATCGTCCACCTGGGTTTCGACCAACCCTCCCAAACAACCGCAGATTGGTATCGAGAACCAACCCATCCCTATCTGGAGGCGATCGCTGCCATTCTAGAGCGCATCGCTAAATGGCCCAATCTTGCCAAGCTGGAATTTTTAATTGCTTCTGGTTCCGATCCCCTAACCAACTTACAAGTACAACTCCAACGCCAGAGTTTCAAGGCATCAGAACTATTAAAAACGTGCCAGCAACTCCAACCCCAAACCATATATCAAACAATTAACAATTAGCAATTAGCAATTAGCAATTCCCCAAAGACTTAATGAACGTCGGTGACTTTCTCAATCGCCTCGACCTCAGAGACAAACAACTCAGAGGAGCGGACCTAGCAGGTGCAGAACTCAAAGGAGCCAATCTGAGGGGAAGCAATCTCAAAGGAGCCGACCTCCGGGGAGCCATTCTCTGTTATGCAGACCTCATCGAAGCAGACTTAAGCGAAGCAAATCTCGCCGGTGCCGACCTATCCGAATCCTTTCTCAACCTGGCTAATCTCCAAAACGCCAATCTCCACGGAGCCAATCTCAGAGAATGTAGTTTAGTGGGAGCAGAATTTACAGCAGCGGACCTCAGACAGGCGAGCTTTATCGGCGCCAACTTCGTCGGAGCCAATCTCGACGAAGCAAATTTAGCCGGAGCCAACCTCAGCGGAGCGGACTTGAGGGGAGCCCTGCTGTTCGGAGCCAAGTTAGCCGGAGCTTTGTACAGCCACAGGACCCTGTTGGCTCCAGATACCGAGATGACTGGGGCCTATTTGCTCGCTCCTCAAGTATCCCTCCCAGGAGCAGAGCTGGCAGGAGCAGACTTGTCAGGGGCAGATTTAAAAGGCGCTGACCTGAGAAAGGTAAACCTCATGGGAGCCAAACTCGTCCGCGCTGCCCTGGATCGAGCTAATTTAAAGGGTGCTAATCTCAGAGATGCCGATTTAAGGGAAGCGAGTTTAGTTGGAGCCAGCTTAGAAAATGCTATTTATAGCAACAAAACTCGCTTATCCGATGGTATCGACCTCAGCGCATTAGGAGCTTACCGAGTAGCTCCCAATATCTCCCTCCACCACGTCAACCTCAGCGGACTGGACCTCCAGGGCGCGGACTTAAGCGGGGCCGACTTGAGAGAGGCTAATTTGAGCGGTGCCGACCTCAGAAATGTCGATTTAAGCGGCACCAATTTGAGGAGAGCAAATCTTAAAAGTGCTAATTTTGAGGGAACCGACCTGCGGGGTGCTAATTTGACCGATGCTATTTTAACTAGAGCCAATTTGAAAGCCAGCGATTTGAGGGGCGTGGATTTAACTAGGGCAGACTTGACTGAGGCAGATTTGAGAGATGCGGATCTCAGGAATACCGATGTTACTGGAGCTTCTTTGGTGAAGGCAAATCTTGGGGATGCGGATCTCAGGGGCACAGATTTGAGTAGGGCAGATTTACGAGAAGCGGACCTTAAGGGCGCTACCCTAAAAAAAACGGAGTTAACGAGGGTTAATTTTGAGGGGGCAAATCTCAGCGAAGTGGATTTGAGCGATGCGGTTTTGGTTCGAGTTAATATGACTGGAGCTAATCTGGTGGGTGCCAATCTTGATGGTATCGACCTGAAGGGGGTTTTATTGACAGAAGCAGCTTTGAGCCCCGCCCAGATGGAACAGATTAAAATTAATCGGGAATAGGTGCGAAACCCGGTTTTTTGCCTGGGGATATAAACCCGGTTTTTTACCAACCGGGTTTCTGGGTCTCTAAACCCGGTTTTTTGCCAACCGGGTTTCTGGGTCTCTAAACCCGGTTTTTTGCCAACCGGGTTTCTGGGTCTCTAAACCCGGTTTTTTACCAACCGGGTTTCTGGCCCCACTGAAA
>CAZUCT010000149.1:0-18164 GCA_964619285.1 uncultured bacterium | reverse complement strand
CGTAGTTCGTAGTAACGACTTTAGTCGTAGTTCGTAGTAATCGCTTCAGCGATTAGCTATTTTTTATCGCTAAAGCGATTACTACAAACAATTTACTTTTGTTCCTCCAACCAATTCCCTAAATCTTCAACCGTCGAAAAATTCAATTGAGCCCGAGCTAAATCCTCTATTTGGGAAATAGATAAAGCCTGAATTTTCTCGCTAATATTATCGGGAAGCGTGCCAAAGCGACAAGTCAGGATCGTGCTAATTAGCGTAGCTCCTTCTTCGCGCTTTCCCTGTTCTAAACCGCGTTCTAAACCTTGTTCTAAACCACGTTCTAAACCCCGTTGCTCTCCGCGAACTTCTCCGCGAATTTCTCCCCTTTGGAGAATGTCTTGATAAATAACAGACTCCTGCATGAGTTCCTCCCGAAATAATTGACGAATTAGAATGCGATCGAACCGCAAACCAGCTAATATTTCTGCTGCAGCAGAAATATTTTTTTGTTGCGCTGGTTCTTCTATAATATCAACTCGTCGAGCCACCTGCTCTAATAAAGCGGTCGGTTCCTCGCTACGAGTTAAAGTTGCTAAAGGTAACAACGCCGGTTCGTTCAGAAAAGGTTCCGGATCCTGTTCCCAAAGTCGGATGACTCGATAAGAATGTCGGGTATTTTGTACCTCGAACTTGTCTTTAAAAACTAGATCGGAACTGGTTTCCTTCAAATAAATAACTACCTGATTCACATCGCACCAATATTTCCCGTACAACTGGGTCCAATAATTCAGCATTCTATAGGGAATTGACGGATTAGAATAAGGTACCGTTTGAAATTCTATCTGGAGAATGGCATTGTCAATTTCCAGCATCGTTAAGGAATCAGAAACAATCGGTTCGGGGATAATTTCTGTTTTTAAAATCCCAATATTTGTTGGATTAATTCCCCAAATCCAACGCACGAAATTGGCAGCGTAAGTTTCTGCCAGATATTTGCAAGTATTGTCGTAAGCCAATTTTTTGATTAGATAGACGCCTTTAAGAATTATCGCCTATTCCCAATTTAAAATGGGAACATCTGGTGTTTGGCACAAATAGAAAGCTTTGTTGCCAACCGCTTATTGCTTTACCATTAACAATTAGCAATTAGCAATTAGCAAAAAGCGTTAAAATCTTGGTTCCCTTCAAAATTGAGATGCACCCATTTAAAATTCCCTCCCCAGAACGATGACCGTTACCGATAAAAGTGGGAATAATAGAAATAGAATCGCTACTAAAACTAAAAGAGGATAAATTATGAAAACCATTATCGCTGTTTTTGGCCTCGGCGCCTTGCTCTTGAGTACGGGCCCGGCTGCAATGGCCCAAACAGAAGAACCAACTCTCTCCGGGGACTCCCTCAGAACTGTTGAGGGCCGTTCTCTCTCCCTAGACGACTACGAAAGCTTCCTTGCGGACCCCGAAACCAACGGGTTCCCCGTAAGGCAAGGCATCCGCCGTTACGAAATTCGCCGCCAACGGCAGCAAACCATAGAAATTGTCCCCGGCCTTTCCATTCCCGCAGAGGCAGTGGATAGCCAAGAAAATCAAACCGAAGTCATTATCGACAATCGCGGCGACAAGTCCGGCGAAGGCTTTAAGTTACCCGTCGGTTCGTTTTAAAGACACCCACCAAATCAATAATTCCCCCGATGGTTGGGCGCCCGCGAACCTCCACCCAACAAGACAATTTAATTGTTCGGAAATTTTAACTTTTGGCTCTCCCTTAATCAATAGCTAGTAGGTTGGGTGCCCGCGAACCTCCACCCAACAAGACAATTTAATCGCGATCGCGGCACTTCCCAGTTTCACCCTTGCCAACGCGCAACCTACCGACCTATAAAATTGTAGGATGCGCGTTATTGTTTTTCGGCTCAATTCCCCATTCCCCATTCCCCATTCCCCATTCCCCATTCCCAAATGTATCAATTCCCAACAGATTTTCAGTGGGGCACTGCCACCGCCTCCTATCAAATAGAAGGCGCCGTCGCCGAAGACGGTCGCAAACCCAGCGTTTGGGACACCTTCAGCGCCACCCCCGGACGAGTTCTCAACGGCAACACCGGCGCTGCGGCCTGCGACCACTACCACCGCTACGAAACCGACATCAAATTAATGGCAAAACTCGGAGTCAAGCACTATCGCTTTAGCATAGCTTGGCCCCGCATCGTTCCCGACGGTCGCGGCCCCGTTAACGAAGCCGGCATCGATTTTTACAAGCGCTTGGCCGACTGCCTCCTCGAACACGACATCGTACCTCACGCCACCCTCTTCCACTGGGACAGTCCCCAGGCCCTAGAAGATTTATACGGTTCTTGGCGCAGTCGGGAAATGGCACGAGACTTTGCCGACTATGCAGGGGCGGCAGTCAGTCGTTTGGGCGATCGCATCTCTAACTGGATGACCATTAACGAAATTCCCTGTTTTACCCATTTGGGTTACGCAGTCAACTCCATCCCGCCCCACGCCCCAGGCACCACCGTCGATACTTATAAAGAAATCTGGCAAACCTCCCACCACGCCATCCTCGCCCACGGCATGGCCACCGTAGCTATTCGGGCCGCTTCCCCCGTTCCCTGTTCCGTTGCCTTAGTCGATAACATGGCCGTCACCGTCCCCATCTCCGAAACTCCCGAAAACATCGCAGCGGCCCAAAAAGCCCTCCCCCTTTGCGGACAAAACGGCGGCATTATTTTCCCCGTTTTAACCGGCACCTATCACCCCGCCTTATTAGAAATGTTGGGAGACGCGGCCCCAGACATTCGACCTGGAGATTTAGAAATAATCAATCAACCCCTCGATGCGGTGGGACTAAATCTCTATACCGGTACCTACGTCCGCGCTGCCGACAATCAAAATGGTTACGAATTTTTGCCAATACCAAAAAGTTACCCCAAAATGGAAATGCCCTGGTTGAACATCCTCCCAGAAAGTCTTTATTGGGGAGTTCGCCATCTCAGCGAGACTTTAGAAACAAAAGATTTACCTCTATTTATTACCGAAAACGGTTGTGCGGCGCAAGATGAAATTAATAGTAACGGGGAAGTAATAGATACCGACAGAATTATGTATTTGCGACAGTATTTTAAAGCAGCTTGCCGAGCTCTTAAGGAAGGGTATCCTTTAAAAGGTTATTTTGTCTGGAGTTTAATGGATAATTTTGAATGGTCTTGCGGTTACGATCGCCGTTTTGGTCTCATTTATGTCGACTACAATACCCAAGAAAGATTGCCGAAAGCCAGTTTTGATTGGTTAGCTGAATGCATTCGGCAAAACCGCGTTGTTTGAGTTTGGGAATGGGGAATGGGGAATGGGGAATAGGGAATTGTTTAACCCTTAATTTTAGCCATCATCCCATCATCATCCCAGTAGGAAGAAAGCTGTTTAATTTTGCCATCTTCGTTAAGATCGAAAACGCTAATTCCTTCCGCAGTTGCCTGCTTTCCATTTTTGCCAGTGGCATTAAGAGTCCATTTAACCGCCGCCCCATTTCCCGAAATAAAAACGTTATTTTTTGTCACTTCTAGCTTTTCAAAAACCATTGACAACATCTGATAGAATTTCGGGAAGTCTTCGACTTTATTGGGAGGTTTCCCCACCGGATCGCAGACAACAGCATCTTCGGCGAAGTTTTTTGCAACTTCCTCCGAGTTCATCCCTGACATATTCACATAATAAGAATCTACCACCCGAGCGATCGCTTCCTTTGACATTTTTCCAGTTTATCGTTTAGTTAACTACTTGAGAAACTATACCATTAAATCAATCTAAAATAATTTTTAATCTTATTTAGAACGAGTCGCAATAAATAACGGCAATCCTTCACTTCCAAGCTGCCAACCCAATTGTTAATTATTAATTATAATTGTTAATCTATCTTAGCTATTTTTAGTCAAAAAAAGGGAGGGTACTTGCTAGATTTGTGGCGATCGCCTTTTCTCTTAACTCCCTCTCTTTTATTGGAAAAGTGTTTTTAAAATTCTTGGTTTTACTGTCAATCAAGTTTTTAAATGGTGATTTTTATCTTGGGTTTTTTATTGCTTCTTTGTCTATGAATTTCCAGAAGCGTTTTAGCCTATCACTGGTGTTTGGCAACTCGCAGCTGAATAAAATCGATAAAAAGCTCATCTATCCACAGACAGATTTTTTTTAAGCATTGGGGCCAACTTCGTAAGTCCCGCCAGTTTCCAACCAGTCAAAGATACGCTCTAACTGTTTCAAGGTCACGAGGCCATATTGCCAGAGGACCATCGGTAATTGATTAGAGTCTTGCTCTTGGCGGCGAAGGGCCGTAGCGATCGCCGACTCAGGGATCGCCAACTCTCGGCGTAAAAATCCTATTAATTGAGTTTGTTTGCTGGACATCGTTCTTATCTCCTGTGGTTTTTAAAAGCATCTATTAAAAAGGGTTTGGTTGAATTGATAATTTAACCTAATCTAATCATAACTGTAATCCCGCCATTCTCAGTGACTTAAAACCAGATTTATTCGTGACCTTACTCATCTCGTATTTGTGATTTCAGTCACAGTTAATTCTCGATCCCAATTTAGTTTTTATTAGTTTTAGATAACTTTACTCTAAATTATCCTAATAATGTCTTTTTAATTACTTTAACGATCCCCCTCTCTCAAACTAACTATTCCTTCAGGCATAATCTGTAACATTACTTACTTTGTATGGAATATAACCAAAAGTTAAAACTACTTTTTACCTGCCAGTGGGACAAAAAAACCGCGAGTTCGAGTCCCTAACTCTCGCGGCCATCAAAAATTTATCTGCTTTCGACTCTCCCACTCCGAACCCAAAATTGCGATAAAATTACCCTAAAAATAGAGGCAATGAATTATGAACGATAATAAGTGGAAAATTTGGTTAGACAAAATTCTCATGGCAGATGTCTTATTAGTATTTATTAGCTTCGCCTGGTTTGCCGTTGCCGTTGTCGGTCGTTCCTTGGGAGTCTCCCTGGGTTTAGAAGTTTGGTATCAACTTTGGCAACCAATATTTACCCCCGCCATCGGTATCTTGATGGCGGGGGCAATAATGAGCGGGATTATTAGTCAAATTTCCAAGCGCTTCAGTAATTAATAATTAACAATTAACCATTAACAATTAGCAATTGACAATTGACAATTGACAATTAGCAATTAGCAATTAGCAATTAACAATTGACGACGCCCCAAACAAAAACAACACCCAAGCTATACTCGCTGAGTGACTTCCTCTTTTCTGTCAATAATAGCTGGAGCAGAACTAAGTCAAGCAAGTAACTCAAACAAGCGTTAGTTGCGTTGCTCCCCTTTCACAATTTGAGGATATATCAGCTTTTTAGACGGGTGTTGTTTTTGCGATTTAACGAACAGACAAATTTTAGATTGAACAGCGCTTTTACCTCCCGAGTCGCCTAGTGATTTCCTCTTTTATCTAAATAAAGTTTGGAGTCGTACTCCCCGAAGGTTTTGTTATTGAAAAAAACCTTAGTAATTAGAGTACTTTTCCTCCCTAACCGCTACACATTGAGGAAGTATCGGCATCTTCAAGGGACGGATTAAACCCATTATTAAGATATTTGTAAATGGGTTTGGCTGCGATTTGCCTGAAACAAGACAGATTATTAGATGGAACAGTTTTGTTTACCTCCTAATTGATTCAAAGCTTAACTACTTAACTAATTGTCATCGTCAGCTTTGATTCTGTTGTTTTTTATTTTTCAGAATTTTGCAATTACCAGTTTTAAGTAGTAACGCTCATCTGTTCTTTAGAAGCTTTTTGATTGCTTCTATTACTACTTTAACAACTTATCTGAAAACTGCAAGGGTTTGTAACAAAACTTTACAACATTTTTTTTTGTAGGCCCGACGCAATTTTTGGGACTTTTAAAATTTAATAGTTTTTTTATATTTGCACCCAAAAAACAAAAGCAACACCCCAGATTTTGAGCAGACTACTTCCTTTTTTTCCCACTAGGGCCTTGGAGTTACTAACTGGATGAAACGCAGTTACATTGCTCCCTAATCTTTAGGAATTATCTGCTTTTTAGACAGGTGTTGCTTTTGTTTTTAACGAGTTTGTTCTTAATCAAACTGTTTTTAATCAAACAAATTGACAATTGTTTTGCGAGTTTAAACAGCTTTTTTACCTCCAGATTTGTTACTGGTTGTTATACCGAGTGACCTTCTCAGCTTGTTAAATTGAAAGTGGAGTTGACGCTCTAGCTTATTTTCAAAAGTAATTCAGAAATAATTTGAGTGCATGGCTCCCGTTCTAATATTGGAGAAAGTATCGGCACTTTTTAGTAAGCCGTTCTAACTCAGTCAGACAAACGATTAGTTTGAACAGATTGTTTTTACCTCCCGCTTGAACTTAAAATTAATCTCTTGAAATTAACCTTGGGCTTTCGTCCAAGAGAAGCTCGTTTGCTTCTATTAATTATTTAAGCAACCTTTGTTTGAAACCGCAAGCACTTGTAACGAAACTTTACATATAAATTTGTAAATACTCACTGAATTTTTAACTTACACTAAGCTTTCCTAGCTTTTAAACAGACTGCCAAATCAACCAAACCCCCGCGCTACAGTCTTTGCAGTCAATGGCCTAAGGAGGAAGTTTTCATTAACAATACCTTCGCCAGCATCGAGATTTAAGAAACCGGGTTTTTTGAAAAAACCCGGTTTCTGGCGGGGGAGTTAGCCATTTTCTTGTAGGTATTTTTATTTTGGCGAAGGTATTGGATTAAGAAACCCGGTTTTTTCAAAAAACCGGGTTTCTGTTTCTAGGGCGCGACTGGCGCAGATACATCAAGCCCGGCAACCCTACTGTTATTTATTAGATTTTAGAATTTCGACCGTTTTAATTACATCAAACCGATTTGAGACAGGATACCTTGACCGGTCATCAACTCGGTGGCAAGGCCGATGGCAAAACCTAGCATGGCCAAGCGACCGTTCCAAGTTTCGGCAAATTCAGTAAAGCCAACTTTCTTTTTTTTGTCTTCCATTATCGTTAACCTCGCTGTTTTTCAAGCTTATGTAATATAACTTAACATAACTTTTTAAAGTTGGCAACATTTATTTACATTTGTTGAAAAAATGACAACAATAAGGCCAGATTATAGATTTGATGGCCACAAAAAAGGCCACCATCAGGGATTTAAGAAACCCGGTTTTTTCAAAAAACCGGGTTTCTGGGTTTTTTCAAAAAACCGGGTTTCTAGACGCAAAAGTTATAATTAAAGAACAGATTAGAAGCATCAAAATTATGGAATTAGCCACAGCATTTATTAGTACAAAAGATTATCTCGAAGGGGAAAAAACCAGCCCCATTCGCCACGAATATCTCGGCGGTGAAATCTACGCTATGTCTGGGGGCAGCGAAGAACATAACCGTATTGCCTTAAATATCGCCAGTTTTTTACGTTTGAATTTACGCGGCAGCGGATATAAAACTTTTATTGCAGATCTGAAAGTCAAGATTGCTACTGCTAAAAACACTTCGGATATCTTTTACTATCCCGATGTCATGGTGACTTGCGACCCCCAAGATACAGAAAAATATTATAAAAAAAGTCCTTGTTTAATTGTTGAGGTACTCTCCCCTTCTACCCAAGAATTAGATAGACGAGAAAAACGGCTAAATTATCAAAGTTTAGAAAGTTTGCAAGAGTACGTTTTGGTTTCTCAAACAGAAATGAAGGTGGAAGTTTATCGACGATTAGAAACTGGTAAATGGTCTGTGGAAGGTTTGGGAAAAGACGAGAGTTTGGAGTTAAAGTCGGTGGGGTTAACTTTAACAATGGCTGATATTTACGATGAGGTTTTGGCGGTTGAATGAAGAGAAACCCGGTTTTTTGAAAAACATAGAAACCCGGTTTTTTGAAAAAACCGGGTTTCTGGGTCGCCCCCTCTTTTTACTCTTGCCTCTTGCCTTTTGCCTACTTCTTCGCCTCCACAAACTGCAGAAACACCCCCACCAACTCTTCCCGGGCCACGATTAAAGTTGGAAAAGAGCGATCGCCATAATCCCGGCCAACCTGGAGAGGAAAAATCGCCCCAGACTCCAAAGGCCGCCAAACGGCCCCGGAAGCCTTAACAATGACCCACGCCGCCGAAATGTCCCAAACTTTAGGAGTAGCTTCGACGCCGCCGAGACAAGCGCCCATCGCCACCGTTAAAAAGTTGTAACTGGCCATGCCCAACATCCGAATTTTCGTAGGCAGGTGAGGGGCGTTCGCGGCGCTGCGAGAGCAGAGATTAAAAAAGTGGTTGGAAGTCAGCTCGTCGCTGGTGGGGCGGATAGATTGGTTGTTCAAAAAAGCGCCCCTGCGAGAAGGAACGTTCGCCGTCTCTCCTCCCTCGAAACAAAAACCGTGAAACGAATAATTTAGCGGCGGCATATGTATATAACCAAAAACCGGAGTGCCGCGATAGAGCAAACCGAGACAAGTTCCCCAGATGGGGATGCCGCGAGCAAAATTAGTAGTAGCATCGAGAGGATCTATAATCCAACACCAATCATTTTCCGGTAAAACGTGCTGCCCCTCCTCGCTTAAGACGCCGTGAGTGGGGAAAACAGAAGCGATCGCCTCTCGAATTTCCTTATCCGCCCACTTATCGGATCTAGTCACCAAACTACCGTCGTCTTTTTCGGAAGCAGTCACGGAACCAAAATCGCTTAAAAGTTGTTTGCCGACTCTAGTGGCAGTAGTCTCGGCAAAAGTTAAAACCTCGTTCCAAAAATCTGTCATTTTTTTCCTGTTAGTAATAATCGCCGTTCGTAGTAATCGCTTTAGCGATTTAATCCGTTGAAAATCGCTAAAGCGATTACTACAAACGTTACTCCAACTCGCCCTCAATAACAGTAGCGATCGCCTCTTTCGCAGTATTTTGGAACTCTTGAATATTAATCCTATTCAGCAAAAAAATTGCCGCCACCATACCGCCCGCTTGGAGGACAAAAACCAAACTGTATGCCAACACTGGAAGAGGAAATAAAGCCTTACCCGCGTTCAAAACGCCGCCCCCCAAAATCGTAGCCAAACCTCTAGAAATTGCCTGCGCCAAACCCCAAGCGCCGATAAAAGTTCCCGCAGTTTCAGCAGCAGTAAAATCCAACATCAAACTGGTAGCGCCAGCAGTTAAAACCCCAGAAGAAAAACCAAAAAATAACAAACCTGCTTTCAGCAAACCAGGATTAATAAACGCGCCGGCAAGAATAATTAAACCCAAACAAACCGCCGCCATCAAACAGCCAATTTTCGTAGTTTTTTGCTTGCCCAAACGAGGCAAAATAGCAAAGCCAGTAAAACCGATACCTACTAGAGTACCGGTACCAAAAAAAGCATTTAATTGAGTAGTTTCAGAAATGCACATTCCGAAAACTTCACCGCCATAAGGTTCCATCACCGCATCCTGCATAAACAGGCTAATAGTTAACACTAATAAAAAGCTAAAAAAGATACCCGTTTGGCGCGAAGCAGTTAAAACTCTTAAAGCCGAACCCAGAGTAATTTTATCCTCTCTTTGAACTGCCATAGAGCGAGTAGAATAGCGAGAGTATTTTTTTTCTACGCCCCAAGTTGAGAGTAAAGCCAAACCAAAAACGATGGCTGGAACGATAATAAATACCGGATTAATCGAACTTTGCAATTGAGAGATATTAGCGACTGCTTCACCTTGAGAAGGATCGTAAGCTAAAATCGCGTCCCCGCAAATTTCTGGGGTGTTTAATAACCGAGAAATAACAATAGCTCCCACCACAATGCCGACCATCAACATCGACCAAACTACTCCGATTAATTTAGAGCGTTCTTCTTCATCGGAAACATCTACTAATAAAGCGGCAAAAGGAGTAGAACTGGCGCTGAGAGCCAAACCGTAAAAAGCAAAAGTTAGGGCTAATAAAGCTGCCCATAAATAGGTTGAAAAACTCCAACCAGTAGCCTGCAAGCTGATGCCCAATTGCCACATAACTTGAACTGCGATAAAAGAAGTAATGGCAAAGACAGCAGCCCCGACGATTACAAAACCGCTTCGATGATAACCCAATATAGTTTTACTATCGGAAAGTTGCCCGAACCAAACCCTAGCTGGTGCCACGAGTTGGTGCATGGCGATCGCTCCTGCAGCTATTAAAGGAAGCACCTTTAATTCGTCAATCGCCACCCGATTAATTAAGCCTAAAGTTAAGACAGACATCATGCCCAATCCCAGTTGAAAAAAACCGAGACGGAACATCGTAAAAAGATTAATTTTTGGCAATAAATTTGGTTCTTTATTCCCTGAGTTTTCCTGATTCATAGATGTTAAAAATTGAGCGATCGCTCGCGTCCGTTACCGTTTTTCTAGTTTATACTACAAGGGTCAAATTAGATCGAGAGCTAAGGACTTTCTATTTAAAACCATGACCGTAACTACATTAGGCAAAAATGGACCGACAGTTCCCCCCCTGTGTTTGGGCACATGGGCCTGGGGGGACACCCTCTTTTGGAACTACGGCAAAAATTACGGGGCCGCCGAAGTCGAAGCCGCCTTCAAAGCTGCCCTGGAAGAGGGAGTCAGCTTTTTCGACACCGCCGAGGTTTACGGCAATGGCCTTTCCGAAGAATTGTTGGGCAAATTCATGCAGCAAACAGAACAACCGGTGCTAGTCGCCACCAAATACGGGCCCATGCCGTGGCGAGTGTTCGGGCAGTCGGTGGCGGATGCTTTAACTGCGAGTCTCAAACGTTTGATGGTGCCAAAAATAACCCTTTATCAAGTGCATTGGCCTTTTACTTTTTTTATGACTCAAGAAACTTTAATGAACGCTTTAGCAGACGAAGTAGAACAGGGCAGAATTGAAGCGGTGGGAGTTAGCAATTATTCGGCTAAAGAGTTGCGAGAAGCTCATGGAATTTTAGCCAAACGGGGAGTTAATTTAGCAGTAAATCAGGTGCGTTATTCGTTATTAAGTCGCCAAATAGAGAGCAAGGGAATTTTAGATACTGCCCGGGAATTAGGAGTAACAATTTTAGCTTACAGTCCTTTAGCTCAAGGGTTGCTTACTGGCAAATATAGTGCGGGAAAATCTCCTAGTGGGGCGCGACAATTTGACTCTCGTTTTAAAGAAAGCGGTTGGGAAAAAATTGCGCCGGTGATGTCGTTGTTGCGGCAAATAGGAGAAAAGTACGATAAAACTCCGGGGCAAGTTGCTCTTAATTGGTTGGTTTGTCGCGGGGGAGTTATTCCTATTGCTGGGGTGAAAACGGCGGAACAAGTTAAGGAGAATGTGGGGGCTATTGGTTGGGAGATGAATGAGGAGGAGTTTAATAGTTTGGAAGAAATTACTCGTCCTTGGTTGAAGTAAATAGCTTTCTGGTAGGGTGCGCACCGCGCACCTTTACTATCGTTTGTTGATATCTCAGAAACCCGGTTTTTTCAAATAAATAGAGTCGTTCTTTTTATTTCTAAAAAATTGCTATGCTTCAAGAGCAAAAGTTCCATTTAGACGAAAAGCAAGTTCAATTTTTGGCTCGCTATCGAGAATACGGGTTTGCAGATAAAACCCAACTGGTGGTGGCAGCTTTGCAACGCCTCCAGTTAGAGCTAGAAAGTAGAGAATTGCGAAAATCAGCATTAGGAGAATCGCCAAGGGTTGACGGGGGAGAATTGTCTGGAATGCTGTACCAAGCAGATAGAAAAACCGTTTCTTTAGAAGAAATGGAGGAAGCGATCGCTAAGTGTGCCGGAGAGTCGATGTGAAAAGATCTGATTTTTCGGACTATCTAATTGCTCGATTAAACCAATTAGCAGGATGTCAGGAAACGGCCTCTTTTGATGCAAAACTAGGTCGGTTAGAAGGAATAAAACAACTCGGCTCCGAGTAAACTTGAAGTAAAGGGAAAAGGAAAAAAAGACTTGTAGGGGCAAAGCATTCGGAGGTTTAATGTTAATAAAAAGCATTAAATTTGATGTCCGAATGCTTTGCCATACCCTACTCGCGTCCGCGTTTTTCTATTCAGAAATCCAATCTTTACTAGAGGTGTAAAAGCGAATCCATCTTAAGAGAACGTTAGCAAACCGGCTGGGCACTACAGGGCCTTCAAAGTAAAATTTCGGGTTTTTTAAGCCTTCTCCTAGCATTTGTTCGCCCTTTTCGGTGATAAATACTAATATGTTGCGATCGCGATTTTCAATTGTAATCGCTCCTTCCCGTTCTAAGTCTTGATAAATTGTCTGGTACTTGCCGATTTTTTTACCTTGTTTTTTGTGTTTTACTTTGCCAGTTAACTCGCTTTTTTTGACTCCTATTTCTGCGGGATTTTCTCCTACTAAATCCCACAAAGTCAGCAGCAGGCGAGTTTTATAAATTTTGACATCGTTTTCATCGGCAGTTTCATCGGAGATGTTCTCCTTTTCTGGTTTCTTTTCTGGAGAAGAGAAGTTATCTATCTGCCATAGATGTTCTCTAGGCAAGAAATTGTCGGTGGGTGAAAGGTTTTCGCTTAACATATTAACCTCTGAGAGCAAAATGGTAATTTCAATCATAATATTACTCCAAAGCCTGCGCAACCTGCACGGAGGAAGGCTTTTTTTGATAATTTATTGTCGAAAAATCTTTAAGTTTTATTGTAAGTTGATGAAGTTTTTTTAAGAAACAAGAATATTAGTAACTTCATTAGCTAATAAATTAAGCTTGCTGAGAATGGTTTGTTAAAGGTTAGGTTTTTTTTGTAGCAAAAGTTACTGCAAGTTTTTTAAAAATATGAATAAGTAGGTCTAATGTTTAATTATGTTTCTTTTTTCGATTCCCCAGAACTGAGCCGAGTAAGATAAAAAGTAGGATTAGGAGTTTGACTTTTTGGGGAACAGGCATCTTGCCTGTTCTACGGGTTGAGGGGAGCGATCGCCTTTTCCGGTTTCTGACGCAACAAAAGTTCGTAGTAACGACTTTAGTCGTAGAGGGTGAAGGTAAATTTGGCTTGTTTCCTGCCGTCGTCGCCTTCGGTGACTGTGGCATCTCCAATAGAGAGTTGGTGGGGCACGACTTTATCGTTATCGCGGATGGTGGCGATGCCGCGTTTATCTCCCAGTTTGCCATTCCTGGGTTTGCTGAGGTTGACTTTAAATTTCTCGTTAATCTCTTGTCGCCAACCAACCTTCTTTTTAACAAGCGCGGCCATCTCCAAACGACCCTATCGGCGCCCACCTTTTCCCACGCTTAAACGATAACACGCTTTTTAACAATATGCAAGCAGTCGGCAAAAAAAATTTGGGCGGCCACCGAACGCAGAAAAAAAATTCCTCTAAATCCTCGATTTTATTAGGTTTTTCCCCTAAAATATATACATGAATTACATAAGAAGAACCAAAAGCGAGCGTAATTGAGGCTTTTTTGCGTAAGTCCTAATACAGTCGGGACTTACGCATTAGGAACGAAAAATGGACGTTTGAGATTGCCTCGCACCTCGTGAGCAATGACAGAAATGGGCTTTTTTGCATAAGTCCTAATACAGTTATCGAAGGCCAACAACGATGAGTCAATATGACAACCTCTGCAAATACTTAGCAGAAAAACATCCAGACCGCTTTGCCAGTTGGCTTCTGGGACGAGAAGTAACTGGAACTAAAATATTCAAAACCGAATTAAGTCTCGAACCAGTGCGGGCCGACTCCGTAACCTTTTTACGACTGGCAGACCGTATCTTGCATCTGGAGTTCCAAGTCAAGGTGCCCCAGAACAAGTCGATGCCGTTCGGAGGTTGCTAAAATAGAACAGCCCAAAGAGCGAGAGGAAATTATCAGTTCCACTCAACTTCTGGCAGGTTTACGATTTAAGACGGATTTAATTCGCAATCTATTCCAAGGAGGACTTATGCGCGAATCCACTGTTTTCCAAAAGATTCTACAAGAAGGTCGAGTAGAAGGGAAATTGGCCATGATTTATCGCCAACTTCCACGCCGTATCGGTACCGTGGCCCCGGAGTTGCAGCAGCGTTTGTTGCAATTATCGGTTTCCCAGTTGGAGGATTTGGGCGAGGCGTTGTTGGATTTTGAAGAGCCAGAAGATTTAATCGCTTGGTTCAACCAAGTAGAAGCTACCCGAATAGAAGGACGACGGGAAGAAGCATTGGCCATGATTTATCGCCAACTTTCACGCCGTATCGGTACCGTGGCCCCGGAGTTGCAGCAGCGTTTGTTGCGATTATCGGTTCCCCAGTTGGAGGATTTGGGCGAGGCGTTGTTGGATTTTTCCGGACCTGACGATTTAATCGCTTGGTTGGAACAACTCCAAGATAGTTAATAGATGAATTGAAGGAAGCGATCGCTTTTTCCCACCCAAATTAAGAAACCCGGTTTTTTCAAAAAACCGGGTTTCTGAGTCTCTACTTATTACAGTGGCGATCGCGAAATTGACGTTCCACCGTAGAACGGGCATCTTGCCCGTTCGCCCATTACCTTTTTAGCAACAAACAACTAAACGCCACCGCCAATCTGAATATCTCGCACCCGCACTGGCACGCAAGCATGGGTCATTTGGGCGATTTGCATCGGTTCTCCCTTACCGCAAATATCGGTGCCGCATTGCATCAGCTCCGAAGCCGGTCCGATCGCGTCAACTTTATTCCAAAAATCAACAGTCATGGAATGATAAGTCACATCCTTTAACATCCCGACAATTTTACCGTTTTTCACCTGCCAAAAAGCATCGCCGCCAAATTGAAAATTGCGGCGCTGTTGGTCGATGGAAAAACTGCCGACGCCGTCGATTAAAATCCCGTCTTCTGTATCGGCGACCATTTCCGCTAAAGTGGCGGTGTGACTGCCGCCCTCGGGGCCCGGTTCCAAACCTAAGTTAGGAATGCGCACCATCGGCACGCTAGACCAACTATCGGCATAAGCACAACCGTTACTGCTGCCGCGCCCGAGACGGTAAGCGGTCTCGCGGTCCGCGAGATAGTCCGTTAAAATGCCGTCTTTAACGACGTACCACTCTTGCGCCTTCACGCCGTCATCGTCGTAACCTAGAGTGCTGCGACCGCCCGGTTGAGTGCGATCGCCTTTAAAATTCACCCAAGGCGCTGCGTATTGCAGCTTGCCTAACTTATCGGTTGTGGCAAAACTCGTGCCGGCAAAATTTGCCTCGTAACCGTAAACCCGGTCTAACTCCGTAGGATGTCCCACAGATTCGTGGATGGTTAAAAACAAATTAGTCGGTTTCAAAATCAAGGTCGAACGAACCCCCGAGGGGCCTTTGGGGGCGCGAACCTTTTCGATCGCCTCCTGGGCAACCCGATCCACTTGAGAGAATAAGTCCTCGGGATTAATATTCTCGTAACCCGCATTCAGAGGAGGGCGATCGTAACCCCGAACTTGAGCGTCGCCGTTGGCAATGGCGGTACAATTAAAACCGACGTAACTGCGGTAAATTGTCTGAGAAATTAAGGAACCTTCCGTCGAAGCAAAGGTCTTATCTTCCCGGTGAAACTTGAGAAAAGAAGAGGCTTTTTTTATGCCGCGATCGCCATAACTCAAAAGCTTATCGTTCAGACTCAGCAGCAAATCTGCCTTTTCTCCCACCGGCACCGTAAAAGGGTCGATGTTAATAGGAGTAATATAAGTGTCGCGGTAAGCTTCCACCGGCACCAAACCCACGGGAGTTTGCTGAGTGAGGCGACTGCCCTTAGCAATATCGACTGCCAGAGCGACAATGCGGGCGATTTCTTCTGGAGTTTGGCGGTGACTGGCAGCAAATCCCCAGGCACCGTCGAGGAGAACTCGAATACCAAAACCCGAATTGAGGTTGTCCGCGAGAGTATTAAGAGAGCGATCGCGAGCGGCCATCGAGGAAGAGCGATAGCTACACGAGCGGATATCGCCATATTCGCAACCGGCACGGCGAATTAAATCGATAGCCAGGGTTGCTAAGTCAGTAGCGGTTATCTTTGCGGGAGCTTGTACCATCAACAGTTAGTTATCTTCAACAGGTTTTTTCGACGCTCGAATCTGAATTTTACAGATTTTGCGTCATTAATAACGTAAAATAGCATACCGGACTATCCAATGGCGAGCTAATCTGCCAAAAGAGTGCTATTATCCAAAAAAACTAGCTGTAATTACTGATGACCCATGTTTAAAAAACACCGAAAAAACGCGGCTTCAATGACAAGGTTTGCTTTGGTGGGAGCGATCGCCGCCAGCATTCTCCCCGCACTTTGCGGACCGGTTTGGGCCGCTTATTTGAGCAACTGGCGCTTCGATCCGCAACGCCGCCAGCTCGAATTTACTCTGCCCCAGGGGGCAGCTCCGACTTATTCTTTTACCAACGAACCCGCTCCCCGTTTAATCGTAAATATATCCGATACTCAGGTGGGAACTAACGTGACGGAACTATACCCGGATAGCGCGGTGCGTAAAATAAGTCTCAAAGAAGTAGCTCCAGAACAAGCGAGAATTATTATCGAGTTCGCGCCAGAGGTAGTATTATCTCCAGATATAGTACAACTGCAACAAGTGGGAAGCGATAATAGCTGGTTGTTGCGACCTTTAATCGCCCGGAGTACCGGGGAATCTTTGCCACTGAGTCAACTTAACCCAAATTTGGAGGTGAGAGGAACCCGATCGCCCCTGTTTGAGTTACCCCCAGAAAGCAACTTAGAACCGAGCGATCGCCCTGTGGAAATATTGGTTCCCCGAGTTGAAGAAACCGTAACCGAACCGCCGTTTCCTTCCCGACAACCGCAAGAACTAGCAAATATTGATTTCGGACAGCCCTTGCCCGACTCCGGTTTGCAGCGATCGCCAGAGTTCGGACAACCTTTGCCCGACTCCGGTTTGCAGCGATCGCCAGAGTTCGGACAACCTTTGCCCGACTCCGGTTTGCAGCGATCGCCAGAGTTCGGACAACCTTTGCCCCAGCCTGGAAACCAGCGATCGGTTGAGTTCGGACAACCTTTGCCCGTGAACTCGCCACTAGAGCGATCGCTCTTGGTACTAGAAGAAGGAGATACTATAGAATTAGTCTTTCCCCGTGGGGAAAATATTGTCTTGCCAAGGGGTATCGAATTACAGGAAGTATTGTTGTTGCGTTCTCCCATCCTGGATCGATTCGGTCGCATCGTCGTTCCGGCCAAAACCCCTGTAATTGGAGGATTTGAAAGCAGCCGCAACGGCAGTCGATTTATCGCCCGAGCTCTTTACTTCTACGGTCGCACCGTTCCTTTGGCGGGGCGATCGGACATCATCGAAGGTCGCCGACGGGTGGATGCCAGGATTTTAGCAGGGGCCAGTGCTGCAGGCGGTTTGGCCTTATTATTGTTAACCGATAGCGGTTTGGGTTTATTAGGAGGTGCTGCCGCAGGGGCCGGTGCCGTTTACGCCACTTCTCCTAAAGCCGTCACCCTCGAACCTGCCGAAGTTGTCGAAATTCGCTTAACCGACGATTTACCCCAGTCGGTATTTTTGGGTAATAGGTAATAGGTAATGGATAATTGCTAATTGCTAATGGCTAATTGCTAATAGTGAAGATTAACAATTAGCAATTGACAATTAGCAATTAGCAATTAAAATCGATCGCTTTCTGGGGAAACTCCGAGTCCCGGTTGGTTCAAGAACATATTTTTGGCACTATCATTTTGATAGATGCAATCTATTTTTGGTTCTCCTTCCAAGGGACCGGTGAAACCAAAAGTATTCATCCGATTTTTACACTCGCGAACCTGCTCGTTATCAACCAATCTTCTTTGTTCTAAAATTGCCCAGTTATTGCTGCGCAAAACGCATCCAGGTTCTACAGTAGGTTGAGAAACATAAACGTTAAAAGGGTTCAAAGTTAAAAACATTCGCAGATCCATTACCATAGCGCTGGCCCCATATTGAACGCACAGTTCGGGGTTAGGGGCGCTGCGATCTATAAATTCCCTAGACGCAACGTTTTGTGGGGAGATATTGGCGGTAGAACTAAAGCCCATACCAACGCCAATACCTAAGAGAAAAACTCCCGCTAAAACTGCTAAAGTTGCGTAATTAAAACTAGAGGATTTACCGGGAACTGTTCGACTTTTACGATTCATAAAAAATTAGGATTTACTAAAGTTATCTGGTTTTTGCTAACTGCTAATTGCTAATTGCTAATTGCTAATTGCTAATTGCTAATTGCTAATTGCTAA
>CAZUCT010000148.1:0-18177 GCA_964619285.1 uncultured bacterium | reverse complement strand
TCGCTAAAGCGATTACTACGAACCAGCTAAAATCGCTAAAGCGATTACTACGAACAAGCGAAAATCGCTAAAGCGATTACTACTAACCAGCTAATTTTTAAATTCTATGCCTTCAACAAATAAAAACTTAACTGCCTTACAAGAATTAATAGAAGTAGTTGCTAAATTGCGTTCTCCCGACGGCGGTTGTCCCTGGGATTTAGCCCAAACTCCCCAAACTTTAACTCCCTATATTATCGAGGAAGCTTACGAGTTAGTCGATGCCATTAAAACTGGAAATAAGGAAGAGATAATCGAAGAATTGGGAGACTTATTATTACAAGTAGTTTTACAAGCGCAAATTGCCAGCGACTCTCAAAGTTTTTCCTTAGCAGAAGTCGCCAGCGGCATTTCTGAAAAATTAATTAGAAGGCATCCTCATGTCTTCGGAGATGTAGCAGTTAAAAATGCCGACGAAGTACATCAAAACTGGGAAAAAATTAAAGCAACCGAGAAAGGAGAAACCGATAATTTAAGCGTTAAATTAAAACGTTACGCCCGTCAGTTACCGCCCTTAATGGCGGCAATGAAAATATCTAAAAAAGCAGCAGCAGTTGGTTTTGAGTGGGAGAACGTTGATGGAGTTTGGGATAAATATCACGAAGAAGTCAAAGAATTTGAAGAAGCTTTAAAATCCGAAGATAAAGAACACCAACAGGCAGAATTGGGAGATATTTTATTCGTTTTAGTTAATTTAGCTAGATGGTACGAATTAGACACCCAGCAAGCTTTAGTAGATATGAATTATCGGTTTATTAAAAGGTTTGCTTTGCTAGAAGCAGCGAGCGATCGCCCCCTATCAGAATACTCCTTAGAAGAGTTTGAAACTCTCTGGCAAAAAGCTAAAAAAGAAATTGCCAGACAAAAAAAAGAATAATGGTTAGTGTTCTAGTGTTGTAGGTCGGGCTCCGTGAAACGGAACCCAACTATAGTTAGTTGTAATTAGTTGTAGGTCGGGCTCCGTGAAACGGAACCCAACTATCGGAATCTGTTAATTATGAAAAAAATTGAACTTTTAGATACAGTTGCCACTCTGAAGTCAATTGCTGCTAATAGATATTAACTCTAGTCGAGGCAGAATATGATTCTAAGTAGGTAGGCAAAAATATTTAGATAAAATTATTTCTTATTCCCCCGTAGAACAGGCATCCTGCCTGTTCGGCGTCTAATTAATTTTGCACATGTACTTATTAGCAGTTTACCAGTAGGACTGGTAGGTACAGTGGTTGAAGTTTACGAGAATAAATCAAACAAATATTTGGTTGAATTTTCCGATAATGAAGGTTGCGAATATGCAATGGCAATTTTAAATGCGGATGAAATTTTGGTTTTACAGTACGAATTGGCGATCGCTTAAAATGTAAGGTGCGCATTGCGCACCCTACTAAAAAAAAATTAACGCTAATTGCCAATTAACAATTAGCAATTAGCAATTAGCAATTAGCAACAAAAATTAATCCTCATCCAAAGGAGCTAAAACCTCCTCCAATTCCCATAAACTATCTTTAAAATCAATTAACCAACTGCGCGTTTCCGCGTTCAACTCCTCCCAGACAAATTCCATCGGAACGTGAGGAGAAGCATATTGATATTTCTTACCCAACTCGCTTAAATTGTCAGCCACGGCATCGGAAATATTAAAACTTTCCCATTCCACTCTAACTTTTCTACCCGCAACCCCCATCGAAGGGTCGTAAACCAATTGGGCCGCCCTAATTAAATCCGCGAAATGTTTGGCTTCCAGTCCAGTTAGTTTAGTAATTTCTTCAGCTTTCTGGTAATCGCGTTCCATCGCGATTCCTCCTTTTTTAATAGTTTTTTACTATCATATAAAGGTTAAGCACAAAATTTACCATCTGTTTCTAAAATAAATCTTAAGTTTTTTGTAAGGTGCCCAATTACCCATTACTCATTACCTATTACCCATTACCGATTTTTTAATAACATGAGTACCAGTTCCATCGCCCCCGCAATTATAACCGCAGTTATCCCCAATTCCATCGCCGCCGAAATCGGTTTTGAACCAGGAGATGCCATCGTTTCTATTAACGGAGAACAACCCCGAGATTTAATCGATTATCAATTTCTCTGCGCCGACGAATTACTAGAAATAAAAGTTAAAGATGCTAAAGGAAAAACTCACCATCTAGAAATAGAAAAAGACTGCGATACCGACCTGGGATTGGAATTTGAAACCGCCTTATTTGACGGTTTAATTCAATGCAACAACCGCTGCCCTTTCTGTTTCATCGACCAACAACCTCCCGGTAAAAGAAAAACTCTTTATCTCAAAGATGACGACTACCGTTTGAGCTTTTTATATGGTTCCTACATCACCCTAACAAATCTCTCCCAAAAAGAATGGAACCGAATCGAACAAATGCGCCTTTCTCCCCTGTTCGTTTCCGTTCACGCCACCGAACCAGAAGTCAGAATTAAACTGTTAAAAAATACTCGGGCGGGTAATATTAAAGAACAAATAAAATGGTTTCAAGAAAGAGATTTACAAATTCACGCCCAAGTAGTTGTTTGTCCTGGAATTAACGACGGCCTACATTTGGAAAGGACTTTATTCGATTTAGCCGAGTTTTGCACTGGAGAAATTCCCGCCGTGGCATCGGTGGCAGTAGTACCCGTGGGATTAACTCGGTTTCGCCCCCCAGAAGACGAACTGATACCCGTTACTACAGAAAAGGCCGCAGAAGCGATCGATTTAGTAGAATCTCTACAAACCAAGTTTCGCCAGCAATACGGTTCCACCTGCGTCTGGTTGGCCGACGAATGGTTTTTAATTGCCCGTCGGGAGTTACCAGCAGCTTTAGAATACGAAGATTATCCCCAAATAGGTAACGGGGTTGGTTCCATCAGGCAGTTTTTAGAAGGGTTTGAGGCCGCAGCAGATCGGATGTTAGATGGCGTTTCTGTTAGTCCGCCCCGAAGGTGGACTTGGGTGGTGGGGAATGCGGTAGAGAAGGCCTTTGAGGTTATAGTTCGCCGACTTAATCGAGTTGAGGGTTTGGAAGTCGAAATGGTCGCTTTGTCTAGCGACTACTGGGGACAGGAGATTACTGTCACCGGTCTGTTAACGGGCCAAGATTTGTTACAAGGTTTGCAGGGGCGGAATTTGGGAGACGGGCTCTTGTTGCCTTCGGTGATGCTTAAGTCGGGGGATAATTTGTTTTTGGACGATGTGAGTTTAGAAGAGTTAGAAAAGAGGCTTAAGATTTCAATTTTTCCCGTAAGTGGCGTTGAGGAATTGATTGAGACTGCTTTGTTTTCTTAAAAAAACTCTCTGAAGCAATTAACAATTAACAATTAACAAAACATGAATACCACCCAACTAAAAGTCAGTTTGCCTCGCGGTCTCTCCGAAGATGAAGCCAAACTTATGCTGGCAATTAAGCTTTATGAAGTAGGGAAAATCTCTTTGGGGCAAGCAGCAAAAATTGCTGGATTTTCTAATTTCTTCCAGAGAACAAATTCAGATTTTCCAGAGATAGACTCTACTTGTACTAATACTGAGTTATGTTTACCCCTAAATAAGCGATCGCTCTTCTCGTTAAAGCGAATTTCTCCGGTTACTCCCCAAAAATTTAAAGGGCCCTCTCGGCAATAACCCCTTAATAGTTGTCAAAAAAAAGCCAGGGTCTCTTGCCTGGCCCAAAATAACCCCGTTCCAATCTCCTCCCCTCTTCATGGACCGAAAAATTCAAAAAAAAATTTGAAAAACCCCTTGACAAAACGGGTTTTTTCAAATTATAATAAAGACTATCAGGGGGAGTTCGCCCCTACGCTTGATTAATTATTCAACGCCTCAAAAATAAGGTAGAAGGGGACCAAAGGCAAAACCTCGATCGCGCTTTGGGATTACTACGAACTAGCTTTTTTCACCCACCAACAACCCATCCGCACTCGTCCCTTCAACATCCGCTGCTAACCCTACGCTTGATTAATTATTCAACGCCTCAAAAAATCAGCAAATCAAGCGATCGCCTCCATTTCCCTCCCCCACTCCTGCGGAGGGCCAGAAAATTCAAAAAAAAATCAGAAAAACCCCTTGACAAAGGGGTTTTTTTCAAATTATAATAAAGACTATGAGGGGGCGTTCGCCCCTACACTTGATTAATTATTCAACGCTTCAAAAAATCAGCAAATCGAGCGATCGCCTTTTTCCCCAATAAGAATTGATACTCATTCTGATAAGATCCAGATAACAATCAACTACGGTTAACAAAAGTCCGAACAGAATGGCAGAAAAATCAACAGCAATCATCACCGGTGCATCCTCCGGAGTCGGCTTGCACGCAGCCAACGCCCTCGCCAAAACCGGCCAATGGGACGTAATCATGGCTTGTAGAAACCTCGAAAAAACCGAAACCGCCGCCAAAAGCCTGGGGATGCCTCAAGAAAACTACAGCATCATGCAGATAGACCTGGCCAGCCTAGACAGCGTTCGCCAGTTCGTCAACAACTTCCGACAAACAGGCAAAACCCTCGATGCCCTAGTCTGCAACGCCGCAGTCTATCTGCCCCTCCTAAAAGAACCCATGCGCAGCCCCGATGGCTACGAACTCAGCGTAGCCACCAATCACCTCGGCCATTTCCTCCTTTGCAACTTGATGTTAGAAGATTTGAAAAAATCCTCTAACCCCGAGCCCAGGCTAATAATATTGGGAACCGTCACCGCCAACCCCAAAGAATTAGGAGGCAAAATCCCCATACCCGCCCCCCCAGACCTGGGAGACTTAAAAGGCTTTGAAGAAGGATTCAAAGCCCCCATCGCCATGATAAACGGCAAAAAATTCAAACCCGGCAAAGCCTATAAAGACAGCAAGCTCTGTAACCTACTCACCATGAGGGAACTACATCGGCGCTACCACCAATCCACCGGCATCACCTTTAGTTCTCTGTATCCGGGTTGCGTAGCCACAACGGCCCTCTTCCGCAATCATTATTCCGCCTTCCAAAAAATCTTCCCCTGGTTTCAGAAGAATATTACTGGCGGGTTCGTTTCCGAAGAGTTAGCGGGGCAACGAGTCGCCGAAGTCGTAGCCGATCCCAAATACAACCAATCCGGCGTTTATTGGAGCTGGGGCAACCGCCAGAAAGAAGGTCGCAACTCCTTCGATCAGGAAGTTTCCCTCGAAGCTAGCGACGATCGCAAAGCCAAGCGGATGTGGGAGTTAAGCGAAAAATTAGTAGGCTTGACACCATCTTAATCTTATGGCAACCCCATCCATCTCATAAAATCAAAAAAAATCGGGCGAAGCATTTTTGAAGATAAAAATGCTTCGCCTTTTTAATTTGCCATTAGCAATTAGCTAAATCAAAATTGCTCAAAAACTCAAAAATTCTTGTTTAGCAATTAGCAATTGACAATTAGCAATTAGCAATTAGCTAAATCGCCTGCTGTACAATACCTAAACAATTAGCTCCTTTTTGGATTCCCAAAAGTAAACCCTAATTATTGAACGTATCTTTTAAAACAGTTCGCGCCGCCAAATGATTCCGAGTAGAAGTCAAAATCTCCATTTCTCGTTCCAACCTGGTAGCAGTATCGTCCATTTCTAATAAGGCTTGCTGTTCTGCAGCCACCCCATAAAGATTGCTCGCAACCCAAAAAGACAATTCTCTAGGTAAGCCGGGAATATCTTCCGGCAAATCTATTTCTTGCTCCATTAATTTTCCCGACAAACGCACCACATCTTTGAGCAACTCTTCCACATCTTTGGCTGTACCTCTAAGATCTCGATCTGTCGGTCGGTCTTCGATCCATTCCACCAGACCCACTAAATAGGGTTTTTCTCGAACCATGTCCAACACTCGAAACCGCTGCTGTCCCAGAGTTAGCATTTTCATGCGATCGTCCGGCAGTCTTTGATAGTGGACGATCTCCGCGCAGCAGCCTACCGCTGCAACCCGATCCCCAGACGGATCCCACATTAGCACCCCAAATCGGCGATCGCTCTCCAGAATTGTATTCATCATTATTCTGTAGCGAAACTCAAAAATATGCAGGGGCAGGGGTCTACCCGGAAATAAAACTAATGGTAGAGGAAAAAGGGGGAGTTCTCTAACTGCAACTGAAGAGGATGGCATTTTCTGTTTATTTTACGGTACTAGCGCTTTTTGCTTTTCTCTTACTTTAACGGATTTTTAAGCCTATTCCCTCTTTTTCCTCATTGCCAATTAACAATTAACAACAAACCAGCTCTATTTGATTAGCCAATTGCATTTAGATTTACCCTATAACTTCACCTCAATATCCACCCCAGCCGGCAGATCGAGTTTCATTAGAGCATCAATCGTTTTGGACGATGTTTGATAGATATCAATAATCCGACGGTGCGTCCGAGTCTCGAAGTGTTCTCGGGAGTCCTTATCGATGTGAGGCGATCGCAGCAGACAATAAATGCGGCGCTTTGTCGGCATAGGTATTGGTCCAATAGCAGTAGCCCCCGTTCTATTGGCCGTATCTACAATTTTGCCGCAGGACGTGTCCAGCAAACGACGGTCAAAAGCTTTGAGACGAATCCTAATTTTTTCTTGTTGTATTGTGGCCATTTTTTTCTTGAATTGTCCAGGTTCGGTTGGTGAAAAATGATTAAACAGAATACAGAACAAAGGAGCAGAAAAGCAACTTGACAAATAGCTACTTTTCTGCCACCTCTGCTTCAATTAAGTTGTCCTACTTTAAGATTTTAGCGACAACACCCGCACCCACGGTGCGTCCACCTTCGCGAATCGCAAAGCGCATACCTTGTTCGATCGCGATCGGGTTAATCAGTTCCACAGTCATCTTAATGCGATCCCCCGGCATCACCATTTCCGCCGCACTACCATCATCAGCAGTGAAATCGCTAATCGTACCAGTCACATCCGTGGTGCGGACGTAGAACTGAGGGCGATAACCCGGGAAAAAAGGAGTATGACGGCCACCCTCTTCTTTTTTGAGGATATAGACCTCAGACTCAAACTTAGTATGAGGAGTAATAGAACCTGGTTTAGCCAGTACCATACCCCGCTGGACGTCAGTTTTTTGAATGCCTCGGAGCAGCAGTCCTACGTTATCCCCTGCCATTCCTTCATCCAAAGTTTTCTGGAACATTTCCACACCCGTCACCGTAGTGTTGCGAGTATCCTTAATACCCACAAGTTCCACAGTTTCGCCAACTTTCACCTTACCGCGTTCGATCCGACCAGTGGCCACCGTTCCCCGACCCGTAATCGAGAACACGTCTTCCACTGCCATCAGGAAAGGCTTATCAACATCGCGCTCTGGCGTTGGGATGTAAGAATCCACATTATCCATTAGCGCGTAAATCTTATCTACCCACTCATTCTCGCCCTTTGCTGTTTTCGGGTTAGCTGCCATAACTTCCAGAGCTTGCAGGGCCGAGCCAGCTACAATCGGGATATTATCCCCATCAAATTCGTAAGAGCTCAACAGTTCCCGAACCTCCAGTTCAACCAATTCCAAAAGTTCCTCGTCATCAACCATATCTTGCTTGTTGAGGAACACCACCAAGCTAGGAACCCCAACTTGCTTGGCAAGTAGGATATGCTCCCGGGTTTGGGGCATTGGGCCATCAGCCGCAGACACCACCAGAATAGCACCGTCCATTTGGGCCGCACCAGTGATCATATTTTTCACATAGTCAGCGTGGCCCGGGCAGTCCACATGAGCGTAGTGTCGCTCGTCGGTTTCATACTCGACGTGAGCCGTATTAATCGTAATGCCCCGTTGCTTTTCTTCTGGGGCCGCATCTATGTCATCATACTTCCTGGCCTTAGATTTACCCCCGGCCGCCAGCGTCATCGTAATCGCGGCTGTTAGAGTTGTTTTGCCGTGGTCAACGTGACCGATAGTGCCTATATTGACGTGGGGTTTGTTACGTTCAAATTTTGCGCGTGCCATTAATGACTTATTCCTTTTCCTTTCTCTGTTTTAATTCAACCTGGTGTAGATTTTTACACGAAACCACCGATTCAAGTTCTAGTTAACCGGTTTTTTTTCGCCGATAGAAATCGCTTTTGTTAAGAGCGCACCTTATTTTAGTGCCCTCCTAACTTTTTTTCAACAGTACAATAAGGCTCTTGCCTGTTTTCTTCTTCTTTTTAGTGCAACATTTAACCGTTCTGATTGCTATTTACTTTGAATCTGTATGGCATCTATGGTTAAAGCGATGGCTGTTGCCGGCGTGCGTCTTATTGAGAAAACAATAAGACGCATAGTTTTAACAGTTTGGCTCTAACTTTTTAGAAATCAACCATTACCTTTGCTTTTGGCAACGATCGCCTCAGCCACGTTTCGAGGTACCTCTTCGTAATGGCTAAACTCCATCGAGAAGATTCCCCGACCTTGGGTTTTGGACCGAATATCAGTGGCATAACCAAACATTTCAGCCAGCGGGACCTTAGCCGTGACCTTAGATATGCCTTCTTCCATCGCTTGACCTTCTATTTGGCCTCGCCGAGAATTCAGATCCCCGATTACGTTACCCATAAAGTCTTCCGGTACTTCTACCTCGACTTTCATCATCGGCTCTAACAGCACTGGCGAAGCTTTTTGAGCTCCCTCTTTGAGAGCCATCGAACCCGCTATCTTAAAGGCCATTTCCGAAGAATCCACATCGTGGTAAGAACCATCCACCAAAGTAGCTTTGACATCAATCAGGGGATAGCCAGCGATAACCCCCGATTCGCAAGCCTCTTTCATCCCCTGTTCTGCCGGATTGATGTATTCCTTAGGAATCACACCCCCGACTATCTTGGAGACAAACTCAAAGCCGCTGCCCGTCTCTCCCGGTTCCAGTTCTATAACCACATGACCGTATTGACCTTTACCACCGCTCTGACGGATGAACTTTCCTTCCGCCTTAACAGACTTGCGAATCGTTTCCCTGTAGGCAACCTGGGGCGCTCCCACATTAGCTTCTACCTTGAACTCTCGCAGCATCCTATCTACCAAAATTTCCAAGTGCAACTCGCCCATACCAGCAATTACCGTCTGGTTAGTTTCCGAGTCGATACTTACCCGGAAAGTCGGATCCTCCTCCGACAAAGCTTGGAGAGCCTTCGACAGCTTCTCCGTGTCTTGTTTGGTTTTCGGTTCCACTGCCACCGAGATTACTGGTTCTGGGATAAACAGAGACTCTAGTATTATCGGATCGCTATCATCGCAGATGGTGTCTCCGGTTAAAGTTTCCTTCAGGCCCAAAGCCGCGCCTAAATCTCCTGCCCGCATTTCATCTACTTCTATGCGATCGTCTGCTTTAAGAACGATCAAGCGAGAAATTCGCTCTTTCTTGTCCTTAGTCGAGTTGTAAACGTAACTGCCCTTCGTCAGAACTCCCGAATATACCCGCAGGAAGGTCAAGCGACCAAAAGGATCCGACATGATTTTGAAGGCCAATGCCGACATAGGCGCTTTATCATCCGCCGGTCTTTCTGCTGTTTCTCCATTTAGCAAAGTCCCTTGAATGGCCTTAACTTCTGTAGGAGCGGGTAGGTAATCTACCACTGCATTTAACAAAAGCTGAACCCCTTTATTTTTAAACGCAGAACCGCACAGCATCGGCACGATCGTTCCGTCTATCGTGCCTTGGCGTAGGGTGTTACGAATTTCTGCTTCTGTTATTTCTTCCCCTTCCAGGTATTTTTCCGTCAGGGTATCATCTGTTTCTGCTACCGATTCGATCAGTTTGGCCCGGTACTCTTTGGCTAACTTTTGCACTTCATCGGGTATGTCTGTTTGCTGGATGTCCGTGCCCAGGTCGTTAGCGTACATGAAGGCCCGCATTGTTACCAGATCTACGATTCCTCGGAATTCACCTTCGTTACCGATTGGAATTTGGATCGGTACTGCATTGGCACGCAGGCGATCGCATATTTGCTGATAGACTTTGAAAAAGTTCGCCCCAGTTCTGTCCATTTTGTTGACAAAAACTAGCCTGGGCACTTTATAGCGATCTGCTTGTCGCCACACTGTTTCTGATTGAGGTTGCACGCCACCGACCGAACAGAATACCCCGATCGCTCCATCTAATACTCGCATCGAGCGTTCGACTTCGATGGTGAAGTCAACGTGGCCTGGCGTATCTATGATGTTAATCTGATGGTCGTTCCAGTTGGTACTAATAGCAGCAGCGGTGATTGTTATCCCGCGCTCCTTTTCTTGTGCCATCCAATCGGTAACCGATGTCCCCTCGTGGACTTCGCCCATTTTGTGTACCACACCGGAATAGAATAGGATTCGTTCGGTTGTTGTTGTTTTACCCGCGTCTATGTGGGCTGCAATTCCAATGTTTCGCACGCGAGCGAGCGGGATGGTACGTGCCACAGTTACCTCCTTTTGTTTTTTTCCTGCAATTTTTTCGGCAATATTTAAGATTTTAACGTTTGCTGAGGCTTTTGTCTTTTGAGGTGCATCTTCTATTTTCAAACCCACCAAAAAGCTTATCCTTTTTACCTCTTGCCTCTTGCCTCTTGCCTCTTGCCTCTTGCCTTTTCCCTAGTACCTATAGTGGGCAAAAGCCTTGTTCGCTTCGGCCATTCTATGAGTTTCTTCTCTTTTACGAATGGCGCTTCCTGTTTCGTTAGCCGCGTCCATTAATTCGTTAGCTAGCTTCATGGCCATTGTTTTCCCTCCTCTAGCCCTTGCATATTGAATCAACCATCTTAAGGCCAAGCTCGTGCCGCGATCGGAACGTACTTCCATTGGCACTTGATAAGTTGCACCGCCCACCCGCCTTGCCTTCACTTCTACCAGGGGTGTTGTATTGCGGACTGCTTTCTCAAACATCTCCAGGGGTTCGGCTCCCGTTCTTTCCTCTATAATTTTCAAGGCATCATAAATAATCCTAGAGGCTAAAGATTTTTTCCCACTCTCCATTATCCGTCGCACCATCATGGTAATGAGGCGGCTGTTATAAACTGGATCTGCCGGTATTGGACGTTTTTGAACTACTCTACGACGAGACATAACTCAGATTTTTGTTTTGGTTTTCTCTATTGTTTTTTCTACTGCTGCATTTCTTTACTGGCAGCGGCCTGTTATTTAGGCTTTTTGGCCCCATATTTCGAGCGGCCTTGCTTGCGGTCTTTTACTCCCGCCGTGTCTAAAGTCCCACGGATAATGTGATACCTTACTCCAGGCAAATCTTTGACCCTACCGCCTCTAATCAGTACCACCGAGTGTTCTTGTAAGTTATGACCGATCCCGGGAATGTATGCCGTTACTTCAAACCCTGAAGTCAGCCGCACCCGGGCCACTTTCCGCAAGGCGGAGTTCGGTTTTTTCGGTGTTGTGGTATATACCCTAGTACAAACCCCTCGACGCTGAGGGCAACTCTTTAGAGCTGGAGATTTGGTTTTTTTCAGGGTTTGCTCCCGGGATGAACGAATGAGTTGTTGTATTGTTGGCATGAGTTATGGCTTGATTTTTCCTCCATTAAATTTTATCCCCCTAAGCATTTTAGGGAGATAATTTCTCTTTAACAAGCTAACTACTTACAGGCTTTCTGCTACAAACCCTTCCCACAAAAAAAAGGACGGCGCGTTACTTACTTGCTTTCCATAATTAGCTTCTTTTTTTTGTCGCTCCCCGACATCCATCGCCAACTCTTTTCAACCCACTAATACACTAAGCAGGGATTATCGCCGGGTAAAGCGATCGCCCCCCTGCTTCAGCAATAGCAAAGTTTTCCCATCGTGCTGGACGCCGGATTTAGTCACCGATCTTCTATTATATGTGGCTAAAATACTTTTGTCAACTGTCAACGGCAAAAGAATTACCACAGTTACAAGTAGTAGCGGCCATCGGATTATTAAATCGAAAGCCTCCTCCCATTAAATCCTCTGAATAATCCAAGGTCAAGCCATCAAAGTAATTAAGATGGTCGACATCCACCACGACCGTTACCGCATCGAGTTCGATGGCCCTATCTGATGGCCTTACCTCCCGGTCAAATTCCATGGCGTAACAAAACTGGCAGCACCCGCCCCGTTTTACTCCCAAGCGAAATAAATTCTTCGGGTTCTCCTGTTGAGCTAATAAACGAGCGATTTCCTTGACTGCAGCAGGTCTCAAATGAATCATCACTTCAACAAATTAATTACTTACTGGGTAGGAAAATAGTACCGCGCAGCCGAGGCCGATGGCAGCCAGCGAATTAGGAATTTGTCCGAGCGTAATCGTCTTGAAAGCGGACGATATCATCTTCTCCCAAATACTCTCCATTTTGGACTTCAATCAAAATCAGAGGAATCACCCCTGGATTTTCCAAGCGATGAGAAGTACATTGAGGGACATATGTTGACTGATTGCTCTGGAGAACTTCTTCTCGATCGCCACAGGTAACTTTTGCCGTTCCCGACACCACGATCCAATGCTCGCTGCGATGGTGGTGCATTTGCAAGCTCAGACGATGGTGGGGCTTGACTTCTATTCTCTTAATTTTGTATCCTACTCCTTCCTCCAGGACTGTAAAGGAACCCCAGGGTCTTTCTGTGGTGGCCGTTTCCAGTGCGGGGGTGGCGATCGCTAAGTTAGGGGCCATATCTGTTTCTTTTACCTGTTCTTTCACTTGAACCATTTTACTTTTCTCCTAATGCAGGTTTGCTTTTAGTTTGCTTTTATAATTGTTGGCATAATTCGACTTTAACAAATGCACCCTGCCTGTTGTCGTCTAGTTCGAGAGCTTCGGGCAAGCTTCATCAATTCTTTATCAACTGAAGTCGTAAGTCGATTGAATTTTAATCAAACAATCTAAAATCTAAAAACAGAAAGTTCGTCAAGAGCTGAGTCAACTTATAAAATTAAAGGAAGCACTCAAGCCAACCCGCAAAAGCTCGATATTATAGCAATTCTCGAACTTAATGAGGTACAGTTTTTTTTACGGAACAGGGAACGGGCAACAGGGAACAGAAGAATTGATTTTGAGGAAAAATAGATGAAAAACAGCAATTATTTAATTTTTCCCCTGTTAAGAGTTCCCTGTTAAGAGTTCCCTAAGTTGAAAAATTAGTTACGAAACCATAAACGAATATGAATCAAGCTTTCAATAATAAAGAATTAAGTGCGAACGTTTACAAAGGCCAAAGATGGCTAGTAGAAGAAAGAGACTCTTGTGGCGTCGGTTTTATAGCCGATCGCGCCGGCATTGCCAGTCACGACATCGTACTCAGAGCCACAACAGCCCTAACCTGTCTGGAACATCGGGGCGGTTGTAGCGCCGATCGCGACTCCGGCGACGGGGCGGGTTTAATGACTGCCATACCCTGGGAATTAGTGGCCCAAGATTTAGAAGTTCTCAACGAGGACTCGAATCTCAAATCAAAAATACAAAACCTCCAACTAGGATTGGGGATGGTATTTTTGCCCCCAGAACCAGAAAAAGCATCGGTGGTTCGCCGAGTTTTCGAGGAAGTTTTGACCGCAGAAGGATTGGAAATAGTCGGTTGGCGATCGCTGCCGGTGAGGCCAGAGGTCTTAGGCCCCCTGTCCCGGGAAAATCAGCCCCAAATCGAACAAATTGTCGTGGCCTCTAACGAACTACAAGGAGACGAACTGGAGCGATCGCTCTATGTAGCTCGCCGCACCCTGGGAGTGGCCCTTAAAAAAGAAGGTTGGCTCTGGGGAGAGGATGTCTATGTAGTCTCCTTATCTTGCCGGACTGTTACCTATAAAGGTATGGTGCGTTCCGCAGTCTTAGCCGATTTTTATCCAGACCTCAAAAACCCGGCCTACAAAAGTCCCTTTGCGGTCTTCCACCGACGCTTTAGTACCAACACTATGCCTCGCTGGCCCTTGGCTCAACCGATGCGACTGCTGGGCCATAACGGAGAAATAAACACTCTCTTGGGCAATATCAACTGGATGAGGGCCCGGGAATCCCATCTAAAATCTAAGCTGTGGGGCCATCGCTTGGAAGTCCTAAAACCTTTCGTCGATGCAAATAGCAGCGATTCTGCCAACCTTGACAACGTGATGGAACTTCTGGTGCGCTCCGGTCGTTCTCCCCTGGAAGCCTTAATGTTGATGGTGCCGGAAGCCTATAAAAATCAGCCGGATTTAAACGACCATCCAGAAATAATCGATTTCTACGAATATTACAGCGCCATGCAGGAAGCCTGGGACGGCCCGGCCCTCCTAGTCTTCAGCGACGGCAAACAAGTGGGGGCGGCCCTAGACCGCAACGGCCTGCGACCGGCCCGCTACTGCATTACGAACAAGGGTTTGGTAATAGTGGCATCGGAAGCGGGAGTGGTAGATATTCCCCCAGAAGAAATCGTCGAAAAAGGTCGCCTGGGACCGGGCCAAATGATGGCGGTGGATTTGCAATCCCAAGAAATTTTGAAAAACTGGGATATTAAGCAGCGAGTCAGTTCCCGCTTGCCATATGGCAAGTGGCTCGAGGAGAGGGTCGAATTAAAACCATCTTCTTTGAAAACGGCAACGGAACTGGCACCGGAAAAGTTGCTCCAACTGCAAGCGGCCTTGGGCTACAGCGCGGAGGACTTGGAAATGGGAATCTCGGCTATGGCAAGTACGGGCAAGGAAGCTACTTTCTGTATGGGAGACGATATCCCCTTAGCCGTGCTATCGAGTCGCCCCCACTTGCTTTACGATTATTTCAAGCAGCGATTCGCACAAGTTACCAACCCTGCTATCGACCCCTTGCGCGAAGGCATGGTCATGTCCCTCAATATGTTCTTGGGCAAGCGAGGTAATTTGTTGGAAGTAACTTCCCAAGATGCCCGCTTGCTGAAAATCTCTTCGCCGGTCTTGAACGATGCCGAATTAGAAGGAATTCGCGATTCCGGTTTCGAGAGCGCTACTTTGCCGACTTTGTGGGCACTAGATAAGGGGCAGTCGGGTTTGGCGATCGCTGTCAACGACCTTTGCCAAGCAGCGGCATCAGCAGTAAAAGAAGGCAAACAAATCCTCATCCTCTCGGACAGGCAATTCGGGGGCATTGCTCCCACTAAAGCTGGCATTCCTCCACTGCTGGCGGTGGGAGCGGTTCACCACTACTTAATTAGTCAAGGTTTGCGGATGGATGCTTCTTTGGTGGCGGACACCGGTCAATGCTGGAGTACCCATCACTTCGCTTGTTTGATAGGTTATGGAGCGTCGGCGGTTTGTCCTTACCTGACTTTGGAGAGCGTGCGTTCTTGGTGGTCTTCTACGGCAGTGCAGAAGGCCATGGAACGTGGCAAGATGGAGTCGCTGTCGATGGAAGATGCTCGGGAAAATTATCGCAAGGCTGTAGAAGGGGGTTTGTTGAAGATTTTGTCGAAAATGGGAATCTCTCTCCTATCTTCCTATCAGGGAGCGCAAATTTTTGAGGCGATCGGTATCGGCGGAGATTTGTTGGAATTAGGTTTTAAGGGAACGGCTTCCCAAATCGGCGGACTTCAAGTTGCGGATTTGGCGCGGGAGACTATCGCTTTCCACCAAAAGGGTTTCCCGGAGATGAACGCGAAAAAGTTAGAAAATTACGGTTTCATCCAGTATCGCCCGGGCGGGGAGTATCACATGAATAACCCGGAAATGGCGAAGGCTCTGCATAAGGCAGTGGCTAGCTTTAACCAAGAAACCGGGTTTCTGAACTCTACTGGTTACGACCATTATGAGGTCTATCAAAAGTATTTGCACGAACGTCCGGTGACGGCCCTGCGGGATTTGTTGGATTTTCAGAGCGATCGCTCTCCTATTCCTATCGAAGAAGTCGAACCAGTAGAAACAATAGTCAAGCGTTTTTGTACCGGGGGTATGTCTCTGGGGGCTTTGTCTCGGGAAGCTCACGAGACTCTGGCGATCGCGATGAACCGTTTTGGCGGTAAGTCTAATTCCGGCGAGGGAGGGGAAGACCCGATGCGCTTTAAGGTGTTGGACGACGTGGAAGCTAAGGGAAACGGGCAAGATGCCCGTTCTAAGTTGTTCCCCCATTTAAAGGGTCTGCGCAATGGCGATACGGCTAGTTCGGCTATTAAGCAGGTGGCATCGGGTCGCTTCGGGGTGACTCCTGAATATTTGATGCATGCCAAACAAATCGAAATTAAAATCGCTCAAGGTGCGAAACCGGGCGAGGGCGGTCAGTTGCCGGGTAAAAAGGTGAGTCCGTATATCGCGACTTTGCGGCGATCGAAACCGGGGGTGCCTTTAATTTCGCCGCCGCCCCACCACGATATTTACTCGATTGAGGATTTGGCGCAGTTGATTTATGACTTGCACCAAATTAATCCTAAGGCGGGGGTTTCGGTGAAGTTGGTGGGGGAAATAGGTATCGGTACGATCGCTGCCGGGGTTGCTAAGGCAAATGCTGATGTGATTCAGATTTCGGGTCACGATGGCGGTACTGGTGCTTCTCCTTTGAGTTCGATTAAGCACGCGGGGAGTCCTTGGGAGTTGGGTTTGACTGAGGTGCATCGGGTTTTACTGCAAAATCAGTTGCGCGATCGGGTTACTCTCCGTGTCGATGGGGGTCTCAAAACTGGCTGGGATGTCTTGATGGGGGCGTTGATGGGGGCTGAAGAGTTTGGTTTTGGTTCTATTGCTATGATTGCGGAAGGTTGCATTATGGCTCGCATTTGCCATACTAACGGCTGTCCGGTGGGAGTGGCGACTCAACAGGAGAAGTTGCGCGCTCGCTTTACGGGAACGCCGGAGCGCGTTGTCAATTTTTTCTTTTTTGTTGCTGAGGAGGTTCGCTGTTTGTTGGCTCGGTTGGGGTATCGTTCTCTTAAGGATGTTATCGGTCGGGCGGATTTGTTGAAGCAGCGCGAAGATGTGGAGTTGACTAAGGTTGCTTTGCTTGCTAACGGGCGGGATGTCTGTTATACGGATAATAAGTATCCTGCCTGTCCTACTGGCGGGTTGGATTTGAGCGCGGTGTTGAATTTGCCAGAGGTTCGGGAAAATCGTTTTTGGTTGGATCGCGAAGCGGTTCATGGTAACGGTCGGGTTTTGGACGATGCTTTGTTGGAGGAGCCTGCTATTGTTTCTGCTATTGAGAATCAAGGTAGCGTGGAGAAAACTATCGAGCTGGTTAATACGGACAGGGCTGTGGGGGCGCGTTTGGCAGGGGCGATCGCTTCTCGTTACGGCAATTCTGGTTTTGCCGGACAGATTGTTCTGAGGTTTATCGGGAGTGCCGGTCAGAGTTTCGGTGCTTTTAACTTGCCGGGTATGAGGTTGTTTTTGGAGGGAGAGGCTAACGATTATGTGGGGAAGGGGATGCACGGTGGGGAGATTGTTATACAGCCTCCGGCGAATGTGGGTTACGATCCGGCTGAAAATTCTCTGATTGGCAATACTTGTTTATATGGGGCGACGGGGGGCGTTCTTTTTGCTAAGGGAAGGGTGGGAGAGCGTTTTGCGGTTCGCAATTCTCTGGGCAAGGCTGTTATTGAGGGTGCGGGGGACCACTGCTGCGAGTATATGACTGGGGGTGTTGTTGTGGTTCTGGGTAAGGTCGGTCGCAATGTGGGTGCTGGTATGACTGGCGGTATTGGCTATTTTTTGGACGAGGATGATAGTTTCCCGGAACGGGTGAATTATGAGATTGTTAAGGTTCGGCGGGTTTCTACTGCGGCGGGCGAGAAGCAGTTGAGGGAGTTGATTGTTGCTTATGGCCATCGTACTGGCAGCGAGAAGGCGAGGTTGATTTTGGCGAATTGGGATGAGTTTTTGCCGAGGTTCTGGCAGGTTGTGCCCCCTAGCGAGGCTGAGAGTCCCGAAGCGATCGAGCCTGCTTTGGTTGGGGAGGGGAAGGTGGATGTTGTGTCTGGGACTGGGGTTTGATTTTTGTCGATTGTCTGTTGTTATTTGTTGGTTTTTTGCTGTTAATGATTGACGTTTGGAGTGGTGGCGCTTCTAGCTTATTTTGGTGGGTAAGCAAGTTGGCATTTTGCTTGTCAATGTTGAATTCTGGCTTTTAATTTACTTGCTATTTTGGCTGTGGCGCGCTAGTAGTAGCGCATTGCTCGCTTTACAAGGATGACAATTGTCATTGAGGGAAGGTCAAAAAATGTAACCAAATTGGTGACAAAAATCTCCCCTACTGACAATTGTCATAGAGGGAAGGTCAAAAAAAATGTAACCAATTGGTGACAAAAATCTCCTCTACTGGC
>CAZUCT010000147.1:0-18179 GCA_964619285.1 uncultured bacterium | reverse complement strand
AAATCTCCCCTACTGACAATTGTCATTGAGGTAAGGTCAAAAAAAATGTAACCAAATTGGTGACAAAATTCTCCCCTACTGACAATTGTCATTGAGGTAAGGTCAAAAAATGAGAAACAATGGTTCTCAAAAAAGTCCGCAATTGCGGACAAAATTCAAGTTAAAGGGCCCATTGTTAGTTGTTAGTTCTTAAATGCCTATCTGACCTTAACAATTAGCAATTAGCAATTAACAATTAGCAATTAGCAATTAACAATTAACAATTAACAATTGACAATTAACCTAATAGTCCACATAATATTTGAGAGTAAAAAAAATGCCTAAAGCTGATATTCATCCGAAGTGGTATCCAGAAGCGAAAGTGTATTGCAACGGTGAAGTTGTAATGACAGTTGGTTCGACTCAACCAGAAATTCATGTTGATGTCTGGTCGGGAAATCATCCTTTCTATACTGGTACTCAAAAAATCATTGATACTGAAGGACGGGTAGAACGTTTCCTTCGTAAATATGGCATGATGGATTCCAGTCAAGATACTGGTTCCGATTCTAATAAGGGTAAAACGAAAAAATAGCGATTGTCTCAGCGGTCAAAAGTCTTTGTCTGTAGAACAGGCATCTTGCCTGTTCTATTGGCAAAGTTGGTAAATTTTTTAGCAATTAGGAATTAGAGTTCGGAAAAGCTTTATTTCCTATTATTTAATACCCAATCAAAAATTAAAAATTAAAAGACCATGACTGAGACGTATCTGCTGGAAAAATTAAAATCTGTCGAGCAAACTTTTAACGAATTAACTCGACGTTTGGCGGATCCAGATGTTGCTTGCGATCCGAACGAATATCAAAAAGTAGCTAAAGCTCGTTCTTCTTTGGAGGAAGTAGTCACTACTTTTGAAGAGTGGAAAAAGACAGAAGAAGAATTAAAAGGTGCCAAAGAGGTACTTAAGGAAGCGGGGGCCGACTCCGATCTGCAGGAGATGGCCAAGCTAGAGGTTGAGGAATTGAGTGCCAGCTTAGAACAACTGGAAAACCGCTTGAAAATTTTGCTGCTGCCACGGGATCCCAACGACGAGAAAAATATCATGTTGGAAATCAGGGCGGGTACTGGTGGAGATGAGGCAAGTATCTGGGCGGGGGATCTGGTAAGGATGTACTCTCGTTATGCAGAAACTCAAAATTGGAAGGTAAAGTTGTTGAGCGAGTCGCCGGCGGATATGGGAGGGTTTAAAGAGGCTATTCTGGAAATTCAGGGCGAACAAGTTTATAGCAAGTTGAAATTTGAGGCAGGGGTTCATCGAGTCCAGAGGGTGCCGGTGACTGAAGCGGGCGGACGGGTTCACACTTCTACTGCAACTGTGGCGGTGATGCCAGAGGTGGATGAGGTGGAGGTGGAGATCGATCCGACGGAGATAGAAATTTCTACCGCTCGTTCTGGTGGTGCTGGGGGACAGAACGTGAATAAGGTGGAAACGGCGGTAGATTTGTTCCACAAACCGACGGGGATTCGGATTTTCTGTACTGAGGAACGGAGTCAGTTAAAGAACAAGGAACGGGCGATGCAAATTTTGAGGGCCAAACTTTACGAGATGAAGTTGCAGGAACAGCAGGAAGCTGTTACTTCGATGCGGCGATCGCAGGTTGGTACCGGCTCGCGTTCTGAAAAAATCCGTACTTATAACTATAAAGATAATCGGGCTACGGACCACCGTTTGGGTAATAATTTTTCTCTGGTTCCCGTTCTAGAGGGAGATTTGGAAAATATTATTCAATCTTGCATTTCTGAAGACCAACAGGAACGGTTGCAAGAGTTGGCCGCTTCGACTTCTAGTCCGGTTTCTGTGTAATTGGAGCGGAGCGTTTGGAGGTAAAAAATTAGGGTAATATGGAGAAATAAAAAAGGCGATCGCGGATTGTGGGGCGATCGCTTTTTTTTTGCTTTTTTTATATAGGTAGGGTAGGATTGCTATATTGTATTGGGAGCGCGTCAGTGCAAGTAAATTGATTTTTAAGGAGGTCAAGGGATGGCATCTACCAATGAAGATTCTTGGGAATGTGGCATGGGTTTTTACATACCTATTTTGCATCAAGGGGAATTAATTGGATATTGCAAACCAGAATATGCTGAAGAAATAGTGGAAATCCTCAACGATGAGGAAAGAGTTCAAAAAGCATTGCGACTTGCCTGTTTGGACTTAATTCGCAAAGCGGGTGGCAAAAGGAGTAAAGTTGACGATTTGGTAAAAAAATACATGACTCTTGCCAAAAGGCCAAAATACGGTCCGAGAGCGATCGCTCTTTTGTTGCGGGAGAGGCAAGACCAACTGAAAGTAAGCGCCCCAGAATTTATTAAGTTCTGCGACATTCATAAAGTCTCCCCAGAAGACCTCAAGAATATTTATGCTGGCAAACCAATCGAGCCCGGTTTAATCGCACCCATCGCACGAATTTTAGGAAAAACATCGACTGAAGTGCAGACAATTCTTGAAGGTAATTTAGAGTAATTTAGGGTTTTTTTTCTTTCAACTGTCAAATAATCTACTGTCAGTGCATAAGGTTTCCTGAAGATTAGCATCCATGAGATTAGCCTGGCTGAGGTTAGTTTTTCTAAGATTAGCTCCTCGAAGATTAGCTCCTTTTAAATTGGCTCCAGTTAGATTAGATTTACTAAAGTTAGCTCCCCTGAAATTAGCTCCTTTTAAATTCGCTTGCATCAGTTCGACTTTGCTGAGATTAGCAAATCTCAAATCTGCGTTATAAAGGTCGCTTGCTTGCAAAGATGCCCCCAATAAATAAGCTCCATGAAGGCGAGCTTCTCTGAGAGAAGCTCCGTCAAGTTTAGCACCGTACAAATAAACTCCTATGAGTAGTGTTTTATAGAGGTTAGCATTAGCAAGATTGGCATTACTAAGGTTAGCTTCTACTAAATCTGCTTCGCTTAGATTGCTTCTAACTAGAGTTGCATAGCTCAAATCGGCACGGCGTAAATAGGCTTTTTGAAGGTCGGTGGCAATTAAATTAGTATTAATTAAATCGGCATCTTTTAAATTAGCTAATTTTAGAGATGCTGAAATGAGATTAGCTTCGCTTAAAATTGCATATTGGAGGTTAGCTGAAGTAAAATTAGCGGCGATCGCTTCTGTTTTAGCGAGGCAGGCATCCATTAGTTCGGCTTGTTCTAGGTTAGCATTACTGAGGTTAGCTTTGCTGAGGTTTGCCGATATTAGTTTACTAAAAGAAAGGTCTGCTTTTCTGAAATTAACTCCTTGGAGATTTGCCTCTTGGAGGTTGGCAAATCTGAGGTTAGCTTCCCCTAGTTCTGGTTCTATGTTTGGGTTATTTTTTCTCCATTGATTCCAGATTCTCGAACCTCGTTGAAGTATGGATAAATGCTCTATGTTGCTCATTATGAATAGTTAAAAGTTGATTTTTATTCAAACCTGGATATTTTTCAATATTTACCTGCCTTTTACTGGGTTAGTAGTTGCTTTTTAAATTTTAGCTTTTTAAATTTTAGAAAAAGCCTACCTCAAACGGGAAGATAAACTCGGACGGTAGTTTGGCGTTCGGGAACGCTTTCAATAGTTAATTTTCCTGCAAATAGTTCGGCGATATATTTAGATAAAATCAAACCCAATCCCGAACCTTGCTGTTCGTAAAGTTTGCGCTCGAATTGCATATAAGCTCCTAATCTAGAAATTTGCTCTGGTGTCATCCCCCTGCCCTGGTTAGTAACTGATAACATAAATGTGTCTTCTGCCACAGAAGTAGAGAGAATAACAGGGGTGCCCTTTGCAGAGAATTTCAAAGCATTATCTAACAATTCTTCTACTATTTTGAGCAGTCTATTTTCTGCAATGGAAACCGTAGAATCTTGGATATTCATCTGCAAATCTTGTTCTCTTTCTGCCTGTTTTGCTTGCTGCATAGCGCGGTATTGAAGAACGGGTTCTAGAGAGTAAGTTTTAGATTGACGGATAGCTGCAACTCGTTCTGGGTTTTGGGCTATTAACTCAAGTTCTGCATAGAGCAAAAAGTTCTGAATTAAGCGATATAAGCGTTTGCCACCCCCTAGTATTGCTTCCAACATTTCCCTAACTTCATCTGGTTCTAATTCTTCAAATTGATGAAGCAAAACTTCTGTAAAACCCATAATGCCATTAAGAGGAGTTCGCAGTTCGTGAGGTAAGGAATGAATGATATTGCTGCGCAACTCTTCGAGTTTTTTTTCGGATTGTTGGTGAAAGGTTGCGTGTTTTTCCAGGCGAGTACCGATGGCCGCCATTAATTCTTTGGCCGTACAAGGTTTTACTAAATAATCATCTGCCCCTAATTCCATTCCCTTTCTGGTATCCGATCTTTCAGCTTTAGCTGTTAAAAATAGAAAGGGAATTGTAGCTGTTGCTGTCTGGGAATGTAATGCTTGTAAAACCCCATAACCATCAATTTCTGGCATCATTACGTCGCATAAAATTAAATCTGGCAAAATTTCAGTTGCTAATTTTATGCCTACTTTTCCATTTTCTGCCCCAAAAGCTTCAAAGTTCTCAGCATCTAGCAAGTCTAAAATATTTTCTCTGATGGATTCTTCGTCTTCAATTACTAAGATTTTTTTCATTTTCCCCCTCTGAAATCTTGAGTTAAATCAATTTTTCCCTAAGCAAGATCGTAAGTATAGCAATCCTATTTTAGTCGCGTCCAAAAGCACGAAGGGTTGCGAGGAACGAAGCAATCTCTGCTTTTAGGCAAGAGACATGCATGCAAGAGTAGGGAATAGCAAAGAGGGAAAAGTAGAGCCAACAACAGAATAAATTATTTTTTTCTACTTTTTTTATAATTTTTAATTGTTGACAACCCGTTTGGGATTGCTATATTGTATCTTGCTTATTAGTAAATATTTGCTCTTTTTTTTTTCTATAAACTGGAGTTTTTGAATATTATTGTATTAGTTGTTTTCGCATCCAATTTAGTTAGAATTGAAAGGTAAGTTAACTGTAATTATTGTACCTACACCAACTTCACTTTCTAGTGTAATTTGACCTCCATGCAAATCTACTAAAGCCCGGACAATTGCCAAGCCCAGACCAGTCCCAGATATTGTACCAACATTTGATGCCCGAAAGAAAGTCTCAAAAAGTTGTTTTTGTTCGTCTGGAGGAATGCCAATTCCTCGATCGCGAATCTTAAAAATAGCTACCCCATTTTCTCGGGAGTCGGGGGGGGCGACGCAATTTACTTCAAAGTGGATCGCCTCTTCAACTGGGGAGTATTTAAGAGCATTTGAGAGTAAATGGCTGAAAATTTGCTCTAGCAGTTCGGCATCCATTTCTACTGTAGGAATATTAGCATGATAACTCAATCGAATTAGGCGGTTGCCCACATAATTTTTCCATTCTTCTACTAGATTACGACAAAATGCTTCCAAATTCAAAGTTCCCGGTTTCAATTGAAATTTTCCCGCTGTTGCTTTGCCAATAACTAACACCTCATCTAATAACTCAGTCATGCGATTAATCGCACTTTTAATTCGCTGGAAATGAGTTTTTTTTCGTTCATCAGACCATTGATGACCATAAGTTTCTAGCAAGCCGGAAGATAATAAAATTGTACTCATAGGAGTACGAAATTCGTGGGAAACCATCGTCACAAATTTAGATTTCATTTGAGCGAGTTCTCTTTCTCTGGAGTCTTGGTTCGTTGTTAGGTCAGAGGAAAAGCCCTCGGGAGATTCGAGATTTTCTTTAGGTGCTAAGGGGCGATCGCTAACCTCCCTTGCCGTGGCAATTAACATCGCTACTTCTCCCTTTTCGTTTTTGACTGGTCTTAGAAAAAAATCGACAGTTTTTACGAGCCTTTCCACAGAAAGCATATCGGTTTGATAACTAACTTTTTCTCCTTTTGCTGCTTTATGGAAGGCATTTTTCAATATTTTTTGATTGTCTAAATATTGATAAAAAATTGGTAACTCCCAAAAAGAAAATCCCTCTATTTCTTCTTTTGAAAATCCCGAAAATTTGAGAAGTTTATGATTAATTTTCGAGACGATGCCATCGGGGGTTAATAACAGCATAAAATCTAAATTTTGGTCAAAAATTGCCTGACAGCGGCGATCGCTCTCTTGCCGCAACCGCCAACTACGGGAAAGTTCCATTGCATAGCGAAGCGATCGCTCTAATAATTCTGGCGTAATTTGCCCTTGGATTAAATAATCTTGCGCCCCTAATTTTAATGTTTCTTTGGCGAGTGGTTCGCGCTCCTTATCTGTGATGGTTATTATTGGTATTTCCGTAGTTACTTCCAGCAACCGACTCAAAGTTTTTAATCCCTGACTATCTGGGAGAAACAAATGAAGTAAAACCACATCGAAAGGGCGATCGCTCAATTCTTTGACCGCTTCTTCTAATAATTTTACCGACACTATTTCTTTCTGCCAACTATTTACCCCTAAAAGAAGTTCTTCGGTGCAATCTTTATCAGCAGTATTGTTTTCTACTAGCAATATTTTGATTGTCATGTTTTTTTAAGGAAGTTTAACTACAGCCTACCAACAATCAAAAGTTTTTTAAAGCTTTCTTGATGATGATTATTTTGGCTTCGTAAAGTGCCCCACGGACGCCGTAGTAGCGGAACACACCTAAAATGGTGCGTAACAATTTGTGGCTCGCAATTAGCAATTAGCAATTAGCAATTAGCAAAAAGCGTTAATATTTTTACCCACAATTTTAGCTGTGACGTGCTAGTAGTATGAAAAAGGCTACCCAGGCATCTTAGGAGGAACCCTTGCGCTAGCAACAACTTATGGGACAATAGTAGCGTTTAACGTCCACTAAGGAGCTTTTTACCATTGGGCATCGATTTACGCAGCTATGTATTTATAGACAGCTTGCAACCCCAACACGCCGCTTACATCGGGACGGTGGCCCTTGGCTTTTTGCCCTTGCCCGGAGATACTTCCCTGTGGATTGAAATTTCCCCGGGTATTGAAATCAACCGCATTACCGATGTGGCCCTTAAATCTAATGCGGTTCGTCCCGGGGTTCTCTTTATCGAAAGACTTTACGGTTTGCTGGAAATTCATTCCAGTCGCCAAGGGGACACTCGTTCTGCGGGCAAGGCCATTCTTCAGTCTTTGGGAGTTAAGGAAAGCGATCGCCTCAAACCCCGCATCGTCTCCAGTCAAATTATCCGCAATATTGACTCCCACCACGCACAACTGATCAATCGCAACCGTCGGGGCCAATTGCTGCTGGCGGGACAAACTCTCTACGTTCTAGAAGTCCAACCGGCGGCTTATGCTGCCCTGGCCGCTAACGAGGCAGAAAAAGCTGCTTTAATAAATATCTTGCAAGTTAGCGCCATCGGTAGTTTTGGACGTCTCTATTTGGGAGGGGAAGAACGGGACATCTTAGCCGGTTCTCAGGCCGCCCTTACGGCCATTGAAAGCGTCTCGGGCCGCGAACATCCAGATAGTAAAAGTTCGGAATAGCTAGAAACAGGAAGGCTCGGAATAGCTAGAAACAGGCAGGATGCCTGTTCTACTAGATTTTAGGGAGATGCGCCCTCTCCAACTGGCTATCCTGTCTAGTAAGATAATAGGATTAGACCCACAGGGGCGATCCATTTATGAACAAGGATGGATGCCATCAATATAGATTACCGGAGTCAATTTAAAATGCCTGAAAAACTCAAATTAATGATAGTTGATGACGAAACTAATAACTTGGATTTGTTGTACAGAACTTTTCGCCGTCAATTTAAAGTTTTTAGAGCTGATAGTGCTGCTAAAGCTTTAGACATTCTCGATAACGAAGGGGAAATGGCAGTGATTATTTCCGACCAAAGTATGCCGGAAATGACTGGAGTAGAATTATTTGGCAAAACTTGTTCTAGCTTTCCTAATACTATTAGAATTCTTTTAACTGGATACAGCGAAGACCAAATAGAAGAAGAAGTGGATGGTATTAAAGAAGCTAATATTTTTCAATGTATTACTAAGCCTTTTTCTCCTAAAGAACTTCAAGCAATTGTTGAAGATTCGGTGGCTTTATATAGCAATAATAAATCAAAGGATGACGATTCTTCAGAAGATTAAACATGGCTTAAACTAAATAGTTGACTCAAAAAAACTCCTGGCTTTTGGTATTGATTAAATGGCTATGAAATGCACCGGATTATGACCTAGTTGAGAGCGCAAAAAATTAGGCAACAATCCCAAAAATTAAGCTAGCAGATTTTTGGTAATTTTTCAATTGCTGTGAAATTACCGCCAAGATAATCCTGGCGGTAAGTAAAAGCTAAAAAACGCAAATTTTATTAAAATTTGTTAAAATAGACCGGGTGCAGGTCAATTTTGAAGCGAACCAGGAATTTAACGATTTTTGCTAATTGCTAATTGCTAATTGTTAATGGTAAGGCAATAAGCGGTTGGGAAATAAATTTTCTCTAAATTGACAAAACTGAGTTGCTCCCAAATAGACCGTACTCCAGAAAGCGAAGACAAGAAAGCTAAAAGAGAAAATCTAAACAAAATGCTGCGACTAGAACATATAAGTAAAATCTATCCTACAGCCGTTGCCCTGCAAGATATTAACTGGGAAATAAAACCGGGCGATCGCGTCGGTTTGGTAGGAGTAAATGGCGCGGGAAAATCAACTCAATTGAAAATTATCGCGGGAGAAATAGAGCCCACCGCCGGGGAAATTATCCGCCCTTCAAGTTTGCATATTGCCTATCTTACCCAAGAATTTGAAGTCGAACCAACTCGCACGGTTAAAGAAGAATTCTGGACGGTTTTTTCGGAGGCAAATGAAGCTCACGAAAGCATTTTACGGGTGCAAAAAGAAATGGAAATTGCATCGCCAGAAGAACTGGATAAACTGATTAAAAAATTAGATAAGCTTCAGCGAAAATTTGAGGCTTTAAACGGTTATGCTTTGGAAGCAGAAATCGAAAAAATTCTGCCGGAAATGGGGTTTCAACCGGAAGATGGCGATCGCTTGGTTAGCGCTTTTAGTGGCGGTTGGCAAATGCGCATGAGTTTGGGTAAAATTCTTCTGCAAAAACCCGACCTTTTATTATTAGACGAACCGACTAACCACCTGGACTTAGAAACGATTGAATGGTTGGAAAGTTACCTTAAAGGATTGACGACTCCTATGGTAATTGTATCCCACGACCGAGAATTTCTCGACCGCCTCTGTAACAAAATTGTGGAAACGGAACGCGGGGTTTCGACAAGTTATTTAGGTAACTATTCTGCTTATCTCCAACAAAAAGAGGAAGCGCAAGCTGCCCAACTCAGCACTTACGAAAGACAGCAAAAAGAAATAGAAAAGCAACAAGAATTTGTCGAACGTTTCCGCGCCAGTGCCACGAGAAGCACTCAGGCAAAAAGTCGGGAAAAACAGTTAGATAAAATTGAAAGAATAGAAGCGCCAACAGGAAGTTTAAAGACTTTAAAGTTTCGCTTTCCACCTTCTCCCCGCAGCGGCAGGCAGGTGGTTTTAATTCAAGATTTAGTTTACGCTTTCGACGATACAATTTTGTTTCTGGAAGCAAATCTAGAAATAGAAAGGGGCGATCGGATTGCTTTTTTAGGCCCCAACGGTTCCGGTAAATCTACTTTATTGCGCTTAATGATGGGTATGCAAACTCCCACGGAAGGGGTTGTGAAATTAGGAGATCATAACGTCATTCCCGGCTATTTCGAACAAAACCAAGCGGAGGCTTTAGACTTAACAAAAACCGTGATGGAAACCATCCACGACGAGGTGCCGACTTGGAAAAATGAGGAAGTTAGAACTTTATTGGGAACTTTCCTTTTTAGCGGGGATACGGTGTTTAAAAAGGTAGCTGCTTTAAGTGGGGGAGAAAAAGCGCGTTTGGCTCTGGCCAAAATGCTGTTGCAACCTGCTAATCTGTTATTATTAGACGAGCCGACCAATCATTTAGATATTCCGGCGAAGGAAATGATGGAAGAGGCTTTACAGAATTATGACGGAACGGCGATTATAGTTTCCCACGATCGCTATTTTATCTCGAAGGTTGCTAATAAAATTGTCGAGATTCGCGATGGGGAGTTTCGGGTTTATTTGGGAGATTACCATTATTATTTGGATAAACTGGAGGAAGAGAAGGAAGCAGAAAAATTGGCTAAAATAGAGGCAGAAAAATCGGCGAAGAAAGCTGCTAAGGCTGCTAAGAAAAAAGAGAAAGCTACAGCCAAACGTCGAACGGGATTATTACGAAGAGGGATAACATGAGTAATTTATTAATATCGAAAGCTAAAGCATCTTTAGCCACTGTAACTTGTCTGGGAGTTTTATTAATTTATGAAATAGGGGCAGTTAATGCTTATTTGCATAGGCAAAATCTGGCTGTTTTACCCGTATCTATAGCCGCTGGAGAAACTCCCCCAGTAGCGGCAGAGTTGAAGGAAATTTTGCCGAAAATTAAACAGGAAACAAGCGTTCCAGTTTTGCTGCCAAGCGATTTATTAATCACGGCGACGGATAATAAGATTTATATTAGCGGCAGCGGTAATGCTAGCGGATATAAAATCGATTTAGCCTTTGAGGAAAATTGCAGCGATTTTCGTTGCGAGGTGGGTTATTTGAGTGCAGAAAAAGGGGGAAAACCGAAGGAAGATGAGTTTAGTAGGGAGTTAAGTCTTGTTAATAATATTAAAGGATATTTTCGGCCTTTAGAGTGCGATCGGCTTTGCACTATTCCTATTATTGGTTGGGAAGATAAAGGGGTATTTTATCGCATTGCTTTAAAAGGTGTGGGTCAGAGTCCAGAAATTGAGGGAGAAACTTTGATGAAGATGGCTAATTCTGCGATTGAAGCGGGGGCGAGGTAAGGTAATAAACTTCTAAGTTGAGGTTTTTTAAAGTTGGTCTAAAGCCAACTTTTGAGGATTGTTTAAAATAAAGCGATCGCCTTCTTTAATTAAATCTCCCTGACAAATAATTGGCAGTCTTTTTTTATAAGCTTTGATAATTAAAGAGCGATCGCTTTCCCCAAATTCGACATTGATTCTCTTTAATTTATCGAGGACAACGCCCAGTATTGTCGCTTTACTTTCCATTTCTATTTGTTGGGAAATTGAAATGACAACTCCTTGAATGAAAGCATTTTGAACTGCGGTAATTAGTTCGCTCAAAATATCCAACTGCGAACGTTTTTCGACAGTTTCTAAGGTTGTTATTAAGTCAGACATCCGCCTCGGAAAATCGTCAAATTCTGAATCGAGAGGTAAATAAATTTTGAATTTATCTTTTTCAGTTTCCCAATTCCAAACAGATACTTTATTAGGAATTTTATTTTGTAGATGCCAACCTTTAGCTTGCAAATAAGCAGCTACGTTTGTAGGGTTGAGATTGCTAAGAATATCTGCATCGCAGACGATCGCTTTCATAATGTCCCTCCTGTTTCAATATTTTGCATCATTCTCTTTAGATAATTTACCGTAAATAGCTGTTCCCTTGGTAAATAAACTGTCACGCTTTCTTGATTTTTTGTCTCTGGTTCTCCTTGTAATGACATCCAATACCCACAACGCCTCAGACATAACTCTACTTCTGATTGCTTTACCCATTCTTCAGAGTTTTCAGGAATTAAAACTACAATAAGAATTCGAGGAGTAAGAGTTTTCCTTTTCCTTAACTCATTGTAGTTTTTCAGCTTCAAAGGATATCTAATAAATTCTTCGCTTACCACAGGCATTGAGGTAGATTTTACCTGCACTTCGAGTCGGGGAGGATAAAAGGAATATTCTGATGCAGTACCAACAATGCTTCCATCAATGCCACCCATATCTAAAGGTCTGGATGCTATCTCGAATTTGTAACCTGCTGCTGATGCTACGCTACTAACATAAGCATAGCTGAATTCTTCTTTTTGGGTGTTAATATCCATACTCGTTTTAGCTTAACTAAAAACCGTTTGGTGGAGGTTCGCTTCACCCAACCTACAATTTTATGACCTTCGACGTGGAGTGGGGCAAAGCATTCGGACACAAAATTTTAGCGTTTTTATCAACACTTACCGCCCGAATGCTGTTGCCCCTACAAGATTGTTTTTGGTTGGATTAATTCTTGTCCCCCAGAAACCCGGTTTTTCCAAAACAAAAAACCTGGTTTCTTAGTTTTTCCCAAAAACCGGGTTTCTTAATTCCCTTTATTTCAAAAGTCGATTAATCATACTATTAGCCTGAGAAGCATAACCGCCGCCAAACAAATTAAAATGATTCAAAACGTGGTAAAGATTGTAAAGAATCTTGCGCTTTTCGTAACCTTTATCTAACGGCCAAACCTCGTTATAACCCTGATAAAAAGCCCCCGAAAAACTGCCAAAAAGTTCCGTCATGGCGATATCAACTTCCCGATCGCCCCAATAAGTAGCGGGGTCAAAAATCACCGGTTCCCCATCCACAGTTACCGAAGCATTTCCTCCCCATAAATCTCCGTGAACTAAAGAAGGTTGCGGTTTGTGACCTGCTAATAATTTAGGAATAGCTTCTATCAGGCGATCGCCCTCACTAAAACTCCCACCCCGACGCCTCGCCAATTTCAACTGATAACCGATGCGATGTTCCGCCCAAAATTCTACCCAATCTTCCGTCCAATTATTAATCTGAGGAGTCGAACCAATAGTATTATTAACATCCCAACCAAAACCCTTATGTCCTCCTTCTGGTTGCCAGCGATGCAAAGCAGCTAATTTTCGCCCCATTTCTTGCCAAGCATTATTATTACCTCGCCCCCCCAAATCTAACCATTCTAGAACGATATAAGCCGAACTCCCTTCGGTACCATAACAAATAGGTTTGGGAACTCGAATAGTCCGAGTTTCCCACATTTGTTTTAAACCAATAGCCTCCGCTTCAAACATAGCAATTTCGGCGGCGGAATTGAGTTTGACAAAATAATCCCGCTTGCCATCCGTGAGGCGATAACCTTGATTAATACAACCGCCACTAACCGAACGGCGATCGCTAATTTCAAACTTTTCTCCCGTCGCTTTGCTAATCTGTTCTGCAATGTTACTCCACATATTTTTTTCCTTTTATTAATGGTGGTTCTTCTTGTGACCGAAAATACCGAGATTATGACAGTCAGTCAAACTCCTGGTAAGAGGCGGTTGAGTTGGCACACCAGAAACCCGGTTTTTTAGAAAAACCTGGTTTCTCATCCCACCCCAGAAACCCGGTTTTTTTAACAATACCTTCGCCAGCATCGAGATTTAAGAAACCGGGTTTTTTTAAAAAACCCGGTTTCTGGCGGGCGAGGAACGCCATTTTCTTGTAAGTATTTTTATTTTGGCGAAGGTATTTTTTTAAAAAACCGGGTTTCTTAATTTCAATCAAAAACCGGGTTTCTTAACTCCAAGAGCAAAATCTAAAATATAAACTCTAAAAAGCGATCGCCCTCTGGGGTATTCTAGTCAAACGACCATATCAGCTAATCTAAAAATTTTCTATGTCCCCATCAACATCTGCCCCAACCCGCACCGTTCGGATCGCCTCTCGGAAAAGTCAATTAGCCCTAGTTCAAACTCACTGGGTGCAAGAACAACTGCAAAAACATTTCCCAGACATCAACTTTGAAGTCCATACCATGTCAACCCAAGGCGACAAAATTCTCGATGTCGCCTTAGCAAAAATTGGCGATAAAGGACTATTTACTAAAGAATTAGAAGTCCGAATGTTGCACAACGAAAGCGATCTGGCGGTTCATTCCCTCAAAGATTTGCCGACAAAACTGCCAGAAGGTTTAGTCTTGGGTTGCGTGACGGAACGGGAAAACCCCGCAGATGCTCTGGTACTTCACGCCAAACATCAGGGCAAACAAATAGATACTTTGCCAGCAGGGGCCGTGGTCGGTACTTCTTCTCTGCGACGCCTGGCCCAACTGCGCCACCATTTCCCCCATCTGGAGTTTAAAGACGTCCGGGGCAACCTCAATACTCGCCTGGCCAAACTGGATGAAGGGAATTACGATGCTTTGATTTTGGCAGTGGCCGGGTTGGAGAGATTGGGTATGGGCGATCGCATCAGTCAAAAATTGCCCCCAGAGATCTCCCTCCACGCCGTAGGCCAAGGTGCCTTGGGCATCGAATGTCGCGAGGGCGACGAGGACATTCTCAAACTGTTAAAGGCCCTGGAAGATGGCCCCACGGCCCAACGTTGTTATGCAGAACGGGCCTTTTTGCGGGAACTGGAGGGAGGCTGTCAAGTTCCTATTGGAGTGAATACCCAAATAGAGGGCGATCGCTTAACTGTAACCGGCATGGTTGCCAGTCTGGATGGCAAGCGTTTGATTAAAGATATCGTTTCTGGAACTCCCAAAAACGCCGAACAATTAGGCATCGAACTCGCCCAAAAATTAAGACAACAAGGCGCCCAAGAAATACTGGATGAAATCCTAGCAGAATTCCGCCCCGGCAGCTAATTTTTATCGTTCCCCAATTGCCAATTCCTCCCCATAACCCATCCGTTAAATCCGTTACCAAATCCGTTGCCAACTGTTATGACTCAATCCCCAGATTCTTTCCAACAAGCCTTAAAATTCACCCTCAAATGGGAAGGCGGTCGCGGCAGCCCCCAAGATTTAGGAGGTGTAATTTATAGAGGAATTACTCAGGCAACCTACGACAGCTATTGCCGCAAAAAAGGTTTATCTATTCAGGCAGTTAGCAAGATTAGCGATGAGGAAGTAGAGAATCTTTATTATGAAATGTACTGGCTGACTTCCCATGCAGATATGATGGATTTAACCCTAGCAGTAGTGCAATTCGACACTGCGGTTAATTTTAGCGTGGGAGCTAGCATCGAGTTTTTGCAGGAAACTTTAGGGGGAATAGACGTTGATGGAATTTGGGGCAGACAGACTTCTGGGGCGTTGGAATTGCAGAATAATTTGGCTACGGCAAAACGTTATTGTCAAAGTCGTATCGACTATCGCTATCGGCGAATAGAAGCTAATTCCAGTCAGAAAATATTTTTAGAAGGGTGGTTGAAACGAGATAACGATTTGTTGAATTATGTTAAAGAATTAGGGGGAGAAATAGAGAGCGTCAGCGAGATAGAAGAAGAAGTAGAAAAAGAAGAGATTGCTCCCGAGGAAACTGCAGAAGAATTATCGCCAGAACAACCAGAAATTGAAGGGGAAAATCGAGAGGAGGTTTACGAGAAACTGGAACGGGCGATCGCTCTTTTACAAGAAGTTATTGTGGCTCTAAAAAATTCTAAATAATCCTCAAATCAACAATTGACAATTGACCATTGACAATTGACCATTGAAGTCTATATTTCTTGACTTTTGCCTTTTGCCTCTTGCCTCTTGCCTACAACTGCGGCGAAGTCTAATTGAGACCCACTGTAAAGAAGTGCCCTCAGACAGGTATGATGACCGTATTAAGAATTGATAAGGAACGCAAATAAACCATGCGAATTCTGTTTGTAGCTACTGAGGTAACACCTTTAGCAAAAGTCGGCGGCATGGGGGATGTCGTCGGTTCTTTACCCAAAGTCCTAAGAGCATTAGGTCACGACGTCCGCATCTTCATGCCCTACTATGGCTTTCTGGTCGATAAGATGGAGATTCCCGAAGAACCAATTTGGAGGGGAAACGCCATGTACCAAAGCTTTGCGGTATATGAAACCGTCCAGCCAGGAACCGATGTACCCTTGTACTTATTTGGGCATCCATCATTTTCACCCCGCCGCATCTACTATGGAGACGACGAAGACTGGCGGTTCACCCTTTTTGCTAACGGGGCCGCCGAATTTGCCTGGAATGGCTGGAAACCCGATGTTATTCATTGTCACGACTGGCATACCGGCATGATTCCCGTGTGGATGCACGAGACTCAAGATATTAAAACCGTATTCACCATTCACAACTTGGCCTATCAAGGTCCGTGGCGTTGGTACCTAGAAAGGATTACTTGGTGTCCTTGGTATATGCAGGGCCATAACACGATGGCCGCAGCCATTCAGTTTGCCGACTGGGTGACTACCGTATCTCCCACTTATGCCAGTCAAATTCAGACACCCGCCTACGGCGAACGTCTCGAAGGTTTGATCTCTTTCGTCAGCGGCAAGTTATCCGGCATCCTCAATGGCATGGATACCCAGTTTTACAACCCCGCCACTGACAGGTACATCGCCCAAACATACACCGTGGATACCCTGGAAAAGCGCAAGGCCAATAAAGTCGCTTTACAAGAAGAGGTGGGCTTTGAAGTCAATAGCAACACCTTTTTAATCGGAATGGTCACGCGACTGGTAGAGCAGAAAGGGATCGATATTGTCTTGCAAGTGCTGGATCGGTTTATGGCCTATACCGATTCTCAGTTTATTTTGTTAGCCACAGGCGATCGCTACTACGAAACTCAAATGTGGCAGATAGCCACCCGCTATCCAGGTCGGATGAGCGTTCAATTATTACAAAACGATGCTTTGTCCAGGCGGATCTATGCAGGTACCGATGCCTTCTTGATGCCAAGTCGGTTCGAGCCCTGCGGTATTAGCCAAATGCTGGCCATGCGTTACGGTAGCGTGCCCATCGTCCGTCGCACTGGCGGTTTAGTAGATACGGTAACATACCACGAACCGATGCAAGGTCTGGGCACCGGCTACTGCTTCGATCGCTACGAGCCCCTGGACTGTTTGACTGCTATGGTCCGAGCTGCAGAAGCTTTCCGCTTTAAAGATAAATGGATCGAACTACAAAAACGTGGCATGATGCAGAGCTTTACCTGGGACAATTCTGCTAAGGAGTATATCAAACTCTATCAATCTCTTACAGGATTGCACGAAGAAGATACAGAAACAGCCCAAGAAGAAAAACAACCCGAGCTGGCTAAATAAATAATTTTGTTTGGGGTAAATCGTTTATTAGAAGTCAAAAGTCTCAAGACTTTTGACTTTTTCTTTTTTTTGTTGGGAATTGGGAATCAAAAACCACGTTTTTTGATAGATCGGAAACCCGGTTTTTGTTTTTCCAAAAAACCGGGTTTCTTAACCTACTCAGAAATTAAATTGCTAATTTAAAAGTTCTTTTGCTTAACCAAATAAATCTAGAGGTAAATGACCGTAGGTTCCATTAATACCTTCCCCTTCCTCAGATTGACAAGAAACTAGGACACCTCGAAATTCTCCCGTATAAGAATCTGCATGATAAGATTCTGTTTTGCCATTGAATTTGATATAAGCCGGACCTTCGACCTCAAAAGCAGAATCCGATAAAATAGTCTTTTGGTAACCGATAGCTTCTAAATAGCGAGCCAAAGCCGAAAAACCTTCAGAAAGAGAATTAGCACAGACTCCTAGCATTTGGTAGTCCGAGGCATTTATTAATAGCAATAATGCTTCGCGAATCCTAGTTTTTTGCTCTTGGGAAATGGGGAAAACATTGGATTTAATATTAAGACAAGTGAACTCGTTAAGGATTTTTTCTGCAGCTTCAACAGTAAGGTTATTTGGGTTTGAATTAGACATATTTTGGCGTCCGATTACGTTAATGGAGCGATAAAAGCGAGCTTGCAAATATTAGGGTAGCAGCAAAAAAAGAAAATCCTAAAATATTTGTAAGCTCGTATTTAATCGGACTTAGCATAGATTTGTCTAAACTGTCAACTGAGGTGGCCTCAGGCGGTAGCTCTCAAAAATTGACGTTGTGGGGTGGCGGTCCCATTTTGGCGAACTCCCATCCTCATTAACTTCTGGAATTTCTTCGATGGCCACCAACATCGAATCGCTAGATCGCACCACCATTTCTCCTCGCGATACCGCTTGCCGCCACTGCTGTCCTGTCTTCCAAGCTGAGAATTTTACCCCACTCCAACGGGGGTTTACTGGATAGCCGGCAAATCCCGACCGCAATGCCGGAATGTAAGCATCTTTCAGTTTAGTGCGCGCTAATACTCCTTCTCCCAGTTTGACTATCTTTTCTTGCTTCTTGTCTTGCTCTAACATGGGACCCACCTCCCGTTTCAATCTGCTTAACTTTTCTTAATCTAACATACTACAATTGAGTACAAGATTTGGGTCATCTTGTCAAGTGCCATTAAGGCCATTAATAACCAATTTCTGATTAGACCTCTTATTAAAATTCATTACTCATTCCCCATTCCCCATTCCCCATTCCCCATTCCCCATTCCCCATTCCCCATTCC
>CAZUCT010000146.1:0-18246 GCA_964619285.1 uncultured bacterium | reverse complement strand
TCCCTCCCCACCCCCCAGAGTTTTTTCGATTTATTCAGCAGACCCTAATTAGGGTCTGCTGTCGGGAGCCAGTATGAGAGTATAAGATGCTTCCCGGGATGTTCGCTTAGAGCAGGTTAAGTATTCTCAGAAACCCGGTTTTTTAGAAAAACCGGGTTTCTTTACGGGCTCTGTAGGAGCTGAGGTGGAGGAAGAGACTTGACATCCGGAATTAAGATCAACCTATAGAAGAAATGATTAAGAGCGTTTGCACTAAATTAAAATAAGAAAAATTATGGAAATAACAGCAGGGCAGTCCTTTCCTATGGGCGGACATCCAACTATAGAAATTGCTACAGATAGCAAGCGATCGCTATTTAGCAGCATAGAAGCCGAACTCCAAAGCAGCGAAGTCTATCAAAAAGTTTTGGAGAATTTAAAGACCATGTTAGGTGAGGCGGGAGCTAAAGCGGACAGTTGTTTGGCAGCAGTAGGTAAAGAAGCTATTCAGTTAGCCTTTAAAAAATTTGCCAAAAAATATCGCAGCGAACTAAAAGCACTTGCCAAAACTAATATGTCTTCCAATCTAGAAAAAGGTCAACCTAGGGATAAGTTAGAAACCAAGGCAAAACAGGAAGAAACTGGGGGAGATGAAGAAAAAGAAAAGGCTGAGGTGGAGGTTGTCTCTTCTGGGGGAGATGAAGAGAGCTCCCAAAAGAGCAAGAGTACGACAGAATTAGCCCGTACAGAAGAAACTTCTGATGCTGTAGAATCTAGTTCAACTGCCACTAAAGGTCCAGACAATAATGAGAAAGTGGAAGAGGAAGAGGAAGAGGAAGAGGAGGAGGTCAAAAAAGGTTCTGGTTCTCCCAAGAAAAAGAAAAAATTGACTAAAGCGGAAAAAGCAGCCTTGGAAAAAGCGCAAAAGCGAAAAGAAGTTCTAGAACGAATAGGTCAAGAACTTAGAAAAGCGCGGATAGGGCGCTGTTTGTCTGTCCAACAAGTTCACGCTCAAACTTTAGTGCCGGTGAATCATCTGAAGGCATTAGAAAAAGGAAATATCGAAAAGTTGCCAGAGGATATTTACGTTCGGGGCTTTATCTATCGACTGGGAAATGCTTTGGGGTTAGATGGGGCGACCATGGCAGCAGCGCTACCAGTAGCGGATCCGCTTCAAGGGATGATTCCTTCGTGGTCTGCCTTGGATGGCAATTCGAGTTTGGGTTTTGAATTGCGTCCGTTGCATTTGTATCTGGGTTATACGGCTTTAATGGCGGGGGCTGTTGGCGGACTGACTGCGGTAACGCAGCATTCGACTCCGGGGGTGAGTTTGATGCCAGAGCTATCCAATGGAGAGACGGAGGCGATCGCTCGGTCTAATCGAGAGATAGAAGTTACGGTTACGCCGGGCTTAGAGTTTTCGGATACTGGCATTACGGTGGGTTCCGATATGGCACCGCCTGAAATGATGAATTAGTTTTGCTAATTGCGAGCTTGCTAATTGCGAGCTTGCTAATTGTTAATTGTTAATTGCGAGCTTGCTAATTGTTAATTGTTAATTGTTAATTGCGGGTGACTTCAAACCTTTGCCACATTGGAAAGAGCGCAATTAGCAATTAGCAGTTAGCAGTTAGCAAAAATCGTTAAGTTCTTGGTGAGTTCGGCAAGTCCCAATCAACCATTTTCTCTTACCAATAAATTATCGCGATGTACCACTGTTTCTGGGGGTTCGTTGTAGCCTAAGATATCGGGTATTTGTTCGGAGCGCGCTCCTTGAATTTTGCGGAGCTCGGAGCTGCTGTAGTTGACGAGTCCTCGGGCGATTTCTTGACCGTCGCTATTGCATAACTGTACGGCGTCGGTGGGGTTAAATTCTCCTTCTATATTAACTATACCTGCGGCTAATAGGGATTTGCCTTTTTCAGAAATAGCCTTAACCGCTCCGGTATCTAAGTATAACTTGCCTGCGGGGATGAGAACGTTGGCGATCCAATGCTTGCGGGCGTTGACGGGGCGGGGTTGGGGCTCGAATTGAGTGCCAAGGGGTTCGCCGTTGAGTATTTTTAAGATATTTTGAGGGTTTTTACCCTCCATGATGACCGCCCGCACGCCGGAACTTGTGGCGATGCGGGCGGCTTCTATTTTGGTTATCATGCCGCCGGTGCCCCAACCGCTGCTGGAGTCGGTGGTTTTGACTTGGAGTTCGGCGAGTTCGTGGATGCCTTTTACGAGGTCGATGGGCATGGCGTTGGGGTTGCTGCGGGGGTCGGCGGAGTAGAGTTTGTCGACGTCGGTGAGAAGGAAGAGCCAGTCGGCTTCGACGAGACTGGCGACGAGGGCGGAGAGGGTGTCGTTGTCGCCGAATTTGAGCTCTTCGATCGCTGTGGTGTCGTTTTCGTTGACGATGGGGATGATGTTGAGGCGGAGAAGTTGTTGGAAGGTGTTGTAGGCGTTGACGTAGCTGGTGCGTCTGGTTAGTTCGCTGCGGGTGAGGAGGACTTGGGCGATCGCTTGTCCCAAGGAGGTGAAAAGGTCGTCGTAAACGCGCATGAGTCTGCCTTGCCCGACGGCGGCTATGGCTTGTTTGAGGGCGATGCCGCGAGGTTTTTCTGTGAGGCCGAGGCGATCGCAACCGACTCCCACTGCGCCGGAGGAGATTAAAACGATTTTGTTTCCTTGTTGGCGGAGTTGGGTGAGGGTTTCTACGAGAGAGGCGATGGTGGAGAGGGCGAGGTTGCCGCTTTGACGGTTGGTGAGGGTGGAAGTGCCGATTTTAACTGCGATGGTTTGATGCATTCTGATGTTGTTTGGTTGAGGTTTGGGGGTTGAGTCTGAGAAAATTTGGGTACGCTGCAATGCAATTTGAAAACCAAGAATTTAAGGCTTTTTGTCAATTGGGAACTTGTTAATTGCTTCCCTATTGTTTTTTGCTTTCGTTGCGAGATGCTCCCGAAAATTTGTACCAGTTCAATAAAGATGAAAAATGCTATAAGTACCCGCGCAAAATTTGTTACATATCGAACAGGCAAGATGCCTGTTCTACGGGCAATTTTTTCTGCAAATATTTTTGCAGATATACTTATTGCTACAGGGACCGTGCATTTTAAATGGGGAGCATCTGGTGTTTTGCATATTTATGCTCTCATACTCATGAGGGGTATTCGTCACGAGTATTCGTCACGGGTCTGAAATTATCGAGAGAGAAAAATTACAAATATGAGATGCTCCCTTTGAAATGGGTCTTAGCTTAATCTATGTTATAGTATGAGGCTGTTAGGGAGATAGTTAACCCAGCTCGTTCTCCACCAAACGTCGCAAAATCTCGGTAACTTCTGCTGCCATTCGGGCGTCAACGGTCACTGCTTCTTTATCAAAATCTCCCAGAGAAGCGGCGGCGCGTAAAGTCATCGTTAAAGATTTAACCTTGCCCCGATAATAAAACTGAACGAAGCAGGTATAAGCTAATTCGGTGCGCAGGCGATAGCTGGTATAGCCAAAGCCCATTTTAGAAAGAATTACTGGGGAATTAATGCTGTTTTGCAGGTCCAATTTTTCCAAAGCGATGTCGGCATAGCGGGCGGTGTCTTTGCCGAGACTGCGAATAAATGGTTTTAAATTGTCTGAGGAGATACCGGGAATTTTTGCCCTTTGAGGTAGGCGATCGTGCCAGCCAACCAAGGACATCAGCCTAGTTAAATCGTAAGCTGTTACCGAATTAGAACCCGGTTGAGTTTCCCGTTGTTTGATTTCTTCTGCCGCCCTTAAAATAACTTCTCCTTCCTTTTTAATTACTGGAGAAACGATGAAAGGTTCTTCGCCATATAACCCTCGAAATTCCGTATAATTATTGCCGGTTATTTGCTTCATCCAGGTTTCTAAATCTTCGTAAGTTTGGAAGGTTTTGAACGTGGCGGCTAAAGCGCTGGAAGTGCCTATTTTTTGGTCGTAAGTAACGACGTCTTCTAACACTTCTTTTAAGTCGTAGCTGTTTTCTTCGTCAGCAATAACGCAGCCGTCAATATCTGTCTGAAGGGAGCTAATGACATTGAGAATGGGAATAATTTTAGTGCTGCTCCAAAATTCTGCTTTATCGAGGGCATTTCTGCCCAACCAACTAGCTTTAAAAGGGCCTTCGGTTGTGCCGCCGACGCAAATGCATGCTTGTCTGATGTCGGGATGTAAAAAGTCTAAGCCTTGTTCGTCGATGGCTGGCATTTCGCCGATTTCGGGATAAACTTTTGCTCCTGAAATTGCTAAATTTGGAACTAGGTTCAAGTATTCTGGATAGTTTTCGACTTGGCTTTTATAGGGGGAACTATTAATGCCTTTGTCGAGAAAAGCGAGTTTTTTGCTGTTAAAACCTTCTTCGGCCTCGAAGAATTCGTTAAAGATTTTTTGGCGGTCTTTGGCAAGGAAAAGAGTGAAGGTTTCTTTTTCACCAAAGAGGTTGAAAAACTCTGTCATCGGTTCGGTGAATAACTTATTTAGAGGATCGGTCATGGTTTTTTTGTTAGTAGTTAGTAGGTTGGGCGCGTGCGAACCTCCACCCAAAAGTCCACCCTCACCCCCCTGGCAATCTTTCCTGGATCGTAACACGATTTCTTCTCTAAGGGGGCAAAGGGCGATCGCCAACTTCCACCAAGGAGTTTCTGCTTCCGTATGATTTTTGTTGTTACTAAAAGTATTAACAAGCTAAGTTTTGTGGAAAAATCTGTGGAAATTTTGGGGAAAACTGGAGGCATCTCAATTTTTAAGGGGACCAAGAAGTTACCGTTTTTTGCTAATTGCTAATTGCTAATTGCTAATGGGCCATTGAGTTTGGTGTTTTTACAAATTGGGCTTTGAAAAAATAAGCATAAATACTTTGTGGAAAATAAGCAAGGAGTTTTTCCACAGGATATCCACAATTTTTGAATTGCTCTAAGATTGGTTAAAAAGGATTTTAGGGAGTTTTTCCACATTTTCCACAGAATAGGAGCGGCAAAGACTGGGGTTTTGTTGATTTTTTCCCCAATATTGTTAATTTAAAACAGTGGATCAAACAATCTAAAGGATGATAGGATTTCAAAAGCGAGGCAAATTTTGCCAAAAGCCAACATCTTATAGAAATAGAAAGGTCCAAAGTCAGAACAACTATGAAACTTGTTTGTACCCAGAGCGACTTAAACAGTCATTTATCATTAGTCAGTCGTGCGGTTCCCAGCCGTCCGAACCATCCAGTGCTGGCAAACGTGCTATTAAAAGCGGACGAAGAAAGCCAACAGGTGGAGTTAACCGGTTTCGATCTGAGTCTGGGAATTCGTTCTAGTTTTGCGGCGGCGGTGGAGGTAGGGGGAAGCTTTACTCTACCGGCGAAGTTGTTCGGGGATATCGTATCGAAATTGCCTGATGGGGAGATAACTATAGACGATGATGAGGGGGAGGCGATCGCTACTATCGCGTCGAGCTCGGGAAAATATCAAGTGCGAGGCATGGCTGCTCAGGAATATCCAGATATGCCGGCGATCGGGAGCGGGAAAGCGATCCACTTACCGCCAGAAGCGATCGTCAACGGTTTAAAAGGAACTTTATTTGCTACCAGTGGCGACGAAACCAAACAAGTATTAACGGGGGTTCACTTAAAAATTCAACCGGACGCCCTAGAATTTGCCTCCACCGACGGTCACAGATTGGCAGTTGTGGTAACCGAAAGAGTGAAACCCAAAACTGAAGAAGAGGAGGAAGAAATAGAAGAGGAAATGGAAGAGGAAATGGAAGAGGAAATGGAAGAGGAAATGGAAGAGGATGAAGCAGAGATGGAGGAAGAAATAGGAGAATTTGAAGTAACAATTCCGGCTAAAGCTTTTAGGGAAGTAGAAAGGAGTATTGCCAGCAGTCAATCTAAAGAACCTATTGGTTTAATTTTCGACGACGAACAGGTAGTTTTTGAACTGGGAGAACAGCGTTTAACTAGCCGCAAATTAGAGGGTCAATATCCCAATTACCAACAATTATTGCCCACAAAATTTGCCAATCAAATTACTGTTGACAGAAAGAAATTTTTAGGGGCGGTAGAAAGGATTGCGGTTTTAGCAGACCAAAAGAATAATATTCTCAAATGCAGCATCGATAGCGTTAACCAGGAAATAGCTTTATCGGTGGATGCTAAAGATGTTGGCAGCGGTCGGGAGACTCTGAAAGCGCAAATAACTTCTGACGAACCTAAAGAAATTGCTTTTAACGTTAAGTATTTAATAGATGGATTGAAGGCAATTCCTTCGGCTTCGGAAATTCAATTGCAGTTAAATACGGCGACGACTCCGGTAATTTTAACTCCTTTGGGGGGCATTAAAATGACTTATTTAATTATGCCAGTTCAGTTGAGAAATTAAGCTAGTTCGTAGTAATCGCTTTAGCGATTTATAGGTTTTACTCTAAAATCGCTAAAGCGATTACTACGAACTGAGTTTGAATCAAAAAAAACCATGATAGAAGTAACCAGTTTAACTAAAAAGTACAACGAATTTGCAGCCGTTAATAATGTCTGTTTCCAAGTACCAGAAAGCGAAACTTTGGGGTTAATAGGAACTAGCGGTTGCGGCAAAACTACGACTTTAAAAATGCTCAATCGCTTAATCGAACCTACTGGGGGGGAGATAATTATTAACGGGCAGGAGGTTCGCAAACAAAAACCGGAACAGTTGCGACAGGGTATAGGTTACGTCATCCAGAATACGGGACTTTTCCCTCATTATACGGTCAAGCAAAACGTGGCCGTAGTGCCGAAGTTGTTGAAGTGGGACGAGAAAAAGATAGCCGATCGCTCGTCAGAATTGTTAGAGTTAGTGGGACTGCCAGGGGGGGAATTTGGCGATCGCTATCCCCGGGAGCTCAGCGGCGGGCAGCAACAGCGGGTTGGTTTTGCCCGGGCGTTGGCGGCGGATCCGCCGATAGTTTTGTTAGACGAACCTTTTGGGGCTTTGGATGAGATTACTCGCAAGCAGATACAAAGGGAGTTCAAACAATTAGAAAGTTTGCTGCAGAAAACGATGGTGTTAGTAACTCACGATATTTTCGAGGCGGTGGAGTTGTGCGATCGCATTTGTTTGATGGATAAGGGTATCGTTCGACAAATCGGAACTCCTAAAGAATTAGTCTTCCAACCTATCAGCGATTTTGTGCGCAGCTTTTTCGCGGCAAATATGTTTCAATTGGAACTAAAACTTATCTGTTTAAAAGACGTTTTGCCGCAGCTAAAACCCATAGAAACGGACAGTAACTCCCTTCGAGAATACGACGAAAATACCAGTTTGTTAGAGGTGCTAGAGCAAGTAGAAGAATCATCTCTGGGAGAATCGTTTATATGCATTAAAAACGAGAAAGGGGAGCGCTTAGTTACCACTAGCGAAGACCTATTTACTGCATTTTACAAAACTAAGGAGTCATTACATAATGGAACGTTTAATTAGTCTCTGGGAATTTATAGTCAGCCACAGAGGAGAAATGCTGGAGCAAACTTTCGAGCATTTGGGGTTAACTGTAATTGCCTTAGCGATCGCCTCTTGTCTCGGCGTTTCTTTGGGCATTATTTTAACCCGCAACCAAAAAATAGCTGAGAATGTTTTAGGTGGAGTTGGCGTAATTCAAACTATTCCCAGCGTCGCTTTATTAGGGTTTTTATTACCAATATTAGGAATAGGAAGAACGCCGGCAATTGTAGCGTTATTTCTCTACGCTTTGTTGCCCATCGTCCGCAATACTTTTACGGGTATTGAAGGGGTAAATGCGGCGATAAAAGAAGCGGCAAAGGGCATGGGAATGCCGGATTTGCAAATCCTTTTAAAAGTAGAATTACCCCTAGCAATACCCGTAATTTTTGCCGGCATTAGAACGGCAACAGTTACCACGGTTGGAGTCGCCACCCTCTGCGCTTTAATTGCTTCTGGGGGTTTGGGAGAATTTATTTTTCGAGGCATTGCTCTTAATAACGTTGATATGATTTTAGCGGGAGCAATTCCGGCGGCGGGTTTGGCAGTTTTGTTAGATTTTATCCTGGGTTTGTTACAAAAAAACGTCGCTAAATACCTAAAACAAATTTTAATTGGTTTTGTTGTTTTACTTGTTATATTTATTTCGTTTTTAATAGTGCCGACATTATTTAATACTTCCTTCCAAGCGGCATTTACCTCAGAATTTATGGAAAGGGCGGACGGCTATCCGGGGTTAAGAAAACATTACGATTTAAGACTAGATACGGTAGAATTAGACCCGGGTTTAATGTACAAAGCACTTAGGGAAGGGCAAGTGGATGTTATTAGCGGTTTTGCTACCGATGGCAGAATTAAAGCTTACGATTTAACGGTTTTAGAAGACGATAAAAACTACTTTCCTCCTTATTATGCGGCCCCAGTTGTCAGGCAAGATACTTTGAGGCAATATCCAGAATTGCGGGAAGTTTTTGCTAAAGTGGCGGGCAAAATTTCTGACGAAAAAATGGCGGAATTAAATTATCAAGTGGATAACGAACAAAAGCCAACTTTAGAGGTTGCGAAAAGCTTTTTGGAGGAGTTGGGTTTAAAAACTTCTACGAAACGGCAAGGAAACAGCGATATTGTCATCGGTTCTAAGAATTTTACCGAACAATATATTCTGGCGGATATTTTGGCAGTTTTGATAGAAAATTACACCAGTTTGGATGTGGAATTAAAAACGGGATTGGCGGGAACTAAAATTGCTTTTGATGCTTTAACTCAGGGTTCGATTGATATGTATCCAGAATACACCGGCACCGGTTTGTTAGTAATTCTTCAACCGGACGAGGAAACTCTAAATCGCATTATGGGTGACAAGGATGAGGTATTAGAGTACGTTCGGGAAAGGTCAAAAAACCGCTATCAAGTAGAGTGGTTGGAGCCTTTTGGTTTTAATAATACTTATGCCTTGATGATGCGAGAAGATGAGGCAAACGAGTTAGATATTAGTTCGATTTCTGACTTGAAAGAGTATGTAGAATAAAGCTAGTTCGTAGTAATCGCTTTAGCGATTGTTGTTCTAAAATCGCTAAAGCGATTACTACGAACTACGACTAAAGTCGTTACTACGAACTATTTAATGGGGGCACAAAAATGGTTAACGAATTGAGACTGGATGACGGCGATTTAGTATCGGTAGATTATAGCGGCGTCCAGCAGCAAATTTTGAGGGTTTTGCAAAGTCAAAATCCTTTTGCGGTGTCGGCAAATGGTGGAATATTAACTATTAATGTTGATGAGATAGCGGCGGCGGTGGCGATGTCTCGGGCGCAAAGTCCTTTAAGCGATACTAAGGGGGTGCGATCGGCAACGGTTAATTTTTCTCCGGGTTTTCAAAAGAGCTTTTCGCCCCAAGTTCAAGACATAAAAGCTTGTTTGGAACGACATTTATACTCTTTACTTCCAGAAGGAGATATCGAAGAGTTTGTTAATAGTTTAACTGCCGACTTAACCTCTTTTGAGGGAAACGGACAAAGCTTAGGTTTGTCTTATCCTTTTGGCAAGGTTTTTGGGGGTTTGGAAACGCAAGAGTTAACGATAGGGGGCGACAAACCGGGCAGTAATTATTTGTTGAAGTTCCACAAATTAACGATTACTGTCGGTAATGTTAATCATTTTCAAGAACAGCTAAAAAAGGGATTGGAAAATCATATTGATAATTATTTTGATACGGAAGATGAAGACGATTTGGAAACTGTTTACAATCTTCTGGAAAATCAAATTGGCAACCCAAATTCTGAGTTTAATAAACTGCAAAATCTGGTGGATACGGAAACTCTGGGCAAGCTGAAAAAGGAAGCAAAAATTGTTTATTTAGAGCATTTATTAAATAACATCGAAACTAAAGATGGCTTGGGGGTTATTTATTTGCGAGTTTTGATTCGGCGGTTGAGGTTAATAGAGGAATATATTAGCTCTAAAGCTAGCGGCGAGTTGGAGGTTTATTATGCCGGGGCGACGGTAAATTATCAAGAGGTTTTTGCCAGGGCGGAAACTTTTGATGCTTTGCCAGTGATTCCGATAATTGCGGGAATTTTGGGAGAAAGTACGGATGTTTCTGAGGATAAAACTCAGTTTGTTTTGGGTTTAAAAATGAAGCTTAACGGTCCGGTTCAAAGTTCTAAAAGCGAGACTGTTTTCGAGTATAATTTGGGGATTATTAATCCAGGTAGCGACGAACATAAGCAAGAGTTGGCGGGGGATAGCGATCGCCGAGAAAGATTCGCCAGAAAGGTCTTAATTCGGGTGTTTTTATATTACTTCGTTTTTGCATCTCGTTGCAACCCAAGGGCCAAAAATTACGACCCTAATTTAGAGTTAGAATACGACCCCATCCCCGGGTTTGAAGAAAAGGTATTGCCAATACTGAGGGGTAAGGATGAGGAAGCAAAACGACAGCTTTTCCGAGGGTTTAACCGGGGGTTAGAACAATTTAATGTTCAATCCAAAATCAAGACCCTCTGCGACCTTCTAAAAAACTTTCTTAAGCGACAGACAATTTTACCCGCTGAAACTTACAACCGCCAAATTATAGTTAGTAAAGAAATTCTAACTAAAGACAGCGATCGGATTTTCAATGGCTCTTTTTTTAAGGATGAATTAGGAGAAAATCCTAAAAAATGTTTGAGGCATATTTCTATGGGGGAAACTGCCGTAGATGAAACTGCTTTATGTCAGTTACCGGCGAGTATTAAGATAGAAGATGTTCGTTGTTATCAAGGTAAAAGTACGGCAAGATTCCGGTTTGAATACGACATAAAAGAAATAAAAGCATTACCGATGCTTTTGATTCCCAATACTAATCCTTGTTGGCAGTATTATCAAAGAAGTTTTGAAAAGCGATACAGGCACGTTTTATTTCCTTACGACAATGGCCGCTTAAACCCAGACGGTTTAAAGGCAAATGAGGCTTTTATTTATCGATTTGTTTGGACGTTGCTTTCTTATCTTTGCCTGTATTTGCTGCTGGAAGAAAGCGGCATCAATTCGTTATTTGTGCCGATGGTAAGGTTGCATGAAGGAACGAAACAAACACCTTTTCCAGCAGAGAAGTTTTTGGCACATCTTTCTAAAGTATTGTGTCATTTATTCAGCCAAAATAATCGCTGTAATTCTCAAGGTTTTCGAGTTCCTCCCAATAGCTTTACCATTGGTAATGGTTTAACTTCTCTTTATTCGATGTTGCCGAAACAGTTTAATCTGTTGGGCAGTTCCCCGCTGACTTTGGAGAAATTAGCAATAATTGTTGTTTCCAGCGAGGAAAGCGACGGTTGTTTTAGTAACAAAAACAAGGGGGGAAAAATTGGTAGTTTAATTGGGGAAGTATTTAGCGTAGAAAAGTTAAATAATGGCGGAGTAAAAATCGAGTTGTTAGAAACTTTTTCTGCTAATTACAAGCTGCGGGATCTGTTCTACGAACCGACTGTTTTAACAGAAGAAACGATGAACTACTTAAGCAAAAAAGAATACAAACATATTTTGTATGTGGCGCGGGCACCTCATACAAGTACCCTCCACATCACCCAAACCGATGAGGATGAAAAGTTGTATTTTATGTCGCCAAGTATTATGGCGGCGATGAAGAAAAACCGAGAGCATCTGAAGATTTATCCTATCTTTTTCGATAAATATTACGTTAGAAAATCCCCAAATTTTAAGTCACAATCTTTGTGCGTTCGAGACACGGAACAGTTAACTAATGTTGCCGAAGATAGCACTCAAAAATCGGCGGTATTTTTTAATTTGTTTAATGGTCTTAGGGTAGGCAAGGATGAAGATCGCTTTTATAACGGGGTGATTTCTTATTCGACGCTGTTGGGGAATTACTATGAAACTGTGATGGAGGATAAGGATATTCGGCAGGGTTTATTGTACGATTCTCCGCTGAAAAATGACATTTTGCAATATTTGACTTTTTTTCATTTTTATCGGTTTGAAAAGGACAGGCAAATCAGTTTAAAGTTAGACCCTTACGAGAATATTATCGGGGAAGATGGGGTTGGGAATTTATCGTTGTTTCCCCAGACGACGGCGGGGATTAATTTTAATTCTTTGGCGTTTTTAATTGAGGTTGGTAAAGTGTTGATTGATTTTTGATTATAGCAATTCTCTTTTTTATGAGGCACATTTACGATGCCCCTAAATCCCCCTTTTTAAGCTATGCCTTACTCGCATATTTCTTAACAATCTCGGAGGTGGGCACAGTAATAGACTTCGCCGCAGTTGTCGGGAACTATTTCCAACTCGTCGATTTCGACATATTCTTCGCCCTCATACTCATACTCAAGAAAAGCGTCTTTTTTGAGTGTGAGTCACTCGTTACTCGTTACTCGTTATGAAATTATCGAGAGAGAAAAATTACAAAACTGACTTGCTCCCGCTAAGGAATACATAGCCAACAAAGTATTTACATTAGTTGAGGAGTTAGAAGAGCTTTTAAAAAGATTGTTAAATGAAGGAGAACTAATTATTAAATGGGTTATCTTAAAAATAAGGGCAATGCTGTTTATTAAATCTAAATGCACAACAGCTTATTGCCAACACTGGGGCCGGGAGCATCGAATATTTGTAAAAATATTCGATGCTCCCGGTCCGCACGACCTACAAGATACATTTTTCCCTATTTGCCTTTTGCCTCTTGCCTATTTTAGCTGCCCCCTTGACAAAATCGCCAAAGAGTAGTAAAAGAGTATTTGCCCCAAATAGTAAATAAATTTCTCCTGTGAGGAAAAACCATGTCTAAACGAGGACGTGTTAAACGAACCTTAATAACCTCAGTGGCGATCGCTGCCAGTATAGCGATCGTTCAAGCCATAACAACTATTACCTCCTGGGCAACTCGCCCTCAATATTACTCTCTGGAGGAACTTTACGAAACCCGAGAACGACTGATAGCGGAAATCGAAAGTCCCGACGAAGCTTCGCAACCGGGCTTTTTTGCTACAACTTTTCTCTCTTTCGAGCAAGAAATACCAGATCCCAGACTCATCCGACAGCTACAAGAAATAGAAGCTCAAATAATCGTAGAACACAGGACCGAAGATAACTGGTATCAAGCTTTAACCCTGGGAGGGAAAGCAGCAGAAATCGGTTTGATACCTACCCCCACCGTCGCCTCCCGCCAGGAAGAACAATATTTCTGGCAAAAGGCGATCGACAACCTCCAAGCAATCCCCCCAGATTCCCTGATAGCAGAGAAAACCGCTAAAAAAGTTCAAGATTATAAAGAAAGTTTGGGTCACGCCACCTACCAACTGCGTCAAGTTCAGGCAAATCTACTAGAAGAAATTCGTAAAGAAAGCGGTTTATCCAAATATGCTACTATCGTTGTTTGCAACCTCCAGCGCCGCTGCATGAGTCTGCGCGGCGACGAACCACCCGCCAGTCCGGCCAGTTTGATCAAAGTGCCGATCGCCGTCGCCTTATTGCACAAACTGTCGGAGGAAAACGTTAGCATCGACCAAGAACTTCTGGTCGAAAGTTCTAATTTCACCGAAGACGCTTCGGAAATTCGAGTCCGCAAGCGCTATCCCCTCAAAACCATCATGGGTCAAACGATCGCCCGCAGCAGCAACATCGCCACCAATCAATTAATCGATTATGTAGGTCGCGATTACATCAATCAAGTTTTGGAAGATGGCGGTTACAAGGTGACTCGGGTTAATTACAAATTAATCGGCAACCGCATCAAACCCAAAAATCTCGGCAAAAAAGCGAACCGCATTACCAGCAACGAACTTACGGAAATGATGGTGCAAATCTACAACCGCGAACATCCGGGTTCGGAGGCATTAATCGAGGCTTTAGCTAACCAGAAGGATCGCCTCCTGGGATATGCCGCGTTAGAAGAGTTAGAGGGCGTTCAGTGGGTGGGCGAAAAAACCGGAGAAAATTCAAAAGCGATGGGAACCACTTTAGCGATGTATATCGACCGTCAAATTTATATCGTTACGGTAACGGACAATCGCGGCGGTCGCGACCCGCAAATTCGTAAAAGCATTCGGGCGATCGCCGATTACATTATTAACAAGGGTTCCCTTTAATTACTAATTGTTAATTGTTAGTTGTTAGTTGTTAAAGAATCGGTCAACTATTCTCAGAAACCACGTTTTTTCGCGTCCCAGAAACCCGGTTTTTTCAAAAAACCGGGTTTCTCGATTGGAGCCCGTTAGCCATTAGCAATTAGCCATTAGCAAAAAATTGGGATACACCCTCAATGCACGAACTTGAATACACTTTAAAAACCCCCATAAATCATAGAAAAGATTGCGGTCAATTTTTTACCCCTCCTTCAGTGGCACGCCTGATGGCTAAATGGATAACCAAAGATGACCCTAAATCTATCTTAGACCCCGCTTTTGGTTTGGGTATTTTTTACGATGCCATCCACCAGATTAACCCAGATAAAAACTTCCAATTCACGGCCTACGAACTCGATAAACTCATTCTCAGCCATCTTGACTTTCATCGTAACAAAAAAAATCTAAAACTCATTAATAGCGATTACCTAGAAGCCAATTTAAACTCTTACGATGCGATTATTTGCAATCCCCCGTATCTGAGGTTTCAAAAATTTCTAAGCCGCCGCGATGTTTTGCCAAAAATCGAAAAACAAATCGGCAAAAATTTGGTCGGTTACTCTAATATTGCTTCCGTATTTCTGGTAAAATCTCTCAACGAACTTAAACCCAATGGCAGGCTGGCATTTATCATGCCGTTCGAGTTTTTTAATACCGGCTATGGCAAAGAAATTAAGAAAAGTCTCCTCCATAACGGTTTGCTCAAACAAATCGTTATATTTGCTAATGAAAAAGAGATATTCCCAGAAGCAACTACCACTGTCTGCATTTTACTTTGTAAAAATGACCGTCGAACAGAACCGATAAAAATCGCTCGAATAGATGCCAATGAAGAAATAAATCGCCTCTCAGACTTGAGTAATTTGGATGGGTTTAAAATCAATCCTTCCGATTTACCATACACCCAAAAATGGACTCCTATTATTCTGTCTTTATTCTCCAAGCGACAACCTCCTCCTGGTTTAGTTACTTTTTCTTTATATGGTGCTTTTAAAAGAGGAATAGCTACTGGGGCAAACGATTTTTTTGCACTATCAAAATCGACTCTTAAAGAGCTAAATATAGACAATCGTAATTGCTGCAAGTGCATTACCAAAAGCCCGCAAATAACAAAAGCAATCTTTACAGAAGATGATTTTAATGCCCTAACTGACGCAGATAAACCGATTTATTGTTTGGATGTTAAAGATGAGGATAATTTGGCAATTATTAACTACCTAAAACAAGGAGAAAAACTTGGTTATCACCAGAGGCATCTTACTAAAAACAGAAGTCCTTGGTACAAAATTGAATCCAGAAAACCGGCATCTATTTTGTTTGGCGTTTTTAGCAGGGGGCGCTTAAAGGCAATCAGAAACCTAACAACTGCTGTTAATTTTACTTGCTTTCATGGCTTTTATCCCAATATGTTTGGGCAACCGCTAATAGATAAGTTATTTGTTTATTTACTCAGCGATATCGGGCAAGAAATAATTAAAACTAATAAAAGAAGTTATGGGAATAATTTAGATAAGTTTGAACCGGGGGATTTAAACGAGAGTTTATGTCCGAATCAAAGTCAATTTGCAACGATTAGGGATAGGGAAGCATTAGAAGTTATTAATATTGCTAAAACCGATGAAAAATTAGCCATTAAAGCGAGTAACGATTTGATAAAGAGAATTTTAGACCCGACCGATTAAGAAACCCGGTTTTTTGAAAAAACCGGGTTTCTGAGGTAAATTATTAATTGTTAATTGTTAATTGTTAATTACCTAAAATCAATTATGGTTTGCCGATAAACCTCTGGCAAACCGGTATCGAAACATTTGCCCTTAACAACATACCCAGTTACTCCTTTTTCTCGCCGCAATCTTTCCAAACAAGTTGTTAGTTGAAACTCGCCTTTTTCTCGGAAATTGTTCTGAATATTTTCCTCCAAATAAGCAAAAATAATCGGTTCTAAAACGTACATTCCAAACATCGCTAAAAACTCATCCTCTGCCATCCCTTCTACATGGAGATGCTGGCGGGCGTAATTAATATCTGGTTTCTCGTAAATCTGACTGGCAGCAACTATGCCCTGGGACTCCCAACTACCGCTAACGCATCCATAATGACGAATATCAGAACCATAAACCGCTCTTAAACCGATAATACTTTGGTTTTTTTGCCCGTAAATTGCCAAGAGCTGACCCGCACAAGAAGTTTCGATTTCCGAGGTATAAAGATGGTCGCCTAATAATAATAAAAACGGTTCGTTTCCCACCCATTCTTTAGCGCAATAAACCCCGTGACCGTAACCTTCTTGTACCTCCTGGATGAGAAAAGTAATTTTACTGCCTAAATCTTGGAGGTATTGACAATATTCTTGATTGGCCGGAGAGAGTTTTTCGTAGTGGCTAGGGGTAGAATTAAAGAAATCGCTAAAAAGGTCGCGATCGCCCTTTTGTACGACTATCCCCACCTCTTCGATGCCCCCCCTTATCGCCTCTTCTACAATCGCTAAAATTATCGGTTTAGCGCGACCGTCTTTGTCTATAATTGGGAATAATTCCTTTTTTACCGCCTTGCTGGCGGGGAACATTCGCGTGCCAAAACCGGCGGCGGGAATTACTGCTTTACGAACCCTTGCAGTGGCTTGCATCATCTTTAATTATGGAGTAGCTAACAGGCGATCGCCCTTGATTTTTCACGAAATAACATTATAAACCTTGTTAGCATAAAACGATTAAATTGTGCGGGTTTTGTTGTAAATCTTGATTTATCTTAAAACAACCGCTTTATCCGCACCAAAATTCAGTAAAATTACCGTCAAACAAGGAAGAGTTTTTCGGCATTTTTTTGTTTTTAGGGACTTGCAATTTAATAAGATACCGGTGTTGGGTGGAGGTTCGCGGCGCCCTACCTACAAGAGACTGGTAGTTTATTTTTTAACAAGTCCCTTAAGCTTAAATCTTTACATTTTGTTGTAAAAGTTAAAGAAAGTTTTAAAATCAAAACTAAATTGTAAAGTTTTAAGTATCTTTGCCAGAGAATCCCTCAACTAAAAATAATATGTTAGCATGGAAAAAAGAAAGATTTAAAAGTAATTAAACGATGAGGTAATAAATAAAAATGGATGCCAACGACATAGTAAAACGATATACCAAGGGAGAACGGGATTTTCGAGGAGCCAACTTAGCAAAAGCTAATTTAATAGCAGCAATCCTCGCCCGCTCTAACTTTTCAGGAGCATTACTGCAAGATGCGTCCTTAGCCCGAGCCCACCTAGAGCGCTGTTTTTTGCAAGAAGCAAACTTAAGCGGTGCTTTCTTATACGGGGCCAATTTAAGTTATGTCAAACTCAAAGAAGGAAAGCTCATAGAAGCCGATTTAACCAAAGCAGATCTCAGGGGCGCTCACCTGCCAAAAGCAGATCTGCAAGGGGCCAAACTAAGCGGTGCAATCCTCAAGTGGGTGACGCTTTATCGAGCTAACTTACCCGGAGTCAACCTCTGCGGTTCCAATTTGAACGGTATTAACTTTCGGGGTGCTAATTTGGCAGGTGCAAACCTCAACTGGACCAACCTCAACGGAGCTCGCTTGAGCGGTGCCAATCTCAAAGGAGCCCTATTAAACGGTGTAACTCTCAATGGTGCCTGGATGAACGGACTGGAACTAGAGGGTATCGAGTTCGCCAACATGGAATTGAGCCAAGTAAAATTCAGCGGCGCTAAGTTGCGAGGAGCAAATCTCAGCGGCAGCAATATCGCTGAAGCTCAAATGCGTTTTACTAAATTAGATGAAGCGAACCTCAAGAATGCAGATTTGCATAAAAGCAATATGAGGGGCGGTTTGTTGTTTAAGGCAAATCTGATGAAAACAGATTTGAGCGAAGCAGATCTCAGCAGTGCCGACTTGAGCGAGGCAAATCTCAATTTAGCTAGTCTGCAAGGTGCAAATCTCTGCGGTGCTAATTTGCGCGATGCCTATTTGTGGGGCGCCAATTTGGATGGTGCCGATTTGAGCGGTGCCAATCTCTGCGGTGCGAGTTTGCGCGGGGCGAATATTATTGGTGCGAATTTGCGCGATGCTAATCTCACTGGCGCTACTATGCCAGATGGCAAGATTCATTTTTAGGGTCTGCCTTTTTCAGCAGACCCTAATTAGGGCTTGCTGAAAAAGTCAGAGTGTGGGGAGGGTGGGGAGTGTGGGGA
>CAZUCT010000145.1:0-18415 GCA_964619285.1 uncultured bacterium | reverse complement strand
TCGCTGAAGCGATTACTACGAACTCTTTAAATCGCTGAAGCGATTACTACGAACTCTTTAAATCGCTGAAGCGATTACTACGAACTTTTTAAATCGCTGAAGCGATTACTACGAACAAACTCTACTATCTTACATAGGATGCGCCGTTGATGTCGATGGTGGTGCCGGTGGCGTGGGGTGCTAAACCGGATGCTAAAAATGCTACCGTATTTGCCACGTCTCGGGGTTCCGCTATCTTCCCTAACGGTATATCCCAAGTAAAAGCCTCTTCCCCCCGCTCTTTAATTGTAGCTTCTTTCTTCTGGGTGCGCACAAAACCGGGGGCGACGGCATAAGCTAAGATATTATCTTTGGCAAACCCCCGAGCGATAGTTCGGGTTAAGGCTACCACTCCACCCTTCGATGCCGCATAATGGATGTGTTCTACGTCGTCTCCTCGGAATGCCGCCCGACTGGCAATGTTAATAATAGTGCCCCCACCGCGACTCTGAAAGTGACCGATAGCCTCCCGACATAAATCGCCAACCGCTGTTAAGTTCACTTGCAGGGTTTTTTGCCAAACCTCACTCCAGATGTCGAGCTCGTCTTCGATGCTGGCAGGGATATAAATACCCGCATTGTTGACAATAATATCGATTCTACCTTGCCAAGCTAGCGCCTCTTCCCAAAGAGCGATCGCTCCTTTTTCTACCGTTAAATCTGCCTTAACAATTTTGCATTTATTTCTGCCTATTTCCTCCGCAATTTTTAAAGCTCCAGCTTCGTTATTATGATAATGTACAATAACCCCAGCTCCCGCCTCGGCTAAAGTTAGAGCGATCGCCGCCCCAATACCGCTAGAACTACCCGTTACTAAGATGATTTTTTCCGTTAAATTTATCATATTTGTGGAATGGCTAATAGGTAATGGCTAATGGCTAATGGCTAACGGCTAAGGTCAGATAGGCGGTTAACAATTAACAATAACGCAATTAGCAATTAGCAATTAGCAATTAGCTAGGAATTAGCAATTAACAATTAAGTTTTTTGACGACCGTGGAAGCGAATACCCAGAAAGATATCGTAAACAAAACCCCAAAAATCTTTTCCTTTTAACAAACCCAAACTTTGAGGAGAACCTTTAGCATCTAAAAGGGGTTTCATCACCTCATAAGCCGGTTTATAATTATACCAAGGAATAGAAGGCCATAAATGATGGATTAAATGGTAATTTTGACCGCCAATTAAAATGTTGAGAATGGCACTGGGATATACCCTAGCGTTGTGCCAGCGATCGCGTTCTTGGAAAGGACGGTGGGGCAAATAATCAAAAAACAACCCTAAAGCTAACCCCACTACCAAAGCGGGGGAAAACCAGAAATTGAGAATATAGCCCAAAAAGTCATAATGGATCGAAACTGCTACCACGGTAACAACGAACAAACGGCTTAAAAACCATTCCAAAAGTTCGTACTTGCGCCACAGTCGCCGCTGGAAGAAATAGACTTCGTGATAGAAAAAACGAGCGGCGATTAACCACAGCGGACCCCCTGTAGAAACGAAATGGTCCGGGTCGTTTTTCGGATCGTTAACGTGAGCGTGATGTTGCAGGTGGACTCGGGTAAATACCGGGAAAGCAAAGCCCAACATCAGGGCGCTGCCGTGGCCTAAAATCGCATTTAGCAGGCGATCGCTATGGGCCGAGTTATGGGACGCATCGTGGATGACCGTCCCCACCAAATGCAAGGCCACCACGTTCAGGCAAAAACAACACCAGTCCGGCCAATGCCAGGACCAGTAGCCCAAAGTTGAAATGGCAACCATTGCTACCGCGCTTAAAAACATCAGTACGTTGATATTGAAGCCGCCATCCGGCCTCGTTAACTCCCTTGGGACCGTCAGTTGCAGCCCTGCCTCCGACATATTTCTTGACACTCCTTAATAATTGTTTACACTTGTTAAGAAAGTAGTATAGGCTACGGGCAAAAATCTGTAAAGAGCGATTGAGGTTCGTAGTAATCGCTTCAGCGATTTAACGAAAATAGTTTTCTTAGATTTAATTAATATTTGGGAGACGATCCCTAATTTATTAGAAAAGATCCCAAATCAAAAATCAAGGAAAAACCAGCAAGACAAGGTCAGGCCCAAGCCCCAGACAGAGATTAAAAAATGCTTATCTTTCGCCCCAAGCATGATTAAATTAAAGACTACCCACAAATTTAATATGCAAAAAGCCCAAACAAATTAAATTTTATATATGGAATTGCACTCTACCTTACGCCGAACTAAAATAGTCGCCACTATTGGCCCATCATCCATCAAACCCGACGTTCTTCGAGAACTAATTAAAGCAGGTGCAACTACTCTGCGACTCAACTTTTCCCACGGCACCCACGACGACCACCAGCGCAGCGTGCGCCTGATCCGCCAAACATCCTTCGAACTAAATCAGCCGGTGGCTATTCTCCAAGACCTACAAGGGCCGAAAATTAGGTTAGGAAAATTTGAAAACGGCGAGATCGCCCTCAAAAAAGGCGACCCCTTCATCTTAACCAGCCGCCTAATGCCGGGAACTCAACTAATGTCTTCGGTGACTTACGAACCCCTAGCCGACGAAGTGCCGGAAGGGGCAGCTATTCTCCTAGACGATGGCAAGGTGGAAATGCTAGTGGAGAAGGTAAAGCGCGAAGAGAAAGAATTACATTGTCGCGTCGTAGTTGGCGGCACTCTTTCTAATAATAAAGGTGTCAATTTTCCCGGAGTTTATCTCTCGATTAAGGCCCTCACCGATAAAGACCGCAAAGATTTAATGTTCGGCCTCGACCAAGGAGTCGACTGGGTAGCTCTGAGTTTCGTTCGCAACCCCCAAGACGTTCTGGAAATCAAACAATTAATTGCCAGCGCGGGTAAAAAAGTGCCAGTCATTGCCAAAATCGAAAAACACGAAGCGATCGAACAAATGGAAGAAGTCCTCAGTTTGTGCAATGGAGCGATGGTCGCTAGGGGAGACTTGGGAGTGGAACTTCCCGCCGAACAAGTGCCCATCCTCCAAAAGCGCCTCATCGCTACCGCAAACCGTCTCGGCATACCTGTCATTACTGCCACTCAGATGTTGGACAGCATGGTAAACAACCCCCGCCCCACCCGGGCAGAGGTTTCCGATGTGGCCAATGCAATTATTGACGGTACCGATGCGGTGATGCTTTCTAACGAAACTGCCGTGGGCAACTATCCCGTGGAGGCCGTGGCAACTATGGCGCGAATAGCGGAGACCATGGAACGGGAGAGCAGCTATCGCCACCTGTCTCCGGTGGATGAGAACGATCGCTCTATTACTAACGCTATCTCTCAAGCCGTAGGTCAAATTGCCCAACAGTTAGGCGCTGCAGCGATTATGACTTTAACTAAAACCGGAGCCACCGCCCGCAACGTTTCTAAATTCCGACCCCAAACTCCCATCCTGGCAATTACTCCTCATGTGGATGTGGCCCGTCAGTTGCAGTTGGTCTGGGGGGTTAAACCGCTGTTAGTTTTAGACTTGCCCTCGGCAGGCCAGACTTTCCAATCTGCCATTAACGTGGCGAGGGAAAAAGAGTTATTGCACGACGGAGATTTAGTGGTAATGACTGCCGGCAGTCTCCAAGGCGTATCCGGTTCGACGGATCTGCTTAAGGTGGAAGTCGTTAAAGCAGTCTTGGGCAAAGGTACCGGCGTCGGCCAAGGTTGGGTAAGCGGTCGAGCCCGCGTGGCAGGCAGTGCGGCGGCGGTCAGAGATTTTAATCCAGGCGAGATTTTGGTGGTGACAAATACCAACGCCGATTTTGTGGATGCCATGCGCAAGGCCGCAGGAGTCGTGGCCGAAGAAGATAGTTTGACTTGTCATGCGGCGATTATTGGTTTGCGCCTGGGAATGCCTACTATTGTCGGAGTTGAGAATGCCACTGGCGTGATTCGCGATGGGACTATTATTACTCTGGATACTCAGCGAGGTTTGGTCTATTCGGGGACTAATGGCACCCCTCGCAGGGATGGAACTATTGAGGTTTGAACCCATGCATGCTAATGGCTAATTGCTAATTGCTAATTGCTCGGGTCAGATAGGCGGTTAACAATTAGCAATTAGCAATTGACAATTAGCACCTTGCCATTTTGGCTAGTCTTGTGTTAGCATAAAAAATTGTTTGTGCCGGTGTGGCTCAGTGGTAGAGTAGTTGATTCGTAATCAATTGGTCGCGGGTTCAATCCCCGCCACCGGCTTTATAAAATTAAGTCAAGAAACCGGGTATATAGAAACCTTATTAACCAATTTTTGGCTCAATTTTCCCTCAATTTTCCCTCAATTTTCCCTCAGTTTTCTCTCACCTGTCTATTAGAAAAGTAGGTTGTGCGGACCTCCGTAGAACCAAACGCAGATGTTGGGTTCTACAAGAAAATGGCCAGTTACCCCGCCAGAAACCGGGTTTTTTCAAAAAACCCGGTTTCTTAAATCTCCATGCTGGCGAAGGTATTGTTGGAAAAACCGGTTTTCACCACATACCAAAAAGTAGAAAAGTAGGTTGTGCGGACCGGAGTGGAAGCCAACTTTCGATGTTGGGTTGCGCTGTGCCCGCGCCCTACCTACAAGAAAATGACTGTAGCCCGTTAACCATTACCGACCTCAGTCAAGAAATCATGACATACATTGTCAATTTAAAATCATAGCGATAAAGTTCGTAGTAATCGCTTCAGCGATTAAAAGAGAAGCCATGTCAGCGATTAAAAGAGAGGCCATGAAAATCCAAGAGATACCCATAGACAAAATCAAACGCCCCCTGCCGCGAACCAACGATGCCGGCAAGGTTGCAGCCTTAATGGAGTCCATCAAAGAAATAGGCTTGCAAGAGCCCATCGATGTCTTAGAAGTGGATGGGCAATACTACGGCTTCTCTGGATGCCACAGATACGAAGCCTGCCAGGGACTCGGCCATCAAACCATTCGCTGCAAAGTCCGCAAAGCACCAAAATCTGTTCTCAGAATGCACCTAGCCTGAGATAATTTGGGAGCATCCCATATTTGTAAAAATAGAAAATGGCTAATCGCTAATCGCTAGTCGCTAATTGGTTCTGTAAAAAATGCAATTAGCCATTAGCCATTAGCCATTAGCAAAAAGCGTTAAATCCTTGGTTTTCTTCTTGCATTGAGATGCACCCGATAATTTTGCTAATTGCTAATTGTTAATTCTTTAACAACTAACAATTAACAATTAACAATAGACAATAAACAATAGACAATCAACAATCAACAAAAAAGATTATGGCTCTACCAATAGACATCGGTATCGACGAAGCAACCAGAAAAGACATAGCCGACGGACTCTCTAGGCTGCTAGCAGATACCTACACTCTTTACCTAAAAACTCACAACTTCCACTGGAACGTCACCGGTCCGATGTTTCAGACCCTCCACTTAATGTTTGAAGGGCAATACACCGAACTATCTGCAGCAGTAGATTTAATCGCCGAACGCATTCGCTCTCTGGGCTTCCCCGCCCCGGGTACATACAGCGAATTTGCCCAACTCAGTTCTATTAAAGAAACCACGGGGGTGCCCGATGCCCAAGAGATGATTCGCTTGCTGGTTGAAGGTCAAGAAGCAGTGGTTCGTACCGCGCGATCTATTTTTCCTACAGTGGATGCGGCTAGCGACGAACCCACCGCCGACCTGTTGACCCAGCGGATGCAGGTACACGAGAAGACTGCTTGGATGCTCAGGAGTCTTTTACAATAGAAGCGGCAATTTATAAACTGAAGCTTTTTTGATGAATCGGCGTTTTCAAGATTGCACCCCCCAGTTACGACGGTTGATGGAATTGGCGGGGTTTTCTAGTTTCAAAGAATTGAGTCAAAAGGCCGGGGTGAGCGAGTTGCAGTTAATTAGGCTGCGATGGGGGCTGGTTTTGCAGACTCGGGTTGAGTATTTGCTTAAGATTAGTCGGGCTTTGGGGATTTCTTTGAACGAGTTGTTGGCCGCTTTGGCCCCGGAAGCGGTAGAATCATCCCCAGGGCCACCCGAAGCGATGTTGCATCCGCAAGGCTTCGCCAACGCCCTTGAATACCAGCAGTTACAAGCTGAGATGGAAAAACAGCGGGGGGCTTTGATGGAAGAGTTTCAGCGGTCCAGTTTAGAAATTTTGGAACCCTGGTTGCTGCAATGGCCTACTGTTGTTTATAAAGCGAAAGAAAATCTCCAACTGGCGGCGGCGAAAATATTGGGCGTGGTGGCACCGATGGAGCGCTTGATGGCCGAATGGGGTATCGAGGCGATCGCTCCCGTGGGGTCTGAGGTTGCTTACGACCCGAAGCTGCATCAGTTGATGGAGGGAACTGCTGGGGCGGGCTCTCCGGTAAGAGTTCGCTATGCCGGCTATCGACAAGGGGAAAAACTGTTGTATCGGGCCAAAGTAAGTCCTGTCAGTAATTAACAATTAACAATTAACAATTAACAATTGAGTATCCACGGGCCATTAACGGTTAATTTACGATTGTAGCGTTTCCCAGTTTGTTGAGGTACAGTTATGGGCATTTTTTCTTCATACCCATATTTTTAACTTAGAGGTGCTGCTGGGAGTACGAAGGAGTGGTGGGAGGAGCCGAAAACATAATTTGGCTCCGAGCTAAGATTTAAGCTATACTGGCTTAGTCGAAGTAGTAATTTCAAACAATAGCTTCTTGGAGATATGAGCCCTGTAATTAAAATAGTTCAACCGACCGGTATTTTAGATGGCACCAAGTCAAGTCAATTTCGTAAAGACATTAACGACCAGGTAGAAGCTGGAGCAGATATAGTCTTAATCGACTTTAAAGACGTAACATTTATGGATAGCTCGGGTTTGGGGGCTTTAGTATTGGCGTTGAAAACAGTTAGAGCTGCTGGCTGTCAATTAATTGTTTGTTCGATTAACGAGCAAATAAAAATCTTGTTTGAGCTTACAAGCATGGACCGAGTTTTCGAGATTTTTCCCACTCGCGAAGCCTTCGATAAAAAGTTTTCCTCTGCATCTTAATAGGTAATGGCTAAATAGGTAATGGGTAATGGGTAATGGGAAATGAAAATTAGCAATTAGCCATGATTCTATTAGCCATTAACAATTAACAATTAAAAACCGACTTTTAACAAGGAGAAATCATCGTCAAAAACCTCGCCGGAGTTCAACTCCTTAATAAAATTTAAAATTTCATCTAAGCTGTCAGCGGCAGCCCTACTATCGGATAATAAATTAATAAAAGGTTCGAGGCCCCAAACGGTACCATCGGGTTGAAGAATTTCGTAAACTCCATCGCTAAAAATATAAAGGGAACTAAAATCTTGAATGGGGCAAGAGTCGTCGAGGTACATTGCTTCTGGGAACATTCCCACGGGCATTCCTGGAGTTTTAAGTTTTTTAATATTTTGAGAATCGTTCTTACCAGATATTAATACAGCCGGTGGATGACCGGCGCTGGCATAAATTAGTTGGCGCTCGGAGCGGTTATAAACGCCATACCAAATAGTAAAATATTTATCATTTTGGTAACTCATTTGAAAGGTGGCATTTAAAGCGCGAAGAACGTCGCTCGGTTGATGGTAATTAATATTAGGAATAGCCCGAGAACGGAGCAAGTTGAGAACCGAAACCGAGGGGAGGGCGGCCTTTAAACCGTGTCCGGCCACGTCCAGCAAGTAGATGGCCAAATTATCTTCGTCGAGCCAAAAATAATCGAAAGAGTCGCCGCCCAACTGGCGGGAAGGAACGAATTTAGCTTCCACTCGCAAAGGTTCGCTCAAGGGTTCTGGGAGGAGCGATCGCACATAATCGGCAGCTTCGGCTAACTCGGTTTCCAGCAAGCGTTTTTGAGCTCGCAAATCTTGACTGAGTTGGTGCAAGCGCAGGCCCGCTCTAACCCGGGCCTTTAACTCGTTAACTTCGATGGGTTTGGAGATAAAATCATCCGCTCCGGCATCGAGCCCTTTAACTCTGTCTGCCACGGACTTCATGGAGGTTAAAAGAATAAAAAAAGTCGTCGAGAGCTCGGCCTCTGCTTTTAATTGACTGCAGACCTGGATGCCTGTAAGCTTAGGCATGATCCAATCGCAGATAATCAGAGCTGGATTTAACTCTCGTGCTTTTTCAACTCCTTCTTGACCGTCGCTGGCCATTGTTACGTCGTAACCTTGTTTGCGGAGCAATCTTTTTAACAGTTCGCAAATTGCAGGGTCATCATCAATAACTAGAATTTTAAACATATTTGTTAGTTGTTAATTGTTAATTGTCTATTGTCTATTGTTAATGTTTAATTGTCAATTGTTAATTGTCTATTGTTAATATTTAATTGTCATTCCCTATTACCTATTACCTATTACCAAAAAGCGGGATTGCTTCGTTGCCTCGCAATGCTTCGCGGCTTTTGGTTTGATTCATTGCTTGAGATGCACCCCATTTTTTTTGCTGCTGCGGTCAGTCAATAGATATACTGTACAATACCATTATTACTTGCCCAAACGTCGCTTAACTTTTTTGCTGAGAGTGAGTCAATTAAAAGATCCCAACAAATTGCCAGAGCCTCGTCAAGCCCAAATTCAAGTTCACACGGGTTTGAGCGCTAACGATCGAGTTTTATCCTGGTTCGAGGAACTTTATCAAAAGCAAGTTCCGAAAACGGTGTGGTTGCAGTGCGAGCTGGCTCTGGCGGAAGGCTTTACTAATGCGGTTCGTCACGCTCATCGGGAACAACCCCCCGACCTGCCTATTGATATTGAGGTCAGTATTTTTTCTAATTCCATAGAAATTAGAGTTTGGGACTCTGGTCCTCCTTTCGATTTGGTCGGCTGGCTCAAAGAGCAACCACCCCAAGCGGATATATATGCAGGTGGCGGGCGGGGGGTTAAGTTGATGCACGCGATCGCTGACGATCTGAGCTACACCCGCACTTCTGACGATCGCAATTGTTTGTTAATTGTCAAAAATTACGATCCTAATTCGGAAGAAGGCTAATTGTTAATTGCGAGCTTGTTAATTGCGAGCTTGTTAATTGCGACCTTGTTAATTCTCAATTGTTAATTGCTCCCAGAGGATTGAGCCAGCGGAGAATTTCGCGTTTTAATTGATTTAAGTCGCGATACACTTCTTGTTTCATCCACTGACCGACGGCATCTAGTGGGGTAAAAACGGGGCCTACGGGCCAGTTAACATCTTGACCGATGGGGGTTAAGTGGTTGCCATTTAGTTTGAGCAATGTCACCATGTCGGGATAGCGCGGGCCCAGGATCTCCCTTAAGGGCAGGGTTCGATCTATGGTATCGGAGTTAAATTTAATCAGGAGATTGCGCTTAATTTGATAGCTTTCGGTTATGAGGCGGTTGGTTTCTTCTGGGGATGGGGTAAATTCGACGTTTACTAAAGGCGGCATTTGACCCAAACCGGGGACGGCTTCCCGGGCGGTAAAGTTATTAAAGGAGATGAGGATGTTGCCGGCTCTCTCTACGGGAAAGATGCTGCCAATAAGTAAATGCAGCTTACAACCCATGCTGTGGCCGAGGCCGTAAACGGGCAGGTATTGTTTGAGGGATTTGGTGGCCTGTAGGCGGGCCAGACAGTTTTCAAAGGAGTTTAAGACCGATTGAGCGATCGCTAAATGATCGAAGGTATTTACGAATGGGGTCGCTATTACTGCATAGCCGGCATTTGCTAGGTTTTCGAGGAGGCATCGGTAAGTCACCTTGGGTGTCGTCGCTAAAAATGCACCCCCTAAGAAATGTACGATCGCTTTGGGTTGGTTCGGTATTAATACCCAATTTCCCCCGATTTCTTGCAGTTCTTTAACCTTTTTTGGTGGAAGACTTTGCATTTTTTATTTTCGTTACTTTGCTTGACTTTTTTCTTTTTTTATGATAATAGAAAATCGAGCGAAAAAAAAGTGGACGCTTTAAGGGATTAAACTTTATAATTTTTAAAGAATGTTGTAACAATTCTTAATAAAATCAAGCAATCGAGAACAGTAAGGATTTAATATGCACCCGAATATGGTAGAATGCAAGGCCAAAGCAAAGTTTGGGGAGTCAGTAGGGGACTCGCTAAAAATGGCCGCCAAAAAAGACAAAGCTGAGAACAAAGGTCACGGAGAAGCTCTACTGCGGCAGCAAACTGCAGTGGCTAGGCTGGGACAGTTGGCCTTGGCAAGCACTAATCTTTCGACGCTACTGAAGCAAGCAACGGTTCTGGTATGCCAAACTCTTGATGTAGAATTTGCTCGGGTTTGGGAATACGCCGAAGATGGAAAAACCATGAGGCTGCGAGGGGGTATCGATTGGCAGCAAGGAACCCTCGAAGAGGTAACGATAAAGAAAATAGAAGCGTGGAACGACAAAGAGATAAGTAATGTAGAAGAAAGTGGGATGGCAGAAGAAAGCAAGATAGACGGGCTTTCAGTGCTGGAAAAGCAGGGGGTGACGAGCAGTATAAGCGCGGCGATTCAAAAAGTAGAAAAGATAAATAACAGAGAAAAAGAGTCGAGAAGTATAAAGTTGTGGGGGGTGCTGGCAGCCCATACGAGGAAGGAACGAAGGTTCGATCGAGATGAAATTAATTTCCTGCAAGCGATCGCCAATATGCTATCTCAGGCGATCGAACGCGATCGGGCGGACGAAAAATTGCGACTGCTGGCATCGGCAGTCGAACACGCGGAAGATTCGATCCTGATAACGAAAACGAATATGGAACGACCGGGACCGGAAATAGTATTTGTCAATTCGGCGTTTACGATTCTGACGGGTTATACTGCAGAAGAGGCGATCGGTCAAACTCCCAGAATCCTTCAAGGACCGAAAACGGATCGGGCAGTTTTGGAAAGGTTGCGGGAAAATTTATCTCGGGGGGAGGTGTTTTACGGGGAAGCGATTAACTATCGCAAAGATGGTACGGAATTTTATAACGAGTGGCACATAGAGCCGATATTTAACGACTGCAATGATGTAACTCACTATCTGGCAATTCAACGAGACGCGACGGAACGACAGGAGGCGGAGAAGAAGCTATATTATAAGGCTTTCCACGATTCCTTGACGGAACTGCCAAACAGGGCGATGTTTATAAAGCGGTTGGCAGAAGCGATCGCGGATTTAAAAAAAGAAGAAGCTTCAGAAGAACAATTCGCCGTACTGTTTCTGGATTTGGATTGTTTTAAAGGGATTAATGATAGTTTAGGACATTTGGCGGGCGATCGCTTGTTAGTGGCTCTGGCCCATCGCTTAGAAGCCTGTTTGCGACAAACGGATACGGTGGCGCGACTGGGAGGAGATGAATTTGGGATTTTGTTGAGGGAAGTCGGCAGTATCAAGGAGGTTCTCGTCGTAGCGGAACGAATCCAGAAAGAAGTGAGGAAACCTCTGGCAATCGACGGCACGGAAATTTTTCCAACCACTAGCATCGGTATCGTGTTTAGCGGCGATCGCTACGGAGAAACAATAGAAGAGTGCGAACCTTCAGAATTTCTGCGGGATGCCGATCTAGCGATGTATCGCGCCAAAGCCAGAGGCAAAGCTAACGCCGTCGTCTTCGAGCGATCGATGCACGAGGAAGCAATGGCTCGGTTGCAGCTAGAAAATGACCTGCGGCGGGCTCTGGCGCTTAACGAATTGCGGCTGTACTATCAACCAATAGTAAATTTAGCGACGAGTAAGATTACCGGCTTTGAAGCTTTAGTCCGCTGGCAGCATCCAGAGCGAGGAATCGTCTCGCCGGCAAAATTTATTCCTCTGGCAGAAGAAACCGGTTTAATCGTTCCTTTGGGTTGGTGGGTGTTGCAGAACGCTTGCCGACAGTTGCGGCAGTGGCAAAAAATGTTTCCAGAAAGAGAAAACCTGACGATGAACGTCAATTTGTCGGGGAAACAGTTCGTCCAAAAAGACTTGAGCGAAAGGCTGGAGCAAATTTTAATCGAGACGGGCATCAAGCAAAAGTCGAAGGTCATGGATGGGAGCCTTAAACTGGAGATTACCGAAAGCACTATCGTCGAAAACGAGGATGTGGCAATTTCTATGTTGCGGGATTTTCAAGAATTGGGAGTTAAGTTAGCCATTGACGATTTTGGCACTGGCTATTCGTCGTTGAGCAGGTTGTATCTCTTTCCTATTAATACGTTAAAAATCGATCGCTCCTTTATCAACTTAATGGGGGAGGGGGACCAGAAAAACGAAATCGTGCAAACGATTATTTCCCTGGCCCACGGCCTGGGTAAGGATATCGTTGCGGAGGGGGTGGAGACTCCAGTCCAACTAGCGACTCTCCGACAATTGCAGTGCGAGTTCGGACAGGGTTACTTTTTCTCAAAGCCGGTGGACGAGAAGGCGGCGACGACTTTGTTGAGCTGTTAATAGGTAATGGACAATAGTATACTTCTTGCAGAAGTCAGGCAAAAGGCAATAGGCAAGAGGCAAAAGGTAAGAAATTTGAAGGAAAAATGGACAAAAAAATATTTTTTTCTGACTTCCGCAAGAGGTCTAGTTTGGCGAGGGTGCGGGCAGGGGGTCTAACCCCTCAGATAGGTAGATAGTTCTTCCTCATCGATGCCATCATAACAAATAAAAAAGGCACTGTCAAGGGGTTGGGCAAAAAAATTTTGTTCGCAGTAATCGATGAGCGCGATTTAGCTTTTTTACGGGTAATAGATAAGCTTTTTTACGATTAATAGATAAATTCCATAAGATGAAAAAGACTTTTTTTGCTTGTTTTTTAACGATTTCTCTTTTGGCGGGGTGCGCTACAACTTTGCTTCAGGTGGCGGAGGTTGAAGCCAGTCGGGGTGGGATAGTAGTTTCGGCCCATCCTTTGGCGAGCGAGGCGGGGGCGGCAATGTTGAGGAAAGGGGGGAATGCGGTGGATGCGGCGGTGGCGACGGCTTTGGCGATTTCGGTGGTGGAGCCTTTCTCGGCGGGTATCGGCGGCGGGGGGTTTCTGCTGGTGGGAACTCCTGGCGATGAGGTTGGGGAGGAGTACGAAATCGAGGCTCTCGATTTTCGGGAACGGGCGCCCAAATTGGCAACTCGGGATCTGTATTTGGATGAGGAAGGGAAAGTTAGAAAGCGGGCTAGTTTGGACGGGCATTTGGCGGTGGGGGTGCCGGGAACGGTGGCGGGGCTTTTTGAGGTGCATCGGCGGTATGGGAAACTTTCTTGGCCGGAGCTTTTGGAGCCGGCTGTGGGTTATGCCAAAGAGGGGTTTGAGGTTAGCGAGATTTTTGTTGGTAGGTTGGAGCGGCGTTTGGAGGTAATAAATAGGAATAAGGCGGCCCGGGAGATTTTTACTCGGGATGGGGCGGCTTTGGCTGTTGGAGATTTGTTGGTGCAGGAGGAGCTGGGGCGAATTTTGGAGATTTTGGCGCAGAAGCCCCAAAGTTTTTATCGGGGGGAGGTTGCGGAGGCGATCGCTGCGGATATGGCGGCTAGGGGCGGTTTGGTGACTTTGGAGGATTTGAGGGATTATCGACCTGTGTGGCGGGAGCCGGTTTGCGGGGGGTTTCGGGAGGCGAGGGTTTGTGCGATGCCGCCACCGTCGTCGGGCGGAGTGCATTTAATTGAGATTTTGAATATTGTCGGGGATACGGATTTGCGGGAGTGGGGCAGGGAAAGTGCGGATACTTTGCATTTGTTGGCGGAGGCGATGCGGATCGCTTATGCGGATCGGGCGGCGCTTATGGGAGATCCGGATTTTGTGGAGGTTCCAGTAACGGAGCTGACGAGTCGGGAGTATGCTTTTCGCCGTCGCGGGGAGATCGATCTGGGGCGGGCGCGGCCTTCGGCGGAGGTGAGGGCGGCGACTGCCCGGGAGTTGGAGTCTTTGGGGAGGGAGTCTCAGGATACTACTCATCTGACGGTTGTTGATGGGGATGGGCTGGTTGTCAGCTTGACTTATACGGTTAATGGTTCTTTTGGGGCGGCTGTTGTGGCGGCGGGAACGGGGATTTTGTTGAATAATGAGATGGATGATTTTGCTGTAGCGCCAGGAGTTCCGAATTTGTATGGTTTGGTGGGAGGGGAGGCTAATGCGGTGGCTCCGAGGAAAACTCCTTTGTCGAGCATGACTCCGGCCATCGTGACCCGGGATGGGGAGTTGGTTTTGGCGGCGGGAGCTCCTGGTGGGAGTACGATTATTACTACGGTTTTGCAAATTGTGTTGAATGTTGTTGAGTTTGGCATGGATGCTGAGGGGGCGGTTTCGGCTCCTCGCATTCACCATCAGTGGTTGCCGGATAGGTTGTTTGTTGAGGAGGGGGGTTTTGATGATGGGGTTTTGGCCCAGTTGCGGCGGCGGGGGCACGAGATTGAGTTGCGCCGGGGTTGGGGGAATGCTAATGTTGTTCTGAAAACTGAGGATGGTTTGTTGGAGGGGGCGGCGGATCCTCGCGGGGAGGGGGCGGCTATGGTGGTTGATTGATGATAGGCGATCGCTGGTCGCTACGGGGGATTTTAAGAAACTGGGTTTTTCGCAACAACCCGGTTTCTGGCCGGCGACGGGATTTTGGTTTTTTGTTTGATGGGGCGATCGCTCTTAATAACTCATCCAAAAGCAAACCGGTTTTATAACTAAAGTCGTTACTGCGAACTTGCTTATGCTATCTTTATAACCAGACAAACCCGAAAAATCGAAAATGTAAATCAATTTTCGATTTTTATTTTGCGAAAAAAACTCTTACGCAAGGGTTTTTTTTGGTTCTTTAAGCAAAAATACTCATGGAAACAGCAGAAAATATTGTAGGAACATCGCGGGCGGCCTGGTTGTTAAAAATTACGGCCCCAAGAGTGAGGCAACTACTGGGGGAAGGCCGGGTAAAAGGGGCCTACAAAGAGGGACGGTTCTGGCGGATACCTCTATATAAAGAAATGCCTCAGATAATTTCTGGCAAGCGCGGCCCCAAAGGTCTCTGGTATCGACGGCAGTCGGAGGCGGCGAGCAACATCTATATTAATAAGGATCAAATTAGGAAAAATACTCTTTTAAAAAGAGAAGAAGTCAATCGCCGCGAACCGGTGATTATTGTGGAACAGGGGAAACGCAAGGAATACGGCTTCGAGGTAGAAGTTAACGGGCCGTGCCGCGTCGTTTACAGTCCGGACCGGGCGCTCCACAGCGAAGATAAAACTAATCCTCTGGTCTGGATTGAAACTTATAGCGAGATAAAGTTTGTGGATGTCAGCGCCGACCCCCATAAGTGCCGGTTGCGCTACCAACAGTTGCCGACGGCCAAGAAAAAACCGACGCGGCGGGAGAGTTCTTGAAGGCAATCGGCATTCCTATTCTCTATATGTTATACTGGAGTCGATGAGGGTGCGATTCGTTGGGCCAAAGAAGCCAATTTAGCAACATGGCCCCCGCCAATATGGCCTTATATATTGGTGAGAACTTGTAAACCATAAGGGTTAGATTCCCTTCCTCCAGGTTAAGGAGTGACTTCCTGGGTCAGGTTTTAAGGATTAGCAACCTTAACTCTCGGTGCATGGCCCAAATGTAGGATAAGGTCTAAGGATTAAGACCGAAGCCGCTAGAGAAGTTTAATATGGACAAGCACATGAATCCTACTAAAGCGTCGTTACTCCAGACCGGGGTAATTATCCTTGTATGTGCTACGAGAGCTAGCCGAAGCCAAAATGGTACGGTTCGCTTGCCCCTAGTTTCTCCTTATTAAACTAGGAATTAACTGGTAGAACCCGGCGTATTTAGGAGTCCTAAGTTAAAACATGAAATGGTTTACAGGAACGAAGTAAATCCTTGGTTTCTCCTCTAATGAGGTAGGGAAAGCTTAACCAAAAGGACCAAGGATTAAGGATGTCCTAAGAAGCTAATGCCTCTCCTAATAGTAAGGATCTGCTGACGTGGGACAGGTAGCTAGGAGGTAGAGAGTAAGACAAGACTAACGCTATACGCCCAAAACGCAATTTAGCGTGGGTTCTGTTAGTAAGCCGAAATCCCTTAAACGAAAAAATCCTAGCCCAGGAGCCGTATGAGTTGGAAACTCTCATGTACGGCGCGTGAAGTAGAGGTGAGGAGCCGAAATGCTCCCATCGACTATAACAAGAACTGTCCACCTATCTGAGGGGTTAGACCCCCCAAAGACCAGCCAACCCAATTTCCCAAAAAAATGAAAAAACTGCGGCTCTTAATAATAGGAATAATCTCCTTTATCTGCGTAATTTGGTTGAGTAATAAAGCGGTGTCTTTGGAAACTGCCCCCAGAGAAAGACCGACTCAGGAAATAACCGCTGCCCCGGAAGTAATAGAACTGGAAAAACGGGGGCAACAGCTTTACGAAGTGGGGCGGTGGGAAGAGGCGATCGCTCTGTTAGAAGAAGTCGCCGCCGACTATGCTGCTTCTGGGGAGGAGTTTCGCCAAGCTAGGGTGTTGAGAAATTTAGCTTTGCTCTATCAAAACCTCGGCAAATTCTCTCTGGCGGGGGAAACAATTAATCGCAGTTTAAACCTCCTCCAAAAACAGCCTGATTCCGCAGCAACCCAGAAATTAAAAGCTCAAATATTAGAGGTATTGGGGAGCTTAGAAATGACTCGGGGCGAGTTCGATGTGGCTTTAAAAACTTGGGGAAATGCGGCGGAAATTTACGGGCAACTCTTGGATATTGTTGGTAAGAGTAGAAATAAAATCAATCAAGCTTTAGCCCTGCGACAGTTGGGATTAAATCCTAAAGTTAGAGAGAAGTTAGAAGAAGTAAATCGATTATTGAGCGGGCAACCAGAGAGCTTGGCTAAGTTTAATGCCGTTTATCTTCTGGGGGAGAGCTATGAGTTATTGGGAAGCTTGGAAAAAGCGGAAATAGTATTAGCAGAAAGTTTAGAAATTGCGGAAAACTTAGGAGATGTTAACGGGATTTCTCAAGCTTTATTAGGTTTGGGAAATAACGCGAGGTTGCGAGGTGAAGAAAAAACGGCTTTAGAACTGTACGAAAAAGCAAGTTATACGACAAATGATGCGAAAGTTAAAATTAATTCTCAACTCAATCAACTGAGTTTATTAGTAAGGCAAGAGCAATGGAGTTGGGCGTTAAATTTAATCGGTGAAATTAAAAATACTCTCGATAAACTGCCTCCAGGAATGACTGCCATCGAGGGTAGAATTAACTTGGCCAACAGTTTATTAGGTATCAAAAAGTCTGGAGAAGTTAGAACAAATATTTCTGAGGTTGCCGAAATCTTAGCAGTAGCAGTTAAGCAAGCAGAAGAGTTAGGAAATCCTAGAAGTTTGTCTTACGCTTTAGGGAATTTGGGGCAGCTTTACGAAACAAATAAACAGTGGAAAGAGGCGAGAAAGCTAACAGAAAAAGCCCTACTTTTAGCTGGAGGAATTAACGCTCCAGATATTGCCTATCAGTGGCACTGGCAGTTAGGAAGATTGCTGGAAGCTGAGGGGGAAACAGAAAAAGCGATCGCCTCCTACACCGCAGCAACAAAAACTCTCCAATCAATCCGCAGCGACCTAGCCGCCGTCAGTTCCGAAGCTCAATTTTCTTTCCAAGAAAGCATCGAACCGGTCTATCGAGAATTAATCGAATTGTTATTAGAACCAGACATTAAAGGAGAAGTCGAACAAGAGAAATTAATTAGAGCTAGAGGATTAATCGAATCCTTGCAACTAGCAGAATTAGACGACTTTTTCAAAGACGCTTGCTTAAAAACCAAACCAGTAAATATCGATGGAGTGGATGAGAAAGCAGGGATTTTATCGACAATTATTTTGAGCGATCGCCTGGCAGTAATCGCCGCCCTCCCCGGAGAGCCCCTGCGCTACTACAGCACCGACTTGCCCCAGAAAGAAATAGAAAAAGTCATAGACCAAATGCGGCAATCCCTCCGGATGACATCTTTTCGCGGGCAATACCTACCCCCCGCCCAAAAACTCTACGACTGGCTGATTCGACCGATAGAAAGCGACCTCGCCGCCAGGAACATCGAAACTCTCGTATTTATCCCCGACGGCAAGCTGAGAAACATACCCATGAGCGTCCTCCACGACGGCGAGGAATTTCTCATCGAAAAATATAGCGTCGCCCTCACCCCCGGCTTGCAACTGCTAGACCCCAAACCCTTACCCAGAAAAGAATTAAAAGTTCTCTCCGCCGGACTCACCGAAGCCCGCCAAGGTTTCTCCGCCCTTCCCGGAGTGGAAGCAGAATTGGAAATCATCCAAAGTCAGGCACCGACGGAAATCGTTCTCAACCAATCCTTTACCGACTCCAACTTTAAACAGTTGCTCGATACCTCTCCTTTTCCGGTAGTTCACCTGGCGACTCACGGAGAATTTAGCTCCAAAGCGGAAGATACCTTCGTTCTAACTTGGGACGACAAGATCGATGCCAACGAACTAGATGACCTACTGCGCAACGAAACTACCACGGAAAATCCCATCGAGTTGCTAG
>CAZUCT010000144.1:0-18461 GCA_964619285.1 uncultured bacterium | reverse complement strand
CCCGGCTGGGAATTTTGGGGCACTTCCTCTTTCGGAGTTACTGGAAAAAATGCAAGTCGCCATCACTCACAAATCTCTTTTCTAACTGTTATTTGCTCTAGAGAAATGTCCTAATTTCAAGCGATCGTCTACTCCAAATGACTCTTATGCCCAAGGTTCATCTCCCTTGGGTTTTATGTTTTTCGTGGCTCTTAAGGGTTGTAAATTTATGCCGTATTTGCTAGGTGAGATTTGTCGGCTCAACGACCAGCATCACCAGCGGCCACCCAATTTTATCTCGTCAGCGTCGCCGTGTTTCTTGCCGTCTGGTGAATGCAAGTTTTAGATTTCCTTTTTTTCCTCCCACTACTAGAGCAACACAGCTAAAATGGTGGGTAACAATTTTTAACAAGCTCGCAATTAGCAATTAGCAATTAGCAAAAAGCATTAATATTTTTACCCACACTTTTAACTGTGTTATTCTACTGCTCTAGATATTAACCCATCTACAAGATTGTCAAGTTTGCTAAGTTTAGCAGCAATTAATGCTCTTCTTTTATACAAACTGGATATTTTTTTCTGATATTCAATGGTTGGAATTATCACATTCATATCTAGAAATCTTTTTCTAGGAAAATCACCTATTCCGGAAGATGAGGTTCTATTAGATTGGAACAAAAAACTGTAATGTCCAGAAAACCAATATAGATCAACTTTCTTCTTATATGGTTCTTTTATTGATGCAGCATAAGCGTCTTCATGTATTATGCACTTTTCATCTTCTATAACACTCAACCTGCCAGCATAGCCTTTTCTTGCAATAAGCAATAATGGGCCTGTCAACACATTAAATTCTTCATTAATTTTATCTGTGTCATCTAGTGCGCCTATAGGCATTGGTGATGTGCTGTATATATTTATTGTGTTAGCAGTAATTGGTTGATGTGTGTACAGAAATTCTTCGGTGAGTCCAGAGCTATTTGGGCAAACATCAAAAAACTCTGATACTTGGCCTTCAAATTCGATAGCATCGCTTGGAATTTCTATTCTGTACCGTTCAAACTGATCTACTCTTGTCATTTACGGCTCCTCGAAATGACTTAATATTGTCTCAAATTTATCTAACATCCTTTCAAATTCAGATTCGCTAATATCAATAGGGAAAGGAACCCTTATGTAGTACTCACTGCATAAGGAATAATATGAATCATTATTGACTTTTGAGATGTCAACAAAACCACATTTCTCTTTAATTTCTAATTTACAAAAACCATCCTCAAGAAATGGAATATCATTATCATTAATGGGATACCGTTTCTGGCCTTTTTTGAAACCGTCTTCGTCAATAATAAAGTGCCAAATAGGCTTACTTTGCAGCTTTCCTTGTTCACTTGGCCTTTTTCTTCTGAAAAATATAATATATGTTTTCTCGGCAGTATATGGCTTAAATACAGAAGACGGTAGTGAGACAATGACTTTTATATCAACATCATGTAGTAGCTTCTGCCTAAACCCTGAATGGATTGTTGACTCTATTAGACCGTCAGGAACAATAACAGCAGCTTCACCCCCAGGCACCAATGACTTGACTATTTTTTCCAAGAAGAGAAGTTCGTACCTATGTTGGTTTGTATAACTAAAGTTTGTTATATCACCATTACCATCGTATTTGCCATACGGGACATTTGCTAAAACAAAATCGTATTCGTTTTCTGGAAGTGAAATTAGTGAATCTGTTGTTTGTTGTATGTTAGCACCACCATCACCTGCCATCATCATATTTGTTTTTGCAAATGGAATAGCTACTTCGTAATTTGTATCAAATCCATAAAAAGTCGCATTTTTGAGCGAATGAAGAACTTTTGGCTCAAGCTCATCAGACTTTGAATAAATGCGTTGCAGATAGAGGAAAGCCTCAACCAAAAAACCTCCTGTGCCGCAGGCTGGGTCGCATATTTTCAGAGGTCTTGGATGAATCTCATCTTTGAGCAGCAACTTAACCATTGTTCTAATTATATGTCTTGGCGTGTAAAATTCTCCAAAGTCTTTTTTGATTTGGCTATTAGCCATTGATTCATAAATAAGACCAAAAAAATCGAAGTCACTTCCAAGTAGGTTAAATATCTTAATTTCATCCATTATCTGCTTACACGACTCTGAGTTTAATTTATCATCGACATATAAACACCCATGCAGATGTTTATAGTTTTTTAGTTTTAATAAATCATCTATAGTGTTAGTAATCTCTCTGTCCAATCTCTTTTCGCGCCAATCATCCCAGAGCAAAATAGATTTTTGGATTGTTTCTGAAATTTTTTGCTGTTCTGATATCAGCTTTAAAATCCCAAAGGTTAGAGTAGTTTTAATCATCGAATCTTCGCTACCCTTTGAAACCCCAGCAGCTCTAAATATTTGGCGTATGTTCCAGAGTGCAGATCTGAACTGTTTAGGATCGGGGCTAATATCAGAAGAAAATGAGTCAACCAAAACTTCAGAATTACCTGAATTAACTTGAGTTTCAATTGCTCTTAATACAGGAATGCTCGTTATAGAAGTAGCAACCTTTCCATCTATCTTTATTTCTTCAAGTGTTTCTCGATTATAACAACGGCTGACAGTATTTGTATTTGAAACCCAAAATGTATTTAACCCATGAAGAGTAGCTTTATTCTTTCCTTGGGTGACGGCATCATTCCAATCATCGTCATTGATGATACATTTATGAGTTTTACATTCAATTAATGCTATTATTCTTTTTTCAAAATTAGGCGAATCGTACCGTTCGGTTGATATCCATAAATCCCCCCGAAAAGAACCTGTTTTACCAGTAGATGTATTTCTTTTGATAAACTCTCGAGCTATTCCTCTGGCTTCTAGCTGAGGATACAAATATTGGTCGATGTCGGTGTCTTCTTGTTTTTTGGCCATAGTGTATTTGTATAAAATTTGCTTGCTTGTTTGTAATTCTAACTATTATTGATTATGCTTTCTATTATCTAAGTTAGTCTAACCATCCCAATTAGGGGTATTAGGCTGACAGAGACATAATGAAGTATTAAGAGCGATCGCTAACTATGAATTATACGGATTTTTTCCATCTAATCACTCCAATACGGATTCTATTAAAAAGAACCCTGGTTTCTTTGACTGCCGCTTTACCGCTCGGGCTTACTCAAACTCCGAGCAAGTGCCCCCCAGACCGATCGTAATGGTACAGGTATTGTAAACCAGCATATCCTCATCCCGATTTTGGTCGGCTCCAACGATTTGTTAGACCTCGCTTTGGTGACAAGTTAACTACTGTTCTTCCACTTTCTGCCTGTCTTTTTTGCCAATCTGCGAACATTGCATCCAAATCGTAGTTAAAGGATTTTGCGTGTTCTTCTCGAAACTTGTGAATTTCATCAAGAATTTCATCTTCCCACATCGTTATAATTTCCTAAGAGTTCATAAGGGGTACAAATTATGGGTAACTCGTATCCCAAATCAAGGCTAATTTCTGCTAACTTCCTCTGAATTTGAGCGTTAGCAATATGTTTACAGTTCCAGGTTAATAAGTAATCTAGGCCGTGGACAGTAGCTGCCGCAATTGCGTTCCGCATCATCAGAAGCTTTGGGAGGAAGATTGCTTCGCCGAAGAAACTGGGCTGACAAGTCGCGTACAGCTTGATTCAGTTCAACCAAAGGCAATTCATTGAGAATTTCTAACCTTTTCAAAGCAATCTCTATATCTCCCTTAGCTACTTCATCTAAAACAACCTGTGAAATATAGAGAACAAAATCATTACGGCGATTTTGCCACCAATCCCGCGTCGTTTCAATATTACCAGCAATAATCAGGTTTTTGGTCGATCTGGCTGTCAGATAACCAATAATACTCGTTTCAATATAGACGGTTTCGCTCACGGCAATCTATAAAATCTATCCAATGTTTATCCTACCACATTTAATCCATGTTATCAATTATCAATTTACCTAAAGTTTATCCTCAGACAACAGTGCTTCTAATTCTTTCAGTAAAGATTCTATTTGAGAGCGTTTATCAGGGTCGTCCCACGCCTTAAGCTTCTTAATCTTCTTGGGAATAGCCTCCATTCGAGTTTGCAATTCCTCTTTTTCCGTAGAAAGCTTTGTAGCTCTAACTCGCTCTCGAATTTGCTTTAGGGATAGAGATTCTGCTATGGCCTCCTCTAAAAGTGTTTGTCGTTCTGACTCTGCCTTTAGTTTAGCAATAGCCTTCGCTTTAGTGTACTCAATACGACCCTGACGAAGAGCTTCTAGAATTTCATGGGGCAGTTTCAGAATAGGAAGGCGGTGAGTTCTTAATGATTCTGGCGAGAGGTTTCCTATTGTCTGCAAAGTCGCTTCTACAACTTCCTCTTGTTCGCGGACAACGTTGTCCGTAAACCCTCTTTTATTATTGGCCATTTGATTGAGCCGTGAAATTACCGCTTTCCGGTCAATCTTGAGATTCATCTCCAGCAGTTGCAAAATTCCCTCGGTCTCTTCTACAGGATTCAAATCCTTTCGTTGCAAATTCTCCACTAAAGCATATTGTAGTGCTTGCTCGTCAGTCATTTCTCGTACAGTTACGGGCACTTCTGTTAGCCCTGCCATTCGAGCAGCCTTGTAGCGGCGTTCTCCCGCTACTATTTCATATTTATCTTTTATGGGTCGTACTAACAAAGGCTGCAAAATGCCGTTTTTCTTGATGCTGGCAGCTAATTCTTGTGTTGCCTCTTCATCAAAATAGCGTCGGGGTTGACCTTTTAGGGTTAAAAGTTGATGTAGTGCAATTAACAGGACTCTAGGAAATTGCTGAAAATTGTTTGACTCGAAGGAATTTGTTGTGGAAGATGAAGTTTGGGGTTGCTTTTTTGAATGCATTGTCAAGCTCGTTTGACCTGTTTGTAGTTTTTTGGATAAAACTTACGCATGAGAATTGTTTGTCCTTAACTCGCAATAACGGAAATAACTTGTTTGGCGTAATTCCTATTGGAGTAAAGCACAAGCATTGATGGCAATTTACGCCTTTTAGCACTCCCTTTGGTATTAATGCCATCAAGGCAAATTAAAATTTCCCGACTTGCCCCCACTCTTACTCAACAACCGAATAGATTCAATCTGAATCGATTTTTCTAAAGCCTTCGCCATATCGTATAAAGTTAAAGCCGCCACCGAAACGGCAGTTAAAGCCTCCATCTCAACTCCTGTTTCTGCCTTCGTTTTAACTTCGGCCCGAATTTGATATCCCGGCAACTCCGAGTCTGGAGTTAAGCTAACATCAATTTTGGACAAGGGCAGCGGGTGGCACAAAGGTATTAAATTGGCCGTTTGTTTGGCTGCCATAATTCCCGCTAATTTGGCCGTTGTCAGCACGTCCCCTTTGGGAGCATTCCCCGCCTCGATGGCCTCGAAAGTGTCCCGTAACATCCTTACTTGGCCCGCCGCTACCGCTTGGCGCACTGTCGGGGCCTTTTCAGAGACGTCCACCATGTTAATTTGGCCATCTTTATCTACATGAGTTAAATTTTTTTGAGAATTTGAAAAATCAGTTGTCATTTTAAGAAAGTGTGTTATGATAATTTATTAGTGCGGTGAAAAACAAAACTTCGCTGCTAAAAAAACGAGGGCCTGTAGCTTAGTGGATTAGAGCGCGTGGCTACGGACCACGAGGTCGGGGGTTCGAGTCCCTCCAGGCCCGTTGCGTAAATATGTTAAAGCGAGATTTTGTCCTTCGACAAAGTCTCGCTTTTTTATTTGGCCTCTTTTTATGTGGCCTCTTAAGAACGCCCGATCGCATAACTATCCTTAGCCCTACCCAGAGCAAACTTGAGAGAACGGGACAAATTTTTGTTAGACAAGGTGCAAAAAACAACTATACCCAAACAACCTAAAATCAAATTTGTAGCAAACATATTTCTATAACCCATCTCTTCAGCGAGCAAACCAAAAATAGGACCGGCGATCGCTAGTCCCACGTCAAAGCCCCCAATACAAATAGAGAAAAACTTGCCCCTTTCCTGGGGAGAACATCGGTCGGTAATTAAAGCGATGGTTATGGGAATTACGATGCCCCCCGCCGAACCTTCCAACAAAGCAGCCAATAAAATGACGTTGCTGCTATTAGCAGTCCACAGCAGTAAAACGCAAAGACAATAACAGACCAGGCCGATAGTAATAAATACTCCCCGCCCGTACTTGTCAGAAGCGCGGCCCGTAAGCAAACGAACTAGAAAACTGGCGATCGCCACCACGGTAAAAAACCAACCGGCGCTCAACTCTATCTCTGCTTCTCTGAGATATAAAGGCAAGAAGGATACGATCGTGCCGAAAATCAAGCCCCCAGTCAACATCACAACAGTCGGTATCAACACCGCCCGACTCGACAAGATTTGCCAGGAATTTTTGGGGCCATCGGCTTGGGTGGTTCCTCCTTTATCTGGTGTGAGGGAGCGATCGGCTTCGGAAATCAGAAAAACGCCAACCAAAGCCAAGGCCCCAAGACTGGCGCTGGTAATAAACAAAGGAACGTAACCCCCTAATTCCTGCAAAAAACTACCAAAAGCAGGACCCAAAGCGGTACCGATGGGGTTTACTAAACTCATGTAGCCGATTAATTCTCCTCGACTGCCTTCTGGGGATAAGTCTGCCACTATTGCGCTATAACCGATAGTAAAACCTGCAATACTAATGCCGTGAAAAGCCCTGACTGCTACGAGAAGAGGAACTGAGTCGGCAAAGATATAGCCCAGAGGTGCAGTTGCCGCCACGATGCAGCCGACGATTAAAACCAACTTGCGGCCTCTAAGATCCGCGATGGGCCCGAGCCAAATTCTTGATGGCAAAAGTCCCAGGGAAAAAGCACCCATGACCAAACCAATTTGTTGTTTGGTAGCGCCGACAGACTCGATATATAGTGGCACGGTACCCAGCAAGGTAGTAATGCCACACCAGAAAAATAAACCCGATACAAATAAAATCAGCAGGGCCCGTCGTCTCTGGGGGTCTAGGGAGCTAAATACTTTCACTGTTAAAAGATGGGGAAGATTATGGTTTATGGTATCTTAATTTGTAAGGGCCGTAGCCTTAGTATTTGGTAACAGTTATTTTTTTAAGGATATGGACAAACAAATAGAGCGATTAAAAGAAAGATATATTTTCAGCCAACCTCTTGAGGTGTTTAAAAAACTTTATGAAAATCCCAAACTTGCCGATTTTTTATGGGATGCTTATGAAAAGATTAAAGAAATCTTTGTTAGCGAAAAATTAGAGCTTAAATTTTTGTACGACCCTGAAATTGTAGGCTGGGAACAGCTAATAATTGCCATTCATACTGACCTCGATGGAGATCGAGCCTTTGAGAAAATTAAGTTACTAGATTATAGCTGGTGGTTAGATGCTTCAGAAATTGTAGGAAACGAGTTAGAAATTCATATTGATTTTAATGAAATTTAATTGGTCTGGATACCTCGATTTAGCCCGGGAACTAGCTACAGTTAATACTAGCGATTCGGCAAAAATAGTAGAAGCAAAGCTGCGATCGTCAATTAGCAGGAGTTATTATGCTGCATTTTGTCTGGCTAGGAATTACCTGCGAGATGATTTGAACGATCCGAGATTATCGAAAGCTAGAATTGAAGATTTTAACGAACACCAGTATGTAGCTGAAGAATTTAAAAATTGCGATTCAAGAAATAAAAAAATGATAGAAATAGGAAAGAATCTAAGTCGATTGCGGGCTTTGAGAAATAAGGCTGATTATGATGATGTTTTTAACGATCGCATCAACAAATTACAAAACGAAGTTAATTATTGTTTAAAATTAGCTGGAAATATTATTACTAACATTAACGAATTAGTCGAAGATACTTAATACCTCGCAGGTCAAGAAACCCGGTATGCATGAAAAAACCTGGTTTCACCAGATACTAAAAAACAGGGTTTCTGCCGGCAAAACCGGGTTTATGAGCAAGGCTAACTCGCCCGCCAGAAACCGGGTTTTTTTGAAAAACCCGGTTTCTTAAATCTCAATGCTTATAATATGTCGGATTCCACGCCCAAATCAAAAAATGAGACCAATTTGGTCTCAAAAATTTCTCTAATCCTGGCCCAAATCAAAAAATGAGACCAATTTGGTCTCAAAAATTCTTAACTTTTGCCTCTTGCCTCTTGCCTCTTGCCTGCTTCTACCACTTCTCGAACCCGATAAATGGGCCTTCCCTGAGACTCGTGGTAAGTCCGCATCACCAACTCTGCCAACAAACCAAAACTAAACAACTGAACTCCAGTTAAAAACAGCAACACCACCAAAATCAATAAAGGACGGTTGCCAATATCCTCAGCAAAGGCCAACTTTAAAAAAGTTAAATACAGCCCCAAGGCCGTCCCCAAGAACATCGAAACCAGTCCCATCGACCCAAAAACGTGCATGGGGCGAGTGAGGAATTTCTTAATAAAAGCGATCGTCAGCAGATCCATCAACACTCGAAAAGTCCGCCCCAAACCGTACTTGCTCTTACCAAACTTCCGGGCATAATGGCGCACCGGCATTTCCGTAATTCTGGCCCCTTCAATAAAAGCCAAAGCGGGCAAAAACCGATGTAACTCCCCGTAAAGATTCACATCCGCCGCCAGTTCGGCGCGATAAGCTTTCAGAGAACAACCGTAGTCGTGTAACTCCACTCCCGTGACCCAACCTATCAACCAGTTAGCAATTTTAGAAGGCAATACCCGACTGGCATTATCTTTTCTATCCTTACGCCAACCGCTTACCAAGTCGTAACCCTCGTTCAACTTTGCCAAGAGTAAAGGAATATCTGTAGGATCGTTCTGGAGGTCGCCATCTAAAGTAACGATCGCCTTCCCTCTGGCATAGTTAAACCCCGCAGACATGGCCGCGCTTTGACCGTAGTTCCGCCGCAGCAGTACGGCCCGCAAGCGATCGCGACTGGCAGCTAGTTGTTTCAGCAGTTCCGTGGTGCCATCTTGAGAACCGTCATCTACGCAGATAATTTCATAAGTGAGGTTGGTTGTTTGTAGGGTAGTGGCGATCGCTTCTATTAAAGTTGGCAAACTTTCCACTTCGTTATAAATGGGCACCACTACCGATACTTCTACTTGGTTGGCTGTTATTTTTTTTTCTATTTCTTGATTTGGCGAAAAAATTGTAGTATCCATCAATTTTATTTTGAGTAAATGTAGAACAGACATCTTGTCTGTTCGGTGTCTAATTAATTTTGCCTAAGTCCTTATTACTTGGCGATAACAGTTTTATCCAGACAAGCAACACCTGCAGCTAAAGTTTCTGCCAGAATGCTAACCAGACGATAAAACGCTACTGCAGTTAGGAGAATACCTGGAGAAAAATCATTTTTTAAAAGAGCGATCGCCGTTGCCTCAAATACTCCTACTCCTCCCGGGGAACCTGGAACGATTAAACCTAAAACCCAAGCCAAACAAAAAGCACTAAATAATAGATTTATTCCCTCTATTTCTACTGTAGTTACGCTGTTTAATGTTAACAAAAATCCCGTCCCTCTAATGGCAACAAAAATAATTTCGGCCAGGAAAATATGCCAGGGATATTGTTGGAGAGTAAAAATATTATTTTGAGCTTGTTTGTCTTTAAATTTCAGCTTGCTAGCAAAAGCAATTGCTGGATTTAAAAATTTAGGATGAACTCCAATTAATACTACTCCCAAACCCATAACTTGCCAAGCCCAACTCGGTTGGGGATAGCAGATTAAAGCAACTGTTAAAGCAGCAGCTACCATTAACAGCGGTTCTAATAAAACGCTAAGACTGGCAATTTCTACAGATATTCCTGCCTTAGTTGCCGTCGAAATTCTACCGTAAAAATGCCAAACGTTGCCGGGTAAATACTTAGCAATATTGGTTTTTAAATATATGGGAATAGCCCAACTAATTCTAACGGGTTGGTTAAATTTTTTGAGAAGATAAAACCAAACTACTGCCGACCAAAGATGGGCGATGATAGTTACGATGAGGGCGATCGCTAAAAAAAATCCTCCCCTTCCATCGATGCTAATTTCTGCTACTTGCTGCCAATTATCTTTTAAAGCTTTTGCCAAAAAAAATAACGTCCCTCCCAAGACGAACCAACGCAAATATAGCTTGAGGAAAGACAAGATTTTTTTCATTGTTTTACGAACTCATATAGCTGGCAACTACTCTACCCGCACCTCGTAACTGACGATAATAATGTTTACTTACTTCGTTTCCAGTTGCCGATAAAACATCAATGCCGATACCATTGCGGCCATCCTTTTTGCCAGAACTGTGAAGATAACGGCCCTCTCCCAGATACAGTCCTACATGAGTAGCCTTTTCCAAGGGGCCGAAAAAAATTAAATCTCCCGGTTCGAGAAGGTACAGCATATTTTCCCTTTTGTCAAGGTGAATAGCCTCAGTAAAGGCCTCCTGCTGATAGGCATCTCTGGGTATCCAGATCCCTGCCGAAGCAAAAGCAGCTTGCATCAGGCCAGAACAATCATAATTAGGCCCCACCGTTCCTCCCCAGAGATAATAGTTGGGAGCGTTCATGGCCTCGTAGGTAAAAGCGATCGCTTCTGGTAATCTATTTTTAATTTCTTCTACAGACAAAATAGGTTCTTTGTAGGGGGTCTTAGCTAACTCAATTTTGTCCAAATCCGACTTTAACAACCAACCTGGATAATCATCTTCCAGCAAGCGAACCATAACAGCAGTATTGTCCGTTGGTTGCGTAAGGGACTTGTTAAAAAATAAACTACCAGTAAGAGTGTAGGTTGGGTGCCGCGAACCTCCACCCAACATCAGTATCTTATTAAACTGCAAGTCCCTAACTTCTAAATATCGTCCCTTAGCAGCTTGAGTTGCCAGACTGTGGCATTGAGGCGAATCATAAATATTCAGATTAGCTTTGCACAAATATTCCATATTCCAGATTTTTAAATATTACTTAACCAACCCATTCCCCATTCCCTATTCCCCATTCCCCAATATGACCTTCTTTAAAACCGACGAACAATTAAAAACTCTGGGAAGCAGAATTATAGAAGCAACCAGAAGAGAATTTCCTCAATTAGATAGGGAGCAACTGGCTCTAACCTGGATAGTTTACGAGCGATCGCCCACTTCTGAGAGCGGTTCGACTGTAATTAGAAGTATGAGCGATCGCGGCGATCGACGCATTTACCCCGCCAGTATCGTCAAACTCTTTTACCTAGTGGCCTATCACCAATGGTTAGAAAAAGGAATGCTCAAAACCTCCCCAGAGTTAGAACGGGCGGTAAAGGACATGATAGTTGATTCCAGCAACGATGCCACCAGTCTAGTAGTAGATGCCTTAACTGGAACCACCAGCGGGCCAGAACTTCCCTCCGGCCCCTTTCAAACCTGGAAATATCAGCGGAATTTGGTCAACCGCTACTTTCAGTCCCTTAAATGGCCGGAATTTGAAAAAATCAACGTCAATCAAAAAACCTGGTGCGAAGGCCCTTATGGTAGAGAGAGGGCCTTTTTAGGAGAAATGTTTGAAAATCGAAATATGCTGACCGCCGAGGCCGCGGCCCGTTTGCTTCACAGTATGGTCAGCGGCCAAGCAGTTTCCCCTGCAGCATCCCAAGCAATGATGGAGCTGATGAAACGCAGCCTCGATCCAGAAGCATTGGCAGCCGATCCAGAAAATCAGGTGACGGGTTTTTTAGGGGAAGGACTGCCTAAGTCTGCCCAGTTGTGGTCCAAGGCCGGTTTTACCAGCCAAGTGCGTCACGATGGGGCCTATATTGAATTACCGGACCGGCCTCCTTATTTATTGGTAGTTTTTCTGGAAGGTAAGGCCAATAGCAACAACCGAGAGATTTTGCCCTTTATCTCTCGGCAGTTTGTTAAGACTATGGAAAACCAGCTTTAGGGAGTTGCAATTAAATAAAATATCGATTTGTTGGGTTCCGTTGCACTGCACCCAACCTACGATTGGTACTTATTTTTTTACAAGTCCGTTAATAACCAACTTTAAAAACGGAGAGGGAGGGATTCGAACCCTCGTTACGGAGTTACCTGCCGTAAAACAGATTAGCAATCTGCCGCTTTCAACCACTCAGCCACCTCTCCTGGGTGACAATAAAAAACTATAACAGATATTTTTCGGTTTTGGCAACTATATTTTCAAATTAATTAAATTTTTAGATTCGAGATTAATAAAGGTCCAAATACTAGCCCATAGCAGTTAAGTCGTTATAAGATAAACCTTCCGGGGAAAAGCCCCGACTGATGAGATGTTCGGGCCAACTAAATTCCGGGCTCAGAAAAAACTCTTTAGTGTATTTGTATCCTAATAAATAGAGTTGGAGTCTTTTTTTAGGGGACAAATTGAAATCGGTCGTACCGATTTTGGCCTCGCTAACGTCAATTTCGATGACCCGGTTGCTGTCGGCCTCGCGGAGATGGTAGCGATCGCGCGCCACAGCCATAGTTCTGATAGTAGCGCTCATTAAACTCAGAGGCCCTTTAACACTGTATTCTCGATTGAGAGCCTCATCCACAAAGCGAAAGCCAAAAGTAAACCAACGCGGTGGCCTTTTACTAATACCTGGTGATTTAACATCATAGATCCAGAGAGGAAAATTGCTGAGAACTCCACCATCAACGATGGCCGAATTCCCCAATTGTCCCGGTTCAAAAAACAAAGGAATGCTCAAAGAAAGCCTGACAGCCTCGGCCACCGAAAAATCCTCAGCTTTGCCCAAACCAAGGTGTTGGATCAAAGTTGGTTCATCTGGTTGATAATGGCGAGCTAGATCCTCTGGTAAAACCAACATTTGACCCCGAGTAACATCTGAAACGACGACCTTTAAATCCTTGCCTCCACCCCGGGCCTTCACATCCGCAAAAGTCCTGAATCCTACGGAGGCCAATTTTTCCGTTAACCAAGATTCAAAAAACTTGAGAGAATACTGTCCGTTTTGGCGGGCGATGGCCAAACACAAAACCATCCACCAGGGAAATTGCAAATCGTCAGCCGGGTTTCCATTTAAAATCAGGGGACTGGTTTTTTTACCCAGGAACAAGCTTTGATAGTCCATAGTCCCCAAGGTTTGTTCGAGCTCGTCCATGGATAAATTTGCGGCCATCAAAGCCGCAGTAATCGCACCCGCAGAAGTCCCGGCAAGCTTGCGCCACCGGAGTCCCAGATCCGCGCAGCAGCGCAAGGCCCCCAAAAAGGCTATACCCCGTACTCCACCCCCTTCAAACACTCCATCTGCGTAAATCTGACCGTCCGCTTCTGGTGGAGGCATTTTTCGGAGAATTATTTCTCGTTCGGCTTCGGTAATTCTGACACCCCGTTCTGCCAAAATTTGTTGTGGATACCATATATCCATAAAATAAGCCTCTGGCTCTATAAAACTTCTAAACTCAAAAATCTTAAAGTTGACCGAGCAAAAACCTAGTTAAAAATACAGAGATGGTTTGAGCTTCTAAACTAATAATAAAGTGTAACTTAACTAGAAAGACTAATGACCGGGGATTTCAACCCGTACTGGGTTGTCCTTTTTTTCAAGGTTTCAGCATATACCATTATTTAGCTTAAAAAGCAAGATTGAATTGATAAAGAAAATCAATAGGAAGCATAAGACGAAAGCCTGACGCAAGGGCGATCGATTTGGTTCCTAAAAGCAAGAGTAAAATCTCTAAAGTTCGTTTCTCCTTAAAGGATGCTGCCTCCCTTCCTTGTGCGCCAAAATCCCCGTGCGTCTTCAGAATTTGTCAAAACTACAAATTTTTTAAAAATCCTGTTGACAAGCAAAAAGATTGTGTTAAACTAGCATTCGATTGAGCTAACTGGTAGGGAAACTTACCCAAACAAAAGCTTCTATGGCAAAGGCCAAAAGCCAAGCCCAGAAAAAACAAAATAAAGAAGATAGCAGATATTTTGCCAAAAAATGTATCTGCAATAACAGAAGGTTTCTGGCCTGATGTTCCCGATAAGGGAAAAGAAGATCCGAAAATTAAAAAGAGTCGTTCTGGGGAACCATCACCAAATTGGTGTAGTCCATAGTCAAAAGGATTGAAAAATCCCAAAAAAACTATAAACGAAAAACAGAACGAAAAAAGTCATCTATACAGAATCTAGTTTCTACAAAAAAAAATCAAACAAGAAACTTGTAAACAACTTGCAACCATAGAGGTAAATCAGTGACTCAAGTAGTAATTCCACCAGGTACAGAGACTATACCAAACATAAGCCAGCCCTTAGCTGGAGGCGGCCGAGGTATAGTTGCAACCAACGAAAGCGATCGCCTGCGCGGCACGGCTTTCGACGACATCATTTCTGGACTGCCAGGAGATGACCTGATAGCAGGCGGTGGCGGCAACGACGATTTGCTTCTAGGCACCGGGAACGACACGGGAATTGGCGGCATCGGCAGCGACTCGATCCAAGCCAACCGTGGAGCAGACTCCATAGATGGCGGTCTGGGCGATGACTGTATCAGGGGCGGTAAAGATAACGACACTGTAGATGGTGGAGACGGCAACGACATCCTCTACGGAGACAGAGGCGAAGACCTGGTATTTGGTGGGGCAGACAGCGACACCATCCTGGGCGGTCAAGATAACGATACCATAGATGGCGGTGACGGTAACGACTCTTTGAGAGGCGGTAAAGGTGACGACATCGTTCTTGGCGGTGCTGGTAACGATGTCCTCCAAGGCGACAAAGGCAACGACGTCTTAACTGGTGGCGAGGGAGCAGATATCTTCTTCTTCCTGTGGTCCCCAAGCGGCAGCTACGGTACCGACACCCTCACCGACTTTAATTCCGGTGAAGGAGATGTTATCGGTCTCAACGGCGCTGACTTCGGCCTATCTACGGGAGCTTTGGCTGAAGGTGAGTTTGCAGTTGTAGAAGACTTCTTGCCGAACCAAAGCAACGGTTTAGAAGCTTCCATTGTTTACGATCCCAATAGCGGCTTCATCTACTTCAACAACAGCCCCGGTGCTGGGGATGAAAATCCGATCGCCCGCGTAGATCCAGGCACTCAGTTAGATTCTGGAGACTTTGAAATCTTCTAACTTTAAGTCTTAGCAACCTTGGGGACTTAAGCCTAAAAAAATGTTTAACCATTATCCCACCACAAAAGGGGGATAATGGTTTTTAATTGCGATTAGAACAAGGCGTCTTGCCGGGAGCATCCCATATTTGTAATTTTTACCCCTCGATAATTTCATACTCTTACTCTTACTCTTGACTCACACTCAAACAAAAAGCGGTTTTTTTGAGTATGAGTATGAGTATGAGTGTGAGTCATGAGAAAATAAATATGCAAAATTGAGATGCTCCCCGTCTTGCCCATTAGTAGCCCATTAGGAGTCGGGCAAAAATAAACTACCAGATGAAGGAAAATCGTAGGTTGGGCTCCTGTGAAACGCAACCCAACAAGTCGGTACCTTATTACTACGCAAGTCCTTACTAGCGGAACACACCTAAAATTTTTAAGCTAGATGCGCTACTACTCCATTCTCGCCCCCCTTCCAAATTAAAATCGATTGTGTTGCAAGAAGAACTAAGGTTAGCGAGGTCGCATTTGACTCAAGGGAAATTGAGTCAAGCTATTTTAACTTGTCAAAAAATTTTAAGTCAACAAGCCAATTGTGCCGAAGCTTATCAAATATTAGGGCAAGCCTTCTACGCTAAAAACAACCTCCAGAAGGCAATGGAGGCTTATGCAACAGCGATTGAAATTGAACCAAATTTGGCAGAAGCCAGGGCTTATCTGGGTCAATTATATAAGGACGTACATTGGTGGGACGAGGCTGCTTTTCAATATCAAAAAGCCATCCAACTAGGATTAGACTGGCCGGAATTGTACGGTCATTTAGGTACTATTTTCAGTAATAAAGGAGATTTACAAAGGGCAAAAAGTTACTACGAAAAGGCCGTCGCCCTCGACTCTAATTACGCTAATGCTTATTTTAATTTAGGTCTTATTCAGCACCAAATAGGCGAATTGGAACGGTCAATTAATACTTATAAAAAACTGCTAAAAATTCAGCCAGATAATGCGATTGCTTGCAACAATCTAGGGTGCGTTTTAGCTCAATTGGAGAGAAACGAGGAAGCAATAGAGGTTTACAAAAAAGGGCTAGAAATTAAACCAGATTGGGCGAGATTGCATCTCAATATGGGGGAAGTTTTAGTTAAGAAAGAAAAGATAAAGGAGGCGATCGCTTGTTTTAGACTGGCTCTAGAATTAGAACCGAATTTGGCAGGAGCTAGTTACGATTTAGGTAAAGCCCTGCAAAGTATGGGGGAACACCAATTAGCGGTTGACTATTTTGAAAAAGCAAGAGAAATAGAACCAAACGATATTTTAATTCTTAGCGACTTGGGTTTGTCGTTAATGGCAGTGGGGAGGTTAAAAGAGGCGATCGCTTGTTGGCAAAAAGCAATTATTGACAATCGTTTTATTAGTTATTATTGTCAAGCTTGGGTTCGGGAACGAGAACGGGCTATGGAACGGGAAGCGGAACAGGCAAGATGCCCGTTATACGACGAACTAGATTTAGCAAAAATAGCTTGTGCAAATTTTATCAAAAGTCTGCTGGAAGGGGATTTTAAAAAATCTCCAAAAAAATTAGAAGAAACTTTGAATTATTGGGCGGAAACGTACTTGAGATTTGGCAACGTATTTATGGAATACGGGGACTGCGAAAACGCTCAATTTTATTATCAAAAAGTTTTACAAATTATGCCCGATAATTTTGATGTTTGCTGGCGTTTGGGGAATAGTTTAGTCAAACAACAGCGATATAAAGCAGCTATTTTAGCTTATCAAATAACTTTAACAATTCTACCGGATATCTATTGGGAAAATTACGCTCCAACGGTTTATTATAGTTTGGGTAAAGCCTTAGAAAAGGAAGAAAAGTGGGAGGGAGCTTTAGAGTATTATAGTAAAGTCTTAAATAAAGGAAACGGGCAAGATGCCCGTACTACGAGGATTAAAGACCAAAGACTTTATAAAACAGAAAAAACTCAAGAAAAATGGAATCCCCAGGGATTGTATTTATCTGTAGAAGATTGGATACAAGCTGGAAATAATAGAACGGACATCTTGCCCGTCGGCTATTATCTACCGGTTTCTTTCACCCACCACACCAAACGCGCTACCCTTTCCAAGGGGGGGGAAAGAGGGGGAACTGTAGAACAGAGGTCTCGTCTGTTACCTCCCATAAAGGTAGATTCTACTCCCATAGTATCTAAGCCTGGATGCTACGGGCTCAATTGTAGAGACTGTTTGAAAAGGATCTATTGGTGGTTTGAACCGAGTTACGAAGGGCAAGGTTTACACAAACTGAAGTCTCTTCTGCGGGAAGGGGATGGGGGAACAGAGGGGACATCTTTTTTGCAGGCTTCGGCCTTGCCAACGTTTGCGGCCAAAGTCCGGGGGGGGAGGGCCTGGATAATGCCGAAGAAAAGCTATTGGATGCTATGTCACGCGATCGCTATTATGACTCCAGACAATTATTTGCTGGCCGACCTCTCCAGAGACTATCCGGGGCAACTGCCGGGATGCGACAAACACGACCCAGGCCAACACCTGGCCTTCAGTCAAGAAGAATGGCCTCCCTTAGAAAAAATAGATGGTAAAGCAGCCATTTTGTCGGTTCTTTCGGGGAACGTTTATTTTCACTGGATGGTAGATCTGCTGCCCCGGATCGAAATATTGCGGCGGGGGGGGATAAATCTAGACCGAATAGATTGGTTTGTGGTTAATAATTATCAATCTCGATTTCAAAAAGAGACTCTGACGGCTTTAGGCATTCCCCCAGAGAAAGTTTTGGCAAGCGATCGCCATCCCCATATTCAAGCTGACGAACTCATAGTTCCCTCTTTTGGCAGCCATCTCGGTTGGTTGCAGCCGTGGGGGTTAAAGTTTCTCCGAGATGTATTTTTGACGCCGAAGGTACTATCTAAGGTACTATCTAAAAACGGCTTTCCAGAACGGATTTATATTAGTAGGGAAAATGCTAAATATAGACGGGTTTTGAACGAAGGAGAAGTCAGAGAAATATTAAGTCAAAATGGGTTTGTAACGGTGTCGCCAGAGTCGATGTCTTTGGAAGAACAAATAGCCATGTTTGCGGCTGCTAAAATAATAATTGCCCCCCACGGCAGCGGTTTGACTAATATTATTTTTTGTCAGCAGGGTACTAAGGTAATAGAGTTAATTTCCCCTCATTATTTGAGGTACTATTATTGGGGCATCAGCCAGCAATTAGGATTGGAACATTATTATTTGCCGGGAGAAGCTTTTAGTTGTTATCCTCTCCGACAATTGATGTATTCGAGTCCTTTAGCTGAAGATATTTTGGTGAATTTAGAGTCGCTGAAAAAAGCGATTTTAACAAGTTCGTAGTAATCGCTTTAGCGATAAAAATCTTAAAATCGCTGAAGCGATTACTACTAACAAATC
>CAZUCT010000143.1:18221-18680 GCA_964619285.1 uncultured bacterium | reverse complement strand
CAAATTCCCCAAGGGAAGGAATTACAATTGCTTGCCTGAGAAGTTGCTTCAAAAATGCCACCTCCTCAATGCTATTAATAGTATCGGCGTTAGCGAAGCTCCTTTATTATAGCCACGTTCGTACAGTCCGCGCACTAAGGTCCATTTCCACTGCCGCCGCTGTTCCATATCGTCGTTAGTGGCCTTAGTTTTCAGATGGGCCATTATCATTGCCGCGAATGGATTGGTACTTTGCTCTAAAGCGTCCCATTTCGACTCGTAATCTAACAGCTTGACGATGGGAAACTTTAAATAGAGTCGAAAACCGTAAAAGGTGTAGCCGTAAGACGAAGGCCGCCAAGATGGGCGATCGTCTCCCAATACTACCAAAGCGATAAAAAGCCCGTTCGTAGTAATCGCGGAGCGCGATAAAAAGCCCGTTCGTAGTAATCGCGGAGCGCGATAAAAAGCCCGTTCGTA
>CAZUCT010000143.1:0-18121 GCA_964619285.1 uncultured bacterium | reverse complement strand
GTAATCGCTTTAGCGATAAAAAGGCCAGTGGAAAATCGCTAAAGCGATTACTACGAACTTACCTACTGGCTAGGAATTTTTCTAATCTGGCCATTCCTTTTTCTATAGTTGGTAGGTCGGTAGCGTAGGAGATGCGGATAGTAGCTTCGGCGCCGAAGGCGACTCCGGGAACTACTGCTACTTGCTGTTCTTCTAATAGGGCGTTGCAAAATTCTAGGGAGTCTGCGGCTACTTTGCTGATGTCGGCAAAGATATAGAAAGCGCCGTCGGGTTTGCTACAACTGATGCCGGGCATGGCGTTGACTAGGTTATAGATGGCTTCCCGGCGTTTGGCGAAGGCTTGGCGCATTTCCTCCACGCAGTCTAGGGAGGATTCTAAAGCGGCGATCGCTCCGTATTGGGCGAAGGTGCAAACGTTGGAAGTGCTGTGACTTTGAATGATATTCGTTGCTTTTATCAGTTCCACCGGGGCCGCTAAGTAACCGATACGCCAACCGGTCATGGAGAAGGCTTTGGCGAAACCGTTACTGAGGATGGTACGTTTAAATATTTCTTGGTTTATAGAGCCAATACTCAGATGTTCGGCACCGTCGTAGAGAATTTTTTCGTAAATTTCGTCTGATACTACTAATATGTCTTTCTCTACTATTACTTCTGCTAGGGCTTTAATTTCTGCTGGAGAATATACCATCCCCGTCGGGTTGGAGGGGGAGTTGAGTACGAATAGTTTGGTTTTGGGGGTTATCGCTTGACGCAATCGGTCGGGAGTTATCTTGTATCCCGTGGCGGCTTCGGTGGTAACGATGACCGGTTCGCCTCCCGCCAGTTTCACCATTTCTGGATAGCTCACCCAATAGGGCGCGGGAATTATTACTTCGTCGCCCGGTTCGATGAGGGCGAGCATTAAATTAAAGAGAGAATGTTTGCCCCCGTTGGTAACGATGATGTTTTGGGGTTCGAAGTCTAGACCGTTTTCTTTTTGCAGTTTGCGGGCGATCGCCTCCCTTAATTTCGGTTCCCCCGCTGCAGGGCCGTATTTGGTTTTCCCCGCATCCAAAGCTTGTTTGGCGGCGGCTTTTATATGTTCGGGGGTGTCGAAGTCCGGTTCCCCGGCGCTGAAGCTACAGACATCTAAGCCCTCGGCTTTCATCGCTTTTGCTTTGGCGGATACGGCCAAGGTTAGGGAAGGGGGAACTTTTCCGACTCTGGTTGTTAGTTTCATGTTAGTTTGAACTTTGGGTTTAGGGGTTAATTTGGCAAAAGGCTTTTCGAGCCCCTCGCGGTTTTTGCTCAATGCCCGCCTGGAGCCAGTTTTGCTTGCCGGCTGAGGAACGGGCGATCGACCATCTTTTCTTTTACTATATCTTTGGGAGAATGTCAAGGTTTTGGGAATGGGGAATTGGGAATTGGGAACGGGGAATTGTTAATTTTAATTCCCCCACCAACAACCCATCCGCACTTAAGCGAGCGTTCGACACCGCCGCCTACCAAACTCGATCGCCTACCACAATACCAACGCGGGCATCGAGATTTAAGAAACCGGGTTTTTTGAAAAAACCCGGTTTCTGGCGGGCGAGGAACGCCATTTTCTTGTAGGTATTTTTATTTTGGCGAAGGTATTGTTTAGACCAACCCAGAAACCCGGTTTCTTAAACCAATAGCTTCGCCCTGCATCTCGTAGGTTGTGCGGACCTCCGTGGAACCCGACGTATTTGTTGGGTTCCGTTTCACAGGAGCCCAACCTACGAATGGTATTTTTTTATTTTGGCGAAGGTATTGTTAAACAATACCAACGCCGGTGCATCTTGTAGGTCGTGCGTACCGAAGTGGAACCCGACGTATTTGTTGGGTTCCGTTTCACTCCACTAAGATTCCAATTCCTCCTTTTATGGCATTATCGGCATCGCCGCCAAACAAAGCCATAATTGCATCGCCAATGTATTTGTCGATAAAGCCGTTATTGTCTAAAATTGCCGATTCCATTCTCGATAAATAAGCGTTAATAAATTTGAAGTTGTCTTCTGGTGTCATCCCTTCTGAGAGGGTGGTAAAGTCGCGAATATCGGAGAATAAAATCGACATTTCTAGTTGGACGCGATCGCCTAATTTGACATCGACGATACTCTCGTTTTCTAATAGTTGTAAAAACTGATTGGGAACGAAGCGTTCGTAAGCCACTCTCTTTTTGAGTGCGAGTGTGAGTCACTCGTCATCGTCATGATACGCTTCATTCCTTGCCGCTTTGAGTATAATTGTTAATTGCTAATTGTTATACCATTTTAATAAAGTTATGGAAGAGTTGTAAAATTCTCCCACCTTTCTGACCTCTGACCTCTGACCTCTGACCTCTGACCTCTAAATCATAAGTCTTTCACATCTTTACTAAATTGGTATTAATTACCCCATCCGTTACATCCGCTTGCATTATCCGCTGCTAACCAACCCAATTGCATGCCACACATTCCCACAGAACCCCCAAAAGCTTCTAATAAGTAGGTAGGCAAAAATATTTGCAGAAAATTTTCCCCGTAGAACAGACATCTTGTCTGTTCGGTGTCTAATTAATTTTGCACTCCTACTTAAATTTAATAGCAAAAAAATTAACACAAACCCCCTTGACAAACCATTGCGATCGCCTCTCCATTTACCGAGAGCGAGGATTGGCAGACGATTTTGTTATCGTTATAGATAATTTTTGCCACGTCTGGGAACAATGGTTAGAAAAAAGCGGCTTGGAAGAGCTAGCAGAAATGCCCTCCATCGTAATGTGCTATTTTTGTTATCAATAAAATAAATTTTCAATAAAATATAGTTTTCAGGAAACGTATAAAAGCGTTCCTAAAAAATAAACTAAAAAAAGGCGGCACCCAGATTCGAACTGGGGGATGAGGATTTTGCAGACCCTTGCCTTACCACTTGGCTATGCCGCCGCTATCCATATAAATTATTATCTTAGACCCTCCCCTCCGATCTTGTCAAGGGGCGATCGGAAAAATTAGAATAAAATCTCAGCAATTAGCCCAAAAAATAGATCGGAGCGGCGGCCATGATATCCAGCAAACCCCTTGTAGTAGCCCAAATAACCGACACCCACCTATTCGCCGACACCGACGGCCAGATGTACGGCATTCCCACAGCAAAATCCTTAGAAGCAGTCATCCATCAACTCAAACAACTACAACCCCAACCCGACATCCTCCTCCTCACCGGCGACATCTCCCAAGACGAAACCCCCGCCTCATATTATTATCTGACCTCCCTAATAACGCCCCTCCAAATACCTTCCTACTGGCTGCCCGGCAACCATGACATCTTGCCCGTAATGAAAGCGGCCCTCAACACCCCTACCATTTCACCAGCAAAATCCTTTAACCTCGGCGGGTGGCAGTTTCTCCTCCTTCGTACCAACGTTCCGGGCCGGGTAGAGGGCCAACTACCTCCCGAAAGTGTGGAATGGTTGGACTTCAAACTCAGACAAACCCGCGATCGCCCCGCCTTAATAGCCCTCCACCACGCCCCCATCCCCATCGGTTCGCAGTGGATGGACGAGATTACCCTCCACAACCCAGAAGCATTTTTAGAAGTCATCGATCGCCATCCCCAAGTCAAAATCGTTCTCTGCGGCCACATCCATCAAGAACTAGACAAACAAAAAGGCCCCGTTCGTTATTTAGGAACTCCTTCTACTTGCATCCAGTTTGAACGCCACAACCCCAACTTCGCCATCGACGACAAACCCCCCGGCTTTCGGTTATTAAATCTCCATGCCGACGGCAGTTTCACCACCAGCGTCCAGTGGGTCGATTGCGGTTTTACCCCCGATCGCTCGGCCAAAGGGTATTAGGCAATTAACAATTAACAATTAACAATTAACAATTAGGTAATGGGTAATGGGTAATAGAAAAGTAGGTCGTGCGGACCTTCGTGGAACCCGACATCGAAAGTTGGGTTCTACAAGAAAATGACCAAGATATTGTCTTTTGCTGGGCTCCACTTAATTAGATAGTGGGGCCAGAAACCCGGTTGGCAAAAAACCGGGTTTCGACTTTAGATAGTGGGGCCAGAAACCCGGTTGGCAAAAAACCGGGTTTCGACTTTAGATAGTGCCGCCAGAAACCCGGTTGGCAAAAAACCGGGTTTCTTAACCTCCTGGGGCTCCGTCTTCCCCCGCCACTCCTCAACCCTATCCCGCAAAGGAGGCAACAACCAACCGTCATATTGAGGATAAACCGGCAAGCGAGGCCGCAACTCCCACCCCGCCGAAGCCAGTAACTCCGTCAAGACTCCATGCTGGAGATGGGGATAATCGGGATTCACCTCATCCCGAGGGCCGATACCCCCTAAATCTCTCGCCCCCGCTTCCAAACAAGCCAACAAAACCTCTGGCAGAGCCGCTAAATTCGGAGGAATCTGTAAAGTAATAGAAAGAGGCAGCATTTCCCGAGCGAGAGCCACCGCTTCTGGCAGCAACTCCAAATCGAAACTCTCCCCCTCCCACATTTGACCGCTGCCCAAACTATAAGGCTGAATAATAACCTCCTGAAGGTGGCCCCACCGTTCCTGCACCTCAGCAATAACCGCCAAAGTTTCCCGCCAGTCAGCTGCCGTCTCCCCAATACCCAAAAGCAAACCCGTAGTAAAAGGAATCTGCAACTCTCCCGCCCATTCCAACTGCTGCCTTCGCCGTTGGGGCTGCTTGCTGGGAGCTCGTTGGTGAACCGTTTCCAGAAGTCGGGGAGTCATTTGTTCCAACATCAGGCCCATGGAGACGTTGACCTCCTTTAATTTGGTCATTTCTTCAAAACTGAGAGGGCCGGCGTTAGTGTGGGGCCAAAATCCCAGGGATAGGGCCAACTGACAGAGGTCGTAAATATGTTGAAACCAGAGCGATCGCCTCGGACTGTCTGGATGAACTTCGCCGCTGAGGACCAGGACTTCGATCGCTCCTTGACTCCGAAGGGGCAAAAGTCGCGTCGCCGCCTCCGACAAAGACAGCCAGGGGCTTTCGCCAGGATTGGCCCGAAAATTACAATAGCTGCAGCGGTTAAAACATTCGTAAGTTGGGACCAGGGTGTAGGCGGGACTGTAGGTGATAATACGAGACATAGTGGCACAATGAAAATGGTGTTCGTCGGGTGCATTGAAGACAAAAAACAGGAGTGGCTCCCAATTTTGTCATAAACCATCAGGGTTATTGCTTTTTGTCAATTGTCAATTGTCAATTGTCAATTGTTAATGGCAAGCTTTAATTTTTTGGGGAAGAGCAAATATGGGATGCCTCTAAGAACGAGCGATCGCTTTTTTCTTATATTCCGATCTTTTTCGAGTCTGAGTACGAGTATGAATAAAAGTTGGAAGCGAGCGACTGGCACTCGTCCAATGCATCTAGGCGATCGAGTTACGAGCGGGAAAAGTTCCTGCAATACAAGACATCAGAGCAACTTACTAAAAACTACCAATGCCTACTGTCCACAACTCCATCCCTCCAATTCACCCAGATCGAGGAGGCCAGTCCCATCCTCAATCCTCAACTGCCCTTTCCCAAGCAACCCGCTTGGAAAAACTGGCAGCAAACGTACCGGGAGCTATCTACGAGTATATATTGCACCGCGATGGTTCCGACGAGTTCTCTTATATCAGTCCGGGTTGTCGTGAAATCTACGAAGTCGAACCAGAAACAGTGTTAGAAAATCCTTTCTCGATTTGGGGATTGGTTCATCCCGAGGATATCGATACCTTGCGCAATTCTGTAAATAACTCCGCTCAAACTCTCCAACCCTGGAAAATGGAATGGCGCAATTATACTTATTCTGGCAAACTCAAGTGGTTATCCGGCAGCGCCCGACCTGAAAAGCAGTCCGACGGCGACATTATCTGGTATGGCTATATTCAGGATCTCAGCGATCGCAAAGAGGCAGAAGAAACCAGCAAGCGCCAGTTGGAAGTTATAGAAGCGGCCACCGTAGGCATTGCTATTCTCAACGCCCAACGGGAATATACTTATCTCAATCAAGCTTATACCAGCATCTATGGCTACAGCGATGTCGAGGAACTCCTGGGCAAAAACTGGCAGGAATTGTATGAAGCCGAGGAAATAAAAAGACTGGAAACCGAAGTGTTTCCGATTTTAGAACGACAGGGACACTGGAAGGGAGAAGGAACCGGCAAAACACGGGATGGCAGAACCTTTACTCAAGAAATTTCCCTGACCCTCGCCCACGACGAACAGCTAATTTGTATCTGTAGCGACATTACCGAGCGCAAACTGGCAGAAGTAGCCTTGCGAGAGAGCCAGGGTCGATATCAAACCTTAACCGAAACCTCCCCTATTTGTATCTTCCAAACAGATCCTTGGGGAAATTGCAGCTATATCAACGATCGCTGGACGGAAATTACGGGATTGAGCGTCAAAGATGCCCTGGGACAAGGTTGGATTCACGCCATACATCCAGACGATCGCGAGCGAGTATTTACAGAATGGTATGGAGCCATAGTAGGCAAGCGACGATTTACCACCGAATATCGGTTGCTCGGAGCAGAGGGCAAAATTATCTGGGTAATGAGTCAGGTAATGGCTGAAGTAGGAGAAGACGGGCGGGGAGTCGGCTATATCGGAGCCCTAGCCGATATTAGCGATCGCAAACTAGCCGAACGCGAACAACAAAAATTCCTCACCCTCATCGAGCGAAGTTCCGAATTTATCGGCATCAGCGACTTTCACGACCAACCGCTATATATCAATCAAGCAGGTCAAAAAATGGTCGGACTATCGGGGATGGAAGAAGCGAGCCAGATTGATGTGACGGAGTTTGTCTGGCCCGAAGATCGTTCATACTTGTTGGAAGTGTTGCTGCCGAAAGTCATGGCAGAGGGAAGGGCAGAAAGCGATCTTCGCTTTCGACACTTTCAAACGGGGGAGGTAATCTACGTCTCTTGGACTGCTTTCACTCTCCTCGACCCAGAAACAGGCAAACCCTTTGCCTTGGGTACTGTTACTCGCGACATCAGCGATCGCAAACAAGCGGAAATCGCCCTCCAAGAACGAGAACAGTTTTTGCGCAGCATCTACGACGGTACCGAACAGGCGATTTTTGTATTAGATGTCACCCCAGAAGGCAATTTCCGCTACGTCGGCTGGAATCCTGCCTGCGAGCGCGTCAGCCAGAGCCTCGCTGCCGAAGTCATCGGCAAAACCCCCATGGAACTCTTTGGGGCGATCCATGGGGAACGAGTGCTGCGCAACTACCGCAAGTGCTTGGAAACTGAGACTACTATTAATTACGAGGAGATGATGAACTTTACTGGGAGAGAAACTTGGTTTCTGACTACCTTAACGCCTTTGCGTCTAAATGGTAAAGTTTATCGGCTCGTCGGTACCGCAGTTGAGATTACAGATCGCAAGCGGGCAGAATTAGCCTTAAGCAAGTCCGAAGCACAATTGCGAGAACTAGCTCGGCGGGAACAACTGATCAACCGTTTGGCAAGTCAGATTAGAAATTCTCTCGATTTGGATACTATCTTAGAAACTACCGTCCAACAACTGCGGGATTTATTAGATATCGATTTGTGCGTTTTCACCTGGTACCGCCCTCACGCTACGCCCCCCGTTTGGGAAGTTTATAAAGAAGTGAAAACTGCCGAGACTCCCTCCATTCTCGGTGCTTATACCACTGACGAAATTGGCATCCTCGCTCGCAGGATTTTAAAGGGAAAAATCGTCCGTTATGACGATGTAGCTGCTATTTCCCTACCCAAGCTCCGAGATTCTTTATTAGAACGAGGTTATCGGTCAATTTTAGGATTGCCAATTCAGACCGTGTCGGGGGATTTAGGTAGTTTTATTTGTATTAATTTTAGTTCGGTTCGCCATTGGAGCGATGGGGAAGTAGAATTGCTCGCCAGTATTAGAGAGCAGTTAGCCATTGCTATCAATCAAGCAGAACTTTACGAGAGAGCCACTGCTAAAACTCAAGAATTAAAAACCAGTATCAGCCAACTCAGGCGCACCCAAAGCCAATTAATTCAAGCTGAAAAAATGTCTTCTTTAGGGCAATTAGTGGCGGGTGTCGCTCACGAAATTAATAATCCAGTGAGTTTTATTTATGGCAATCTAACTCCCGCCCAAGAATACATTCGCGATTTATTAGGATTGATGGAAATGTACGGACAGCATTATCCCAATCCCGCACCAGCAATTGTTGAGGAAATCGAGAAAATCGAGTTAGAATTTTTAGCAGAAGATTTGCCAAAACTGCTAGATTCTATTAAAGTGGGAGCCGAACGAATTAAGGAAATTGTTAAATCTTTGCGCACTTTTTCCCGTTTGGACGAAGCCGAGGTCAAAGAAGTAGATATCCATGAAAATATCGACAGCACTTTGATGATTTTGCAAACGAAACTGAAACACGGTCCCAATCATTCCGAAGTTAAGGTAATTACAAATTACGGTAAATTGCCTTTAATCGAATGTTATGCAGGTCAACTAAATCAGGTATTTATGAATATTATTAGTAACGCGATCGATGCTTTAAACGAACGAGACAAAAATCGCAGTCTTGAGGAAATTAAAGCAAATCCTAGCACGATTGAGATTAAAACTGCTGTCTTTCGGCCCGGCAAGGTTAGCGACAGCGATGTTGAAGAAGCCGAGCGCCAGGATAACAAACGGGTAAAAATTACAATTGCTGATAATGGAATCGGGATCGAAAAAGAAGCTATGGAGAAAATTTTCGACCCTTTTTATACTACCAAACCGATTGGCAAAGGTACGGGGTTGGGATTGTCTATTAGCTATCAAATTGTGGTGGAAAAACACGGGGGCGATCTGCGCTGCGTCTCCCAGTGGGGCAAAGGCACTAAATTTATTATCGAACTTCCGGTTACAATTCAAAAGAATGGGGAATAGGAAATAGGGAACTGTCAGCTAGGTAGTTCTAACAGGGGCAACTAGATAAAATTTGGAAAAATAAAAAACAATTTCATTGTGGTAAAAGTTTTAACGTGCTATGACTCAAAAATTTGTCAAACTAAAATTAGATAGGGAATGCTCCAGCATTCTTGACGAAATCCAAGAAGGAGCGTGGGTGGTAGAGGGCGAAAATTATCAAATGGTTTACGCTAACAAAGCAGCGGAAAAGCTCTACGATCGCTCCCAAAAAAAACTATTAGAAAATCCCAATTTATGGCTGGAATTAATTATCCCGTCGGAGCGCGATCGCCTGCTTCGATGTTTGGCTAAAATCTCCGAAACAGACCCGCAAGAAATAGAATACCATATCCAAAAAGCCAACGGCGAAATTCGCTTAATTAAAAATAAATTGTGGATGCTAAATAGGGAAAAGAAAAGAATTAATGGAATAATAACCGAGATTGGTAAAACTGAAAAAGAGTCATCTATTTGCCAGGAAGTAGTAAGCAATTTACCCGCAGTAATTTATCAATATGTACTCCACCCAGACGGTTCCGACGAAATTACTTATGTCAGTCCCGGAGCGCGGGAAATTTATGAATTAGAGCCAGAAGAAATAATAGAAAACTCCCAAATAATGTGGGAGTTGATTTCCAAAGAAGATCTAGAATTAATCCAGGAGTCGATCGCCAGCTCGGCCCAAACATTAACGGAGTGGGAGTATCAATGGCGGATTATAACTCCTTCGGGAACTATGAAATGGTTGTCGGGAGTTTCCCGCCCCCAAAAGCACGGCAACGGAGATCTAATTTGGGATGGATTTGTCAGAGATATAAGCGATCGCAAACAAATAGAAGGAGAAAAAACCCGCTTAATGACCTCCCTCGCAGAAAGCGAAGCGCGATATCGAACCGTATTGAGCGCCCTCAGCGAAGGAATAGTCCTACAAGATGCCTCCGGTACCATCCGCACTTGCAACGCCAGCGCCGAAACCATCTTAGGAATGACTGCAGAACAGATGATGGGGCGAACTTCAACGGATGCCCGCAGGCGATCGATTAAAGAAGATGGCTCTCCTTTTCCTGGAGAAGAACACCCCAACTCGGTAACTCTCAGAAGCGGCCAGCCTTGCCATAACGTCGTTATGGGGGTTCAAAAACTAGACGGCACTCTCACCTGGATCTCCGTCAACAGCCAACCGTTATTTCGCCCCAACGAAAACAAGCCTTATGCCTCGGTGGCATCTTTCACCGATATCACCGAGCGCAAAGAAACAGAAACAGCCTTGCTGGAGAGCGAAGAGCGATTCCGCAATTTAGTTGAAACTAGCAGCGATTGGATCTGGAGCGCGAATTCGGAGTGGAACTATACTTATGTCAGCCCCCAAGTTAAACAAATTTTAGGCTACTCTCCCGAAGAAGTCTTGGGCAAAACTCCCTTCGATTTCATGCCGCCGGCAGAAGCAAAGCGATCGCGCCAGCTTTTTCTAACTAAGACCCGACAGCTCCTCGCTAATATCGAAAACCTTTACCTCCACAAAGACGGGCGCGAAGTAATTCTCGAAACCAGCGGCAGGCCAGTTTTCGACCTCGACGGCAACTTCGAGGGTTATTGCGGCATCGCCAGAGATATCGGCGATCGCAAATCCTTAGAAAAAGAATTAGCCAAACGGGAAGCCTTATTTAACGCCTTCTTCGCCGCCGCCCCCGCCGGACTTGCTATCTTTGACGAGGAGTTGCGCTTCGTTCTTATTAACGAAACCCTCGCAGCAACTAACAACGTACCAGTAGCAGAACACATCGGCAAAACAGTTAGAGAAGTCATCCCCCACCTAGCACCTACCTTAGAGCCGGCTTACCGAAAAATTCTGGCGACGGGAGAACCAATGCTCAATTTTGAGGTATCTAGCGAACTGCCCGACCGACCGGGAGTGCAAAGAGATTGGATCGTGTCTTGGTTTCCGATCTTCGGTACGGAACCCGAACCTATCGGCGTGGGTTCGGTGGTAGTAGAAATAAGCGATCGCAAGCAAGCGGAAGCAGCCCTGCAAGCAAGCGAAGCCAGAAATCGAGCCATGCTATCCGCCATGCCAGATTTACTGTTTCGCCTCAGTAAAGACGGTAAGATTTTAGATTTCAAAGCTCCCAATATTTTCGCTCTCCCCCTACCCGATCGCGAGTCGATCGGGAAAAATGTAACCGAAATTCTGCCAGAGGAAGTAGCGAGCTCTATCTCGAACTATACGCAATTAGCCCTGGCGACGGGCAAGATGCAGGTTTTTGAGTATCAACTGCCTTTAATGGGCGATCGCCAAGAATGCGAAGCGCGAGTCGCAGTGGTGGCAGATTCGGAAGTGTTAGCTATAGTCAGGGATATTACCGATCGCAAAGCCGCCGAAATAGCCTTGCGGGAAAGCGAAAGACGTTTTCGCGCCGTTTTCGACTCCATGTTTCAATTTATGGCCCTGCTACAACCAGATGGCACGGTTATCGAAAGCAACCAAACTACCCTCGACTTTTTCGGTATCGAACATTCAGAACTCGTCGGACTGCCATTTTGGCAAGCGCCCCGGTGGCTGCCAGAAAACCGCGTCCTCGTCAAAGAAAGCATCCACCGCGCCGCTAAGGGCGATTTTACCCGTTACGAGTTAGACCTAATAGGGGTGAATAACAGCTTTGTAACCATCGATTTTTCAATTAAACCTCTCAAAGATGAAACCGATACAGTGGTACTGTTAATCGCCGAAGGGCGGGATCTTAGCGAACGCAAACAAGCGGAAATGGAGCGCGATCGCTTCTTTACGGTTTCCCTAGATTTACTCTGTATCGCTGGTTTCGACGGTTATTTCAAACGGCTTAACCCCGCTTGGCAGAAACTTTTTGGTTATAGCGAACGAGAACTGCTGTCGGAACCCTTTATCGAATTCGTTCATCCAGAAGATATCGCCTCGACCTTAGCGGAATTCTCAGATATTACTAAGCTCGGCCAAACCATCATCCAATTTGAAAACCGCTACCGCACTAAGGATGGTTCTTACAAGTGGGTGGCTTGGACTGCAGTGCCCTTCCCGGAAGAAGGATTAGTTTATGCAGTGGCCAGGGATATTAGCGATCGCAAAGCCGCCGAAGAACAACTAAGCACCCTCGCCCGCAACCTCCAAGCGGCTCAAAGAATAGCTCACATCGGCAACTGGGAATACGACCTCGCCACCCGCACTATTACTTGGTCCGACGAAATCAAGCGAATTTACGGCATGGAACCAACCCAACCCGCCCCCACCCCAGAAGAACACGCCTGCATGGTCCATCCAGAAGACAGGAGGTTGTGGCAGCGACATACGCGAAAAGTCCTCGCCACCGCCCAACCTGGCGACTTTGACTTTCGCATCCTCCGCCCCAACGGAGAAATTGGTTGCGTCAATGCCAGGGCCGAAGCAATATGCGATCGCGAAGGCAAAACCATCCGACTTTTCGGTACCGTCATGGATATCACCGACCGCAAGCAAGCAGAAGCAACTCTGCGAGAGCGAGAGCTGTTTTTACGCAGCATCTACGATGGCGTCGAACAAGTGATTTATGTGGTCGATGTTTGCAGCGATGGCAACTTCCGCTACATCGGTTGGAACCTCTTAGCAGAGCAGATGACCGGTATCAGCGCCGCCGACAGTTGCGGCAAAACCCCAGAAGAAGTATTCGGTCCTTCTTTAGGCTGCCAGTTTCGCCAAAGATTCGCAGACTGCATTGCTGCTGGCACTTCCGTGCGCTACGAGGAGCGCTTTGTTTTCCAAGAAACCGACAATTGGTCTCTGACGGTTCTCACCCCCCTGCGGAATGCAGGCGGCGCTATTTATCGGATCGTGGGTACGATTAACAATATTACGGAGCGCAAACAGGCGGAACTTGCCCTCCAAAAATCCGAAGCCCAATTCCGACAGCTAGCAAAAAGGGAAGCCCTCATAGATCGCATCGGCAGCCAGATTAGAAATTCCCTAGAATTGGATACTATCTTGGAAAACACCGTTCGAGAGATCTACAACTTATTAGAAGTAGATGTCTGTACTTTTGCCTGGTATCAGCCCGATCGCCAGTGTTGGCAAGTGACTAAAGAAGCTAAAAAGCCCGGCTATCCCAGTTTCCTGGGCGAACATTCCGCCGAGATGTTAGGTTCCCTCTCGGAACAACTGTTACAAATGGAAATTTATCAAGTGGATGACGCGAATATGGAGAGCGATCCTTTAGTGCGGGAGTTTTTAGTTGCAAATAATATAGCTTCTGGCATTTGGCTATCGACTTTGACCAATAGCGGCGTTTGCGCCTTCGGTTGCGTCCGGGGCTATCCACCTCAACCCTGGACGAATGAAGAAATACAGCTTTTGGATGCCGTCTCGGATCGGTTGGCGATCGCTATTAACCAAGCAGAACTTTACCAACAATCTCGCCTCTCAGCTATAGTTGCCACTGCTAAAAGTCAGGAATTAGAAGAAACTTTGCGCGAGTTGCGGCGCACCCAAAGCCAGCTCGTTCAAGCGGAAAAAATGTCTTCTCTCGGACAAATGGTTGCCGGCATCGCTCACGAAATTAACAATCCCGTTAACTTTATTTTTGGCAATATCAATTTTGCCGCAGATTACCTTAAGGATATTTTAGATTTGCTGGAGCTGTATCAAAATACTTATCCCGAACCTACTCCAGAAATAGAAAGGGCCATAGAAAGTATCGAGCTAGATTTTCTTATTGAAGATTTGCAAAAACTCTTTAAGTCGATGAAAGTGGGAGCGGAAAGAATTAGGGAAATTGTTAAATCTCTGCGGACTTTCTCTCGTTTGGATGAGGCAGAAATTAAAGAAATCGATATCCACGAAAATCTGGACAGCACTTTATTGATTTTACAAAGTCGTCTGAAGTCTAAACCCTCCCGTCCCGCTATTGAAATTGTTAAAGAATACGGTCAATTACCTTTAGTCGAGTGTTACGCCGGACCGCTAAATCAGGTATTTATGAATATTATTGCTAATGCTATTGATGCTTTAGACGAGCGGGATAAAAACCGGAGCGCGGAAGAAATTAATGCCAATCCCAGCCGGATTATTATTACTACTGTTTCTCGGGAAAACAACGTGGAAATTAGCTTGGCGGATAACGGCATCGGCATGAGTCAAAAGGCTATTGATAAAATTTTCGACCCGTTTTTCACTACTAAACCTATAGGCAAAGGCACGGGTTTGGGTTTGTCTATTAGCTATCAGATTATTGTTGAAAAACACCGGGGAGAATTGCGCTGTATTTCTGAGGAAGGAAAAGGTACGGAGTTTGTTATTATTATTCCTCAAAAACAATTAGGCAATTAACAATATTGGGAATGGGGAATAGCAATTAGCAATTAGCAATTAACAATTAGCAATTAGCAATTAACAATTAGCAATTAGCAATTAGCAATTAGCAATTAGCAATTAACAATTAGCAATTAGCAATTAACAATTAGGAAACTTGAGTTTTTCATCAAGCCCTAAAATAAAACTTGGAAGCTCTCAAAAATTGCTATGACCGATAATTCAAAGTTCAGCAACGAATTAGAATGGACGCCGGAAGCCAAGGCCAAATTGAAAAATATTCCCTATTTCGTCCGCACTCAGGCCAGACAGCGGATCGAACAAATGGCCCGCGAAGAGGAATTAGAAAGGGTGACGCCAGAAATCGTAGAACGGGCCCGGGTTGAATTTGGCCAATAACTTCCTGCAGGGGGCAATTGAAATCCTGGTCCCAATCTAAGCCCAATCTTGCCCCTTCAAAAACGTCCCCTTTACCCTTAAACTGGAGTTTGGCATTTTTGAAGACTTTAGAGATTTAATTAAGCAAAAGTGAGGAAAATCGTAATAGCTGGTAACTGGAAAATGTACAAAACCCAAGCGGAAGCAAAAGACTTTCTCGAAGGGTTTATGTCAGAAGTACAGCAAACCCCCCCAGAGAGGGAAGTCATTCTCTGCACTCCCTTCACCGATTTAGATGCGATGTCCAAAAAATTGCATGGAAGTAGGGTAAAGCTCGGGGCCCAAAACGTCCACTGGGAGGAGTCGGGTGCTTATACCGGGGAAATTTCTGGCCTGATGTTGAAAGAAATCGGGGTTAGCTATGTCATCGTTGGCCATAGCGAGCGCCGGGAATATTTCGGCGAAACTGACGAAACTGTTAATTTGCGGCTCAAAGCGGCTCAAAGTTACGGTTTGACTCCGATCCTCTGCGTGGGAGAAACGAAACAGCAACGGGATGCTGGAGAAACTGAGTCTCACATCTTCTCCCAGTTGGAGAAAGATTTGGTGGATATCGACCAAGAGAATTTGATAATTGCTTACGAACCGATCTGGGCGATCGGCACTGGGGATACCTGCGAGGCGGGGGAAGCTAATCGAGTTATTGGTTTAATTCGCAGCAAATTGACTAATGCTGGCGTGCCCATTCAATATGGTGGCTCTGTAAAGCCGGATAATGTTGATGAAATTATGGCTCAACCAGAAATTGATGGGGCTTTGGTTGGGGGCGCTAGTCTCCAACCGGATAGTTTTGCCCGCATTGTTAATTATAAATAGGAAATAGCGCTTTTTGTCAATTGTCAATTGTTAATGGTAAAGGCACAATTAATGATTAACAATTGACAATTAACAATTAGCAATTAACGGGTGCATCCCAATTTTGAATAAAGCCAAAAATTTAATGCTTTAGGTCAGAGGTCAGAGGTCAGAGGTCAGAGGTCAGAGGTCAGAGATGTTGGAGGTTCGAGATTTGAGAAAAAATATTTTTACAAATATGGGATGCTCCCCAATTAACAATTAGCGATGCATCTAAATTTTGACTGGGGAAAACGAACTTATTTAATGGGCATTCTCAATGTCACGCCAGACAGTTTTAGCGACGGTGGGGATTTTAATAGTTTGGAAACTGCTTTAGTTCGAGCCGAAAAAATGATGGCTGGGGGGGCGGATATTATTGACATTGGCGGTCAATCTACTAGACCTGGTGCCGATGTTATTTCTTTGGCAGAAGAGTTAAATAGAGTAGTACCAGTAATCGAGGTTTTAAGTAGGAAAATAAAGGAAGGAAACAGGCAAGATGCCTGTTCTACGGTGGCAATTTCTGTGGATACGACTCGGGCGGCGGTGGCGAGGGCGGCTGTTGGGGCGGGGGCGGATATTGTTAACGATATTTCTGGTGGAACTTTTGAGGCAGAAATGCTGCCAGCGGTTGCTGCTTTGGGGGTTCCAATTGTTTTAATGCATATTAAAGGAACGCCGAAAACTATGCAGCAGTTGACGGATTATGAGGATTTAATTGGGGAGATTTATGGGTTTTTAAAAGGTCGCATTGAGGCGGCGGTGGCGGCGGGAATTGAGAGGTCAAAAATTATTATCGATCCGGGTGTTGGCTTTGCTAAAACTTACGCTCAAAATTTAGAAATATTGCGCCATTTAGAACGGTTTAAGGGTTTAAATTGTCCGATTTTAATTGGGGTTTCTCGGAAGAGTTTTATCGGTAAGATTTTAAATAAGTCGGAACCAAAGGAACGGGTTTGGGGCACTGCTGCTGCTTGTACGGCTGCGATCGCTCGTTCGGCAGATATCGTTCGCGTTCACGACGTTCCAGAAATGTTCGATGTTTGTCGGGTTGCCGATGCTATTTTTAGGTAGTTAGGGTTTGCTAATTGCTAATTGCTAATTGTCAATTGCTAATTGCTAATTGTTAATTGTGTTTTTGTTAATGGTAAAGCAATAAATAAGAGGGATTACAAAATTTTCTATTTTGGGGCTAGAAACCCGGTTGGCAAAAAACCGGGTTTCAGTGGAAACTTCGCCGCAGTTTTCGGGAACTCTTAACTCTTAACGCTTAACTGAGGGAGAGTCTTGGTTGATTATAATTAGAAGAAAAGTAGTCTTAAAAAGATTTAATTTTTACTTTTGCAAGAGGTCTATTTTTGAGTTTCTCAGCAAACCTTAATTAACAATTGACAATTAAAATTTGACAATTAACAATTAACACTATAATAATGGTTTTTTACCATGGCCGCGACCGCCAGTTTCGTTGTCATCTTCGTTGGGAAAATCTGCTCTTTTTCCTAACAACCTGCGAACGGAATCTGACATAAAAGCGGGGTCAACAAACAAGATTTTTGAGTTAGAACTTTCTCCTAATTTTTGATTTGCTTGGACGTATTTAGTGGCGACGAGATATTGTAAAAAGTCTGGACTGCGGGAGTCGAGACCTAAACTTTTAGCTAGCAATTCTATAGCTTTAGATTCCGCTTCGGCTTCGGATATCTCCCTAAATTTTTCCCCTTCGGCATGAGCGATCGCTGCTGCTTTATCGGCTTCGGCAATGGCAATTCTCGCCTCTTTTTCGCTTATAGCAGCCCACTCGTTCTCCATAGCCGTTTGTATTCTCTTGGGAAAAGTAATATTTTGAACTTCAACCCTAATAACTTTTACGCCCCAATTCGAGGTAGTTTCATCCAGCCTTTTCAGCAAAGTTTTATCAATACTTTTTTTAGAAGATGAGGTATCTTTGGCTTTTAACTCGCTAATTTCAGAACGTATGTTGGTTAAGACTATGCTAACGAAAGCATCCTCAATATTTTCGATTTCATAATAAGCTTTTTTGATATCTAATATCTTCCAATAAACCACGGCATCGACTAAAATTGTCAGACCGTCTTGAGTAATAACTTCTTGGGGTTTAATATCCAAAAAGCGTTCCCGGAGGGTATCCACATGAACTACTTTTTCGGCTAAAGGTATTACAAAACGAACTCCTGGTTCGAGAACTCGGCTAAAAGTGCCTACCCGTTCGACTATGGCGCGATCGTTTTCGCTAATAACCATGACAGACATGTTAAAAGCATAAACGGCAAGGCCGATAAGTAAAATTATTAAGAGATAACCCATAATTTGCTAATGGCTAATGGCTAATGGCTAATGGCTAATGGCTAATGGCTAATTGCTAATGGCTAATTGCTAATTGCTATCCGCTCAATTCAGTTTAACATGGCTTTTTGAGAAAAGAAAGAAGTCGAAACAAAAATTAACTTAGGGCTTGCTGAAAAACTCAAAAATTCGGCTCTTTGGTACAAAGTATGCTAAATTATTGTTTTAGCAAATTCAGTACCGAAGAACCCAATTAGCAATTAAGTAGGTAGGCAAAAATATTTGCAGAAAATTTTCCCCGTAGA
>CAZUCT010000142.1:0-18729 GCA_964619285.1 uncultured bacterium | reverse complement strand
TACGACTAAAGTCGTTACTACGAACTACGACTAAAGTCGTTACTACGAACTAACCTACTTTCTCCAGCGCCGCCCGCACTACCTCTACCCCCGCCCCTGGGAGATGGGCGTTTTCGCTCAGGTGGCGCTTCCACGCTTTGGTGCCCGGTTGCCCCGCGAATAACTGCAACAGATGACGGGTAATGCTATTTAACTTCACCCCTCGCGACACCCACAAATCTATATAAGGAAGCATCGCCTCTACCACTTCGCGGCGAGTGGGAGGCGCTACATCTTCGCCGTAAATGTTCCGGTCCGCCGTCGCAAATATATAAGGAGTGTCGTAGGCCGCCCTGCCGACCATCACCGCGTCAACTTTATCTAACTGCCCCTTCGCCTGCTCCAAACTGGTAAAACCGCCGTTTATCTCTATAAATAGATGGGGAAATTCTGCCTTGAGACGGTAAACGTCCTCGTAGCGCAACGGCGGTACCGTGCGATTTTCCTTCGGGCTCAAACCTTGCAACCATGCTTTGCGGGCGTGGACGCTGAAATGCTGGCAGCCGGCCTCGGAGACGATCGCTACAAAATTAGCCATATCCTCGTAGCGATCGCGATCGTCGATACCGATACGATGTTTCACCGTCACCGGTATCCCCACCGCCCCCGCCATCGCCTCCACCGCCCGGGCCACTCTCTCCGGTTGGGCCATCAGGCAAGCGCCGAAATTGCCGTTTTGGACGCGATCGCTCGGACAACCGACGTTGAGATTAACCTCATCGTAACCCAGCTCCTCCGCCACCAGAGCGCAAACCGCCAGTTGTTGCGGATCGTCACCTCCCACTTGCAACACCAGAGGTTTTTCCTCTGGGGAAAACCCCAGGAGTTTCTCGCGATCGCCGTGCAAAATAGCCGGTGTCGTCACCATTTCCGTATAAAGCAAAGTGCGCCGAGTCAGCAACCGCATAAAATAGCGGAAGTGGCGATCGGTTCGATCCATCATCGGCGCCACGCTTAACGGATAGAATTTTTTCGCAGTCGGAATTTGAGTTAAAGCGATCGTCAATTTCACCCTCCCATTAGTATTTTCTTCTCATCAGAAATAGGAACCAAACCGCCCTGGCGCACCGGAATTTCGATAACAAATTCCGTACCCTCGCCCTCAGTCGAAAAACACTCGATTCGCCCCCCGTGTTTTTCGACGATTATTTGATAAGAAATAGACAAACCCAAACCCGTTCCTTTTCCTACCGGTTTAGTAGTAAAAAACGGGTCGAATAACTTAGCTTTTGCCGCCTCCTTAATACCCGAACCGTTATCGGAAATACTAACGCTTATCCAGTTAGGATGTTTGCTAGTCGTGCGGATAGTAATTTGGGGCGATCGCTCTATTTCTTCCCGAGCAATATTGCTTTCCAAAGCATCAATAGCATTGCCCAGCAAATTCATAAATACCTGATTTAGCAACCCCGGATAGCACTCGACCTTCGGCAAATCTCCATAGTCTTTAACTACTTCTATTTCCCAACCATTATCGAGCTTTAACCGATGCTGCAAAATCAACAAGGTACTGTCTATTCCTTGATGCAAATAAACCGACTTAAATTGTGCTTCGTCCAAGCGAGAAAAATTGCGCAAACTCTCGACAATTTCCCGAATGCGGTTGGCTCCCATGGCCATAGAATTCATCACCTTTGGTAAATCTTGTTCGATAAACTCCAAATCAATAGTTTCGCTTAACTCTTTAATTCCTGCCGTCGGTTCTGGAAAATCTTGTTGGTAAAGCCCCAACATTTTTAGTAAATCTTCCGCGTATTGTTTGGCATGATTAATATTACCATAAATGAAGTTAACCGGATTGTTAACCTCGTGGGCAACCCCGGCAACTAATAAGCCTAAAGATGACATTTTTTCTGCTTGGATTAACTGAGCTTGAGTTTGCTGCAATTTTGCCAGAGCTTGTTGCATTTGAGCCGTTTGGGCTTGGGCCAGAGTTGCCGCCCAGCGGCTCTCTTCGTACATTTTAGCATGGTCGATCGCGATCGCCAACTGTTCCCCCAACTCCTCGATAAATTCGACCTCTTCCTCAGTCCAAGGTTTCTGCTGGCGAGTCCTTTCGCAAACGATAACTCCCCAAGGGCCAGACTGTGGATGAACCGCCACCGCTAAAATCGATTTTAACTGCTTAGAAAGCAAATATTTTCGGCTAGCATCGTCGAGATTTTTCTCGGCGGCAACATCGTTAATGCAGACCAAATTTTTCTCCATTAAAACTTCAGCAAAAGAAGCAATAGTTGGAGTCGAAGGTTTCAGGCAACCCGGGCAAAATGCCTCTAACTGACAAGTTTTTAAAATCGGTTCAAAAATCGCCGGTTTTAAATCGTTTCGATACCATAAAAACTGACAGCATTCAACCTGCATTAAATGACGAATTTCGTTAACCGTCGTCTTCACGATGGTGCTAAAATCGAGGGTATTTCTGATTTGACTTGCCAGGCGACGTTTGAGCATTCGCTCTCGTTGGGGGAAAGTTTGGGCGTTGTCGTATTGAAGGAGGCGATCGCTAATTTCCAAAGTTTTTACCGCTTCTAACTTTGTTTTTTCTCGCCGTTTGGCAATAGAAGCAGCAAGCAAAGTTGTCGCCGTTTCTACTTCCAAAGGAATTGAGAGAAAATAGCCTTGAGATTTTTCGCAATTTAACTTTTTCAAAAGTTCCAACTGCAACCCAGTTTCCACCCCTTCAGCTACCACATCCAAACCCAAATTATGAGCCAGAGTTACAATAGTCCAAATCAGAGAACTATTTTCCCCGCTTTCTCCCATTTGCTTGACAAAAGAACGGTCTATTTTTAAAGTATTCAAAGGAAAACGGCTCAGGTTAGATAAAGAAGAATAACCCGTACCAAAATCATCGATAGACAAACTGATGCCCCGACTTCTTAATTGGTAAAGAATTCGGGAAGCAGCTTCGGGATTTTCCATCAAACAACTTTCGGTTATTTCCAAATTCAAACAATTACCTTCCACATGAGTATAACGTAAAATTTCATCTATTTGTTCTACAAAATCGGCGCTAGCTAACTGTTTTGGAGAAACGTTAACGCTCATAGTTAAAGGTATTTCTGGCGTTACGGATGCCTGCCAGATTCGCAACTGGAGAATTGCTTGAGACAACACATAACGTCCCAAAGGAATGATTAAACCCGTTTCTTCTGCTAAAGTAATAAATTCCTCGGGAGAAATAAAACCTCGGGTGGGATGCTGCCAGCGAACTAAAGCTTCAAAACCAGAAATTTCTCCGGTTTTATTGGAGATAATTGGCTGATAGTGCAGCACGAATTCTTCGCAAGTTTTCACCGCCCGCCGGAGGTCGTTTTCTAAGTGCAAAAGGGCGACCGCTTGCTCGTACATTTGCGGATTAAATACCACATAACGGCTGCTACCTCCTAATTCTTTTGCCCGGTACATAGCCGTATCCGCTGCCCTCAAAATTTCCTCCGGTTTTTCGTGGTAAGTAATCGGGTTTGGCAAGACGCAATGGGGAAATGGAGTTTGCGGTATTTTTAAGTTAGAAGAAGCTAGATATTTTTCTTCTGACTTTTGCCAGCTTTCCTCAGCAGCTTGTTGTTGGGAACCGCATAAAACAATGCCGATACTCGCCCCAGTAAAAATTTGATTTTCTTCTAAATAAAAGGGCTGAGATAAGGTACTTTGAATGCGATTTGCTACTTGCAAAACGGCGTTTAAAGATGCTACATTTTCTAACAAAATCGTAAACTCGTCGCCACCCAGACGAGCTACCATGTCTTTAGAACGCACTACGTCGCTCAAGCGCCGAGCCACGGAACATAAGAGGCGATCGCCCACTAAATGCCCCAAACTATCGTTAATCACCTTAAACCGATTCAAATCTAAAAACAACACCGCGAACAACTTGCCCCCGATGTTAGCTGACTCCAGGGCATTTTCTAAGCGGTGGAGGAAGAAAGCTCTATTGGGCAAACCCGTCAGGGCATCGTGCAAGGCGTGGTGGCGCAGTTTTTCTTCGGCTAGTTTGCGTTCCGTAATATCGGTAATAGTACCGACGTAACCTACTACCTCCCCATCGGCATTAGTCTCCGCCACCGCCTGAGCAAATACCCAAGCGACCGCTCCGTCTGGACGTTGCAACCGATACTCGGAGGATTTAAAAGGTAATTGTTTCAAAGTTGCTAAATACCATTGGGCCAAAACTTGCTCTCGCTCTTCTGGGTGAATGGTTTGAGTCCATCCCTCTCCTTGGGCCTCTTCCACAGTCATGCCCGCCAACTCGCACCACCGCTCGTTTGCTTCGATATATTGTCCGTGGCGATCGGTTCTAAAAATTCCCACCGGAGATAAATTAACCAGATTTTGGTAGCGAGATTGACTTTCTATTAAGGCAGTTTCCGCTTGTTTCCTTTCGGTAATATCGAATTGAATGGTTAGGTATTGCCACGGTTTTTCTTCCTCGTCTAAAAACGGGACTATCGTGGTATTTACCCAATAGTTTTTACCGCTTTTGGCCCTGTCTTTTATTTCCCCTTTCCAGACCTTCCCAGAACTAATCGTTAGCCACATTTCTTGGAAAAATTCTCGGTCGTGATAGCCAGAATTTAGCAAGCGATAGTTTTGACCTATTAGCTCTTCTCTTGCGTAGCCGGAGATTTCACAAAACTTGTCGTTGACGTAGTTGATTATTCCTTTTGGGTCGGCGATCGCCACTATGGCCGACTTATCCAAGGCAAATTTAATATTTTCCAATTCCCGCAAGGTTTTTTGCAGCTTCTCTTCTTTATAAGAGCATTTCATTTGACAGCGATAAGCTGTTAAATTTTTGACCTTGTTGGGTTTTTTTCTTTGTTTTGCTGGCAAGTTATTAGTCATCTTTTTCCCTCGGCGTTGTTTGGTGTTAATTAATACAAAATAATCTGATGCTTCCCGGATTGTTGCACTTACTTTACTGCTTTTATTCTAGTTCAAATTGTCAGATAATAACATTTTTATCTGAAATTTAACTCAGTTTAATAACTGGACTATACTCTATTTTAATTACTTTAAATCAAAGCGGTTTGGATAAATAACTTAACGCTTAGTTAAGCAGGCCATCCCACCCCTGTCCCTAAGCTCCAATTAAACAGAAACCTTTATAATTTCTTAACTTTTATACCGCGTAATTTAAGGCATATTGGTATTTTGAGATACTAACCCTTAATAAGATTTAATGCAGTTTTTTAACTTATTAAAATAAATATTAATTTTTATTAAGTGAGGGCAAAATTAAGAAACCCGGTTTTTTCAAAAAACCGGGTTTCTACGCAAGAATAAATAGGAAAAATTTGCAATTAAAAAAGAAAAAATTCCCTATTCCCCATAATGTTTTGCCAGCAGAGAAGAAATCTCCCCCGGGGCTATTTGACTGTACTTAGCCTTAGCGGGGAGAAAAACCATATTAGGAGCTCGCTTGCAGCGTTTTTGACAGCTAGTTACTTCTATGCTAACTCTATCTTCCAAGCCCAAATTGCACAATCCCTCTTGGAGGGCATCGTACATTTTTTTCCCTCCCCGCTTGACGCAACCAGACTTTTGACACAAAAGAATTTTGCCTTTCTTTTGACAAGATGAATTGGGAGAAGTACAAGTTGAATTGGGTTGATAGTGGCAACTAATGAGGTTCAATCCTAAGGCCTTCAATTTTAATTCTCGCAAGGAACCTTTTAACTCTTTTTCTCCCCAAACTTGAATGCCGTCTCCCGGTTTTAATTCCGACACGGCATGACGTAAATGCTTAGGTAATTTTATCTCTAGCTCGCGATCGCCCACTGCCAACCGCAAGTATTTAATCTTTCCCGGTTTGCCCAGAAAACCGACAAAATTACCTTCGAGTTGAAATTGAAAAAACGAACCTTGTTTTTGTTGTTCTGCTAGCATTTTAATCTGCTCCTTAATTAATGTGTTCTACGAAATTTTCTTAATCCTCCACCGCCTCTAATTCCCGCTTGCGACAGCCGATGATAAAACCCTTTTCAATGAAATGAACCGAATAGATATAAGCAGTTTGTAAATAAGTGCCAATTCCTACCACATAGCCTATATCTCCCTTTTTCGCTAAATGGGCTCCTATTTCCTGACCGGGAAAAGTACCGTCGTTACGAATTAACTTCGTAACCCGCACCTTTTGTTCGAGTTCAAAGAACGGCGGCAAATGTAGTTCTAATTCATCAGATGCCACGAAACAACCCTCCTATTTTCAACTAAGTTCAATAATTCTTCTGGAGTTAAACTCCGTTTTACCTGTACCGATAAATTCCTGACCGCATCCAAAAGCGATTGACTTTCCTCAGACGACAAAGCAATGCCGTACTGTTGCAGCATACTCGATAACAAATGCCGTCCCGAGTGCTTCCCTGCCACCAAACGACGTTCCCAACCGACCTCCTCTGGAGCAAAGGGCTCGTAAGTAGCCGGATTTTTGAGAACTCCGTGACCGTGGATGCCCGACTCGTGGGCGAAAGCATTCTCGCCGACGATCGCCTTCCAAGGTGGAACCCCAAAACCGCAAGCTCGCGCCACCACCTGAGAAAGTTCCCGCAGCCTGGGAGTATCGATGCCCATGTCAATTTTGTACAAACACTTAAGCGCCATGACTATTTCTTCCGTAGCAGCATTGCCCGCCCTCTCCCCAAAACCATTTACCGTAGTATTGACCGAAGTAGCGCCAGCTTTAATGCCCGCCAGAGCGTTAGCCGTTGCCAAACCCAGATCGTTATGGGTATGCATTTCTATATCTATAGACAGCCACTTAACCAAATTGGCAACCTTCTCGGCAGCGGTCTCCGGGTCCAGAATACCTACCGTATCGCAGAAGCGAAAACGGGACGCGCCCCAGTCTTGGGCAGACTGGGCGACTTCCAGTAAGAAGGTGTCATCTGCTCTGGAGGAGTCTTCTCCTCCCACCGCCACGAACAAACCTTTATCCACAGCAAAACTAATGGCATCGCGCAATCTATCTAGTACCAGACGACAATTGCCTTGAAATTTAGCCGCGATTTGGATTGCCGACACGGGTACGGAAATATGCACTCGTTCCAAACCGCAGGCGATCGAAGCCTCGATATCCGATCGCACGGCCCGGTTCCAACCCAGAAGTTTAGCTTGCAAGCCCCGATCTTTGATGGCCGCAATTGCAATTGCTTCACCGCCACCCATGGCCGGGATGCCCACTTCCAATTCTGGCACGCCAATAGCATCTAGTAACGTAGCAACGGCTACCTTTTCTTCTATAGTAAATGCGACTCCTGCGGCTTGTTCGCCGTCCCGCAGCGTCGTGTCGTTAATTTGGATATTCTGATTCATAGTTTTTTTACTGACTTTACTTTGTTGGAACTTCCCGAATCGAAATGTTGTTGGTAAAGCTTATAGCAAGTGGTTGGATGGTCGTTATTATAGTCCCTGTCGGTTAGGTTAATTAATTTGATTAAGCTTGCACTCGCTGACACTCAATTCAGGTAGAATAAGGCTTACAAGAATTTAAAAATTTTTTTTTGGGGGGTGGGTACTGGTATTTGTTTGCATTCGTTTGAGTATTTACGGGCTTGGGGACTGGTTTTTGCGTACTCTAGCTTAAACCTACTTGCTGTAGTGGTTTTTACAAAAATTTTCCCTTTTTTTTGACCAGCTATTTTGGTACTCGCCACAGAAAGGGAGGCGATAGAGCTGAAATTGAGAAATGGCAAGCTTTCTGCCTTTGCGTCCCTTTCTGAAAAACCTCCGGGCTTTTATCTCGATGAATGGGGTTGAAATGAAGTGTTAAGCTAGATACAGAATTGAATTCCGTAACAGCACTGGGGAAGCACGCTACGCTTGCTCCAGTTTTTTTTTGGGAATTATTTCTTGGTGGGGCGATCGCAATTGTTAAATTAGATACATATTGGTTTTTCGCAGATAACTGTTAAATAAGATACATAATTTATGTTATTTTAATTTTTTCGCTCCCGGAGAATGAGGGAGAATTCCCCTCAAACCCCATTTCCCCTATTTTTCAATTCCTTCTCATAGCGTCTTTTTTTGAGTGTGAGTCCCTCGTCACTCGTCAGGAAAAGTAAAAACTGTACCTCATAAGTTCGAGAATTGCTATAAAAATTTTTTAGTGGTAGTAAATAGCCCTTTCTTGTTTACATCTGATTGGGAAATGCTATAAAAACAACACCCCAAAAGGTACTCCATAACTCTCCATTTCCTCCCATCTTTTTTTGAGGTTAGCTTCGGCAAACTTTCTGTTACCAACTTGGGTTATTTTATCTACAAAAACTTCTTTTTTCAAGTCAGAAAGCTGTGGAAGAAGAATAGCCCGTTATTCTTTCCGCTGCCTGATTCCAAAAAGTAATTTTTGGGCGACGAGCTACATAATAAACTCCATCGGAAATATGTTCGATTAGTTGCCGATAAAAAGCTTCGTTTATATTAATACCTACCAGTTTTGCTTAAACTATCTTTACATATAACTAAAACGCAAAAAACCAAAAATAGTTTTTAATTTTTATTTGAAGTCCTGTCCCCGGGGCTGTTGCCAACCGTTTCTCGTGTCGGTATTTGCCAAACTGCTACGACCGGGCTAATTGGTCCATCAAGTAGCACCCCATTATTTGAAGATTGGTAGCAGGTCTCTGTTATTCTAGCATTATTGTTAAGCAATTAACAATTAACAATTAAAAATTAACAATAACTGCTATAATAAACGAGTTAAATCTAATTTCAATTCAAGCGCCAAATATGTCAGAGGAAAAACAACTAAATCTTTTTAATGCCGATATTAATCGGAGCTCGATGCTTACCAACCCAAGAACTCCCATTCCTCCAGGTAGTTATAAAACCCTGGAAGAAATAGCAAAAGATTGTAACCAATGCTACAGATGCGACTTAGGAAAAAACAGAACCAACGCAGTAATTGGTAGGGGAAATCCCCAAGCAAAAATTATGATTATTGGAGAAGGTCCGGGTCAACAAGAAGACGAACGGGGCTTGCCCTTCGTAGGGAGATCGGGACAGCTATTAGATAAAGTTTTAGAATCAGTAGAATTAAATAGCGATCGCGACGTCTATATTTCCAATGCAATTCGCTGTCGTCCGCCCCACAACCGGACTCCCTTAGTAAAAGAAATAGAAGCTTGCAAGCCTTATTTATTAGAGCAAATTCGCTTAGTAAATCCGCAAATTATTCTCTTAACCGGGGCCGTAGCAGTAAGAAGTTTAACAGGCGATCGGCGGGGCATTAGTAAAATTCGCGGTCAATGGATGGAATGGCAAGGGCGCTTATGCATGCCAATTTTCCACCCCGCTTATTTATTAAGAAACTCTTCCAAAGAACCCGGTCAGCCCAAATGGTTAATGTGGCAAGATATTCAGACAGTAAAGGCTAAATTAGATGAATTGAATGGGTAGTATTGCTAATTGTCAATTGCTAATCCTAACTATTAGCGATTCGCCATTAGCGAATCGCCATGAGCCAACTTCCTCCGGGGCTGACAATTGGCCGAATTTTTGGTAAAAAATTGAATCGAGACCCAGACAGGGTAGGATTGAGGATTAGAAATTAATTCTCCATAACCTTTCATAGCAGTTCACTCAAAGATAAGAGGATTACCTTGAGTCAGCATTCAGAGACCATACCGGCACACGGTGGCCATCTAATCAAGAGAATAGCCACAGCATCACAAAAGCAGGAATTTCTAGCCATGGGAGACAGCCTGGCAAGAGTGCAACTGGACGAGCGATCGCTCTCCGACTTAGAAATGATAGCCATCGGCGGGTTTAGCCCCCTAATCGGCTTCATGGAACAGGCCGACTACGAACCCGTAGTCACCGATATGCGGATGAAAAACGGAACAGCCTGGTCCATTCCCATCACCCTCTCGGTCCCAGAAGAAGTGGCCGAACCTCTCAAAGAAGGCAGTTGGGTGCGCCTGGACTCCCCAACCGGCGAGTTTGTCGGCATTTTAGAACTAACCCAAAAATATCGCTATAACAAAGCCCACGAAGCAGTCAACGTTTACCGAACCGACGAAGAGAAGCATCCCGGTGTCGCCGTTGTCTATAACTCCGGGCCAATAAACCTAGCCGGACCTGTGTGGTTGCTCGAACGCAAACCTCACCCCCAGTTTCCCAAATATCAAATAGATCCGGCGGATACCCGCCAAGTCTTTGTTGACAAAGGTTGGAAAACAGTGGTAGGCTTCCAAACCCGCAACCCCATTCACCGGGCCCACGAATATATCCAAAAATGCGCTTTAGAAACTGTAGATGGCTTGTTGCTGCATCCACTGGTAGGGGCAACTAAGTCGGACGACATACCCGCCGATGTCAGGATGCGCTGCTACGAGATTATATTAGAACATTACTATCCGTTGGACCGGGTGGTTATGGCCATTAACCCGGCTGCCATGCGTTACGCAGGTCCACGGGAAGCAATTTTTCATGCTTTGGTGCGGAAAAACTACGGCTGCACCCATTTTATAGTCGGTCGGGACCATGCGGGAGTGGGCGACTATTACGGTACTTACGACGCTCAATACATTTTTGATGAATTTGAACCCGGCGAGTTGGGAATTGTGCCCATGAAGTTCGAACACGCTTTCTATTGCACTCGAACCAAAACAATGGCCACGAGTAAAACCAGTCCCAGCAAGCCAGAAGAACGAATTCACCTATCGGGGACAAAGGTTCGAGAAATGCTCCGACGGGGCGAACTGCCACCAGAAGAATTTTCCCGTCCAGAAGTAGCGGCAGAGCTGATAAAAGCAATGCAAGCTAAGTAAGCTCTCAGTGGCAGATGGCCAAAAAAAATTAGCCTAGATAATAGGACTTGTCGAAATGGGTATTGGGGTTATTTTTAACCGTTTTTTTACCCGTTTCGACAAATCTAAAAAAAGAGGCAGTTATGGAGATGCAGCGACTTGACTAGGGTAGGCCAAGGGTTTGATGCCCAAAAACTTTACCCATTACCCATTACCCATTACCCCTAAATAATATGGTTGAAAGGTCCGAGTTTGATAAGATTTTGGCGTAACAAATATCGGAAATTAATATGGTACTAAAACGTAGGGAATTTTTAGAAAAGACCGGTTGGTTGCTGGCCGCCCTGGGAATTAGCGAGGCCGGGTGGTGGGAACTGAGCGATCGCTATTCCCAGGTTCTGGCCCAGCCTACGGGACGCAAATTAGCCCTATTGGTGGGCATTAACGATTATCCACAAGCACCTTTAAAGGGTTGCGTCACAGATGTCGAACTCCAACGACAGCTTCTAATATATAAGTATGGGTTTAAGCCGGCAGATATCCTGACTTTAACTAATAAAGAGGCAACTAGAGAAAATATTGAAACCACGTTTGTCGATCGCCTAAGCTCTCAAGCCAAACCTGATGATGTGGTAGTATTTCATTTTAGCGGCAAAGGTAGTTCGATTACTACCTTGGCTCCCGGGATAGAAAGCGAGTTAGCTTCTAAGGCAAAAGTAGAAAAATGTTTGGTAACAATAGATGGAGTGCCGCCAACCCAGCAGGAGGGAAAGGCACCAAACGATCTTTTGCTAGAAACGGTGTGGCTGATGATGCGATCGCTACCAACATCCAAGGCGATCGCCGTCATCGATGCCAGCTACAATTATCCGGGTACCGATAGGCAAGGAAATCTCCGAATTCGCGTTCGACCGGCCCATGCAACCACACAAATCAATCTTCAGGAACGAGGAATGCAAAGCAAACTGCGGCAACTCGGTGCTACCGCAGGCTCTAAAGAAACTCAATTAAGCGGACTTCTGTTAGCAGCTAGCAAAGACGAACAATTTGCCAGCGAAAACGACTGGTCTGGTTTTAGCTGCGGTTTGTTTACCGAAGCTCTAACTCAATCTCTTTGGGAAGCTACTCCCAGTACGAACTTGCAAGTCAGTTTTGCTAAGGCGGGTAGTTTTGTCGAAGAGATAAGCGGACTTTATCAGCAACCTCAGCTAACAAAATTGCCAAGGGTTGATGCTACCCTTTTGGTGGCAAATGCAGCTTCGGTTTTAGAGTCTGGGTTTTTCTCGCCAACAGCCCCAGCGGCTTCGGGGGCGATCGTGTCTGTAGAACAGAGCAGCAAAACAGTTTCTTTGTGGTTGGCAGGGCTGCCTCAAAAAGTGGTGGAGCTGCTGGCAACTAATTCTATTTTTACGACGGTGCCTCAAGGTAACTCCGAGCTGCCCGCTACCTTAAAAATTAAATCCCGCAGCGGCTTAACTGCTAAAGCGGAAATCGTTAGTGCTAACACCTCAAGTTCTACTCCTCAATCTTTAGCGGGGAAACTGGTGCGAGAACAAATTCGGATTTTGTCGAAACCGATAAATTTAAAGATCGCTCTCGACGAGGAGAGTTTGTCGCGCATCGAACGGGTAGATGCCACTAGCGGTTTTTCTGCTATTCCTCAAGTGTCGGTGGTGACCGAAAATCAACCGGCAGATTATGTTTTTAGTCGAGTGCGCGAAAGGGCGATCGCCCAAAGCCCCACAGCTCCTTTACCTTCTATCTATCAAGGCCGCTATGGCTTGTTTTCTATCGGCGAAAATTTAATTCCTAATACGGTGGGAGACGAACAAGAGGCGGCTAAGGTAGCAGTGCATAGGTTAAGTCCTCGAATGAGAAGCTTGCAAGCTGGTAAGATGTTGCGAGCTACTGTCAATCAAGGCTCTTCTAAACTTCCGGTTCGGGCTACTTTGGCAACGGTAACTCCCGAGTCTAAGGCCCTGGTGCAGCGAGCTACCGTAGAGGCGGATGCTAAAGATATCAAAACTGGTAGCGATCGCCACCCTTCTCTTGGCTTGGTCGATATACCTATTGGCAGCAAGATTCAGTTTCGCTTGCATAACGATGGCGAGAAGGTACTTTATTTTCTTTTCTTGGCTGTCGATACTGGTGGCAGAACTCTGATTCTCGACCCTAGCACTTCCACTAGCAGTAACAACGTTAATATCCAGCCATTATTGCAAGGACAGGTAATTCCTCCGGGTCAAGAGATCGCCGTACCACCTATTATCGGCGGTTCTGTAGGGGATGCGGAACAATTTGGCTGGACTACCAGCGGGCCAGAAGGACTGGCCGAAGCATATCTGATTTTTTGCAGTCAGCCTTTTAGCAAGAGTACTGCTGTTCTGGAGGGGGATATGCGTCTAATTCGAGATAACCTGCCGATTAAAGAAGTTTTGAGTCCTTTTACAGTAGCTCAGGCCGTGTTGGAAGATTTGCAAAATGCCAGTAAACCTGGCGTGGAAAAAGCGAGCGTTTCTACCGATGACTGGGCTCTCGATACTGGGGTTTGGGCAACTCTTCGCTTTGTCTATCGCTTGGTTTAAAGGCAATAGGCAATAGGCAAGAGGCAAGAGGCAATAGGCAATAGGCAATAGGCAATAGGCAATAGGCAATAGGAACAGTAAAATCAAGAAAGAGGCCCTGTGGGCCTCTTTTTTTGTGGGAATTTTTCCTCAAAGTGGCCAAAGTCCCCTTTTTTCGGCATTTTGTCCTCAGCAAACCAATGAATGCAAAAGTCGCATTTAAAAAATTCCAAAAGTTCATAAAAGTTAATATTTTGTAGTGAAAGATACGAATCACCCCATTCGATCGCCTTACAGTGTGGATTAACAAAAAGAAAAGACGATCGCTTTTTAAAAACGGTAACAACCAATACTTTTAGTAAAGGAAAGCTACCATTAGCGATGCCAAAGACAAAAATAACTATGGTTAATAGTTAGTTGTTAATTGCTGGATTGGAAAACAACTAATAACAGCAAACAAATTACAAAAAGGAGCAAAATTTAATGACTACCACCCAAATAACAAACAACAATTCTAAATCCGTAGCTATCAAATTACTGTCCGTAGTGGTACTGACAATTTTTACGGGGTTTTATGTCAATAGCTGGCAGCGATCGCTCGATAACTATTATTCAGAAAAAGAACAGCAAGAAACGCAAGTGGCCAGTGCGACTACCCCTGTTATCCAAGAGCAAGAAACATTGGTAGCGATGGCAGCAGTAGAAGAAACGACAAAAACAGTAGTTGAAACAACAGAAGTAAAAACCGGACCCGAACAGGTAGAAATAGCCCCAGAAATTACAGACGCTACTACCATCAAAAGCTTAAACGGACAGCTCTATCAAAAAATAGATACAACTTGGCGACAAATTCCCAGTTTTACTGAGAATTTAGTTTATAAAGTCAAAGTCACCAAAGAAGGGGCGATCGCTCAATATCAACATATTAATAAAGCAGCATTAGACTACATCCAAGAAACCCCATTACCGAATTTAAGCGGTTCTGCTAAAGAAGAAATTGGAGCCATGCCTACAGCAGAATTTTTAGTGGTACTAGCACCAACAGGAGTATTACAAGTAAGTCCTTGGGTAGGAAAGTAAAAATTGTTAGTTGTTAGTTGTTAATTGCGTTCTAGAAGTAGCTATTAGCAATTAGCCATTACCTATTATCTATTACCAAAAAATAAATGTTAACAGAACTTTTGTCATTTCGCGGTCGCTACCGCATCCTCCACATGACGTGGTTTGCCTTCTTTCTCACCTTCGTTGTCTGGTTTAACCTCGCGCCATTGGCAACGGCATTAAAAGCAGACTTAGGGTTAGAAACCAGTCAAATTAGGACTCTAGCAATTTGTAACGTTGCCCTAACGGTACCCGCCCGCATCATCATCGGGATGCTCTTAGATAAATACGGCCCCAGAATCACCTTCTCGCTGATGTTAATGTACGCGGCTCTTCCCTGTATCGGGTTTGCCCTGGCGCAAAACTTCAGCCAGTTAGTAATCAGCCGTTTGGCCCTAAGCATCGTCGGTGCCGGTTTTGTCATCGGTATTCGGATGGTAGCCGAGTGGTTTCCTCCCAAAGAAATAGGACTGGCAGAAGGAATTTACGGTGGATGGGGTAACTTCGGTTCTGCAGGAGCTGCCTTAACTCTACCAACCATAGCAGCATGGTTGACCTTTGGTTCTGGGGACGTGCTGAATTGGCGAGTATCGATCGCCCTCACGGGTATCATCGCCGCCGCTTACGGAGTTTTCTACTACTTCAACGTCCAAGACACGCCGCCGGGTAAAGTTTATCAAAAACCCAAACGGGCCCGAGGTTTAGAAGTCACCACTCAGAAAGACTTCTGGTTCTTGATGCTAATGAACGTGCCTTTAACTGGAGTTCTGTGCTTGCTGGCATGGCGTTTGAGCAAAGTTGGTTTCTTCAGTCAAACTCAACTGTACGTTGCTTGGTTGTGTCTGCTCGGTTTGTATGCGTTTCAAACTTATAACTGCTGGGTAACTAACAAAGAATTAGTCGCGGGAGAAAAAAAATATCCCCCAGTAGATCGCTATAAATTCTCCCAAGTCGCGATTTTAGAACTAACCTATTTCGTTAACTTTGGTTCGGAGCTAGCAGTAGTATCCATGTTACCGGCGTTCTTTGAAGGAACCTTTGGACTGGATAAAGCCTTGGCGGGGGCGATCGCGGCTAGTTATGCCTTTATGAACCTAGCATCTCGCCCCGGTGGCGGTTTAATTTCCGACAAACTGGGCAGTCGCAAGCTGACGATGACAGTGCTGACGGGGGGAATGGCGATCGGTTATTTAATGATGGCTCGGGTAAGCGGTGGCTGGTGGCTGCCAGGGGCAGTTATCTTAACAATGCTTTGTTCCTTTTTCGTCCAAGCTGCAGAAGGCTCTACTTTTGCGATCGTGCCTCTGGTTAAGCGGCGCGTCACGGGTCAAATTGCAGGTAACGTGGGAGCTTACGGTAACGTCGGAGCGGTAATTTATCTGACCTTGTTTAGCTTGTTACCAGAAGGGGATGTGGGCAACCGGATTTTCTTTGAAGTTCTGGGAGTGGCAGGAACGATCGTTGCTTTTCTCTGTGCTTTCTTTCTCAAAGAACCGGAAGGCTCTTTTGCGGACCACCACGAAGGGGAAGTATCAGAACCCTTAAACGTCAAGGGAGCTAGCTCTGAGGACGCTTTTTCGATCGGTCGTTAAACAGACTCGATTGGCCTCGCCGGTTAAGAAACTCGGTTTTTTGGAAAAACCGGGTTTCTGGGGCACAAAAAATACTTGACCGATTTTTTAGCTGCTTTTGAGCTATTTTCGACCTCCGGTTATTGGGGGTTGATTTTTTTTTGCTCTCGACAACGCGGCCGTTCTGCCCGCAGTAAAGCCCCGCAATATGTTTAAATCTCATTTTTTAGATGCAAAAAAAACATAAATTCAGAATTTTTGTAACATTAAATACTAAAAATATTTTAGGGTTTGTTTATTTTGGGTAAAAGAAATGATTAAAAAAAAGATGTTGGAAAGACAAGATATTGGCCTTTGCTTATAATAAGCAACCATAATAAGTCTTATAAAAAACATAAAAAATTGTCTGAATCGATAAAAAAATAACTACCTCTAAAAACCATGAACTTAAATCCAACAAAAACTCAATGTCCCTACTGCGGTGTAGGTTGCGGTTTAGAAGTCCAGCCTCCTGCAGTACCGGGAAAAGCAACTAATAGAGATAGCGAAGGCAACCCCATCTGGCAAGTTAGGGGCGATCGCTCTCATCCGTCCAGTTTCGGTAAAGTCTGCGTCAAAGGAGCGACGGTGGCCGAGTCTTTAGACAAAAATAGACTGACTTATCCGATGATGCGCGACTCCCTGGATGAAGAATTTCGCCGAGTTAGTTGGGACGAAGCTTTAGATAAAATCGTCAACCGCATCCAAACAGTACGCTTTACCCAAGGCCCGGATGCCATCTGTATGTACGGTTCCGGCCAATTTCAAACGGAGGATTATTACGTTGCCCAAAAACTGCTCAAAGGGGCTCTGGGAACTAATAATTTCGATGCTAACTCCCGGCTGTGTATGTCTTCGGCGGTTTCGGGCTACATCCAGAGTTTCGGAGCAGACGGCCCGCCTTGTTCCTATAACGATTTAGAGCAGACAGATTTTGCCTTTTTAATCGGTACCAATACTGCCGAATGTCACCCGATTATTTTTAACCGCTTGCGAGCCAGCCACAAGAAAAATAAGAAAGTAAAAATGGTGGTAGTGGATCCCCGTTGCACCCAAACTGCCGAAGCTGCAGATTTGCATTTGGGGATTAAACCGGGTACGGACATCGACTTGCTTAACGGCATCGCTAACTTGCTGATGCGTTGGGGTTATATAGATACAGTTTTCATGGACGAATGTACGGCAGGTTTTCCCGAATATGTCGAGGTCATTCAACACTATCCGCCAGAGTTGGTGGCGCGAAAGTGCGGCATCCGTCTGGATGAATTGGAAAAAGTAGCGCGGTGGTGGGGAGAGTCCCAGCGGGTATTGTCGATGTGGTCTATGGGGATAAATCAGTCTAGCGAGGGTACTGCTAAGGCGCGATCGCTCATCAACCTCCATTTGATGACGGGCAATATTGGCAAACCGGGGGCGGGTCCGTTTTCCCTCACGGGGCAACCTAACGCAATGGGGGGCAGGGAAGCGGGAGGTCTCGCTCACATATTGCCAGGCTATCGGGTTGTGAAAAATCCCGAACATCGAGCGGAAGTAGAACGGTTGTGGGGGTTGCAACCGGGGCAGATTTCTCCCTATCCGGGTCGCAGCGCTTGGGAGATGGTGACGGGTTTGGAAACGGGAGAAGTGGGAGTATTATGGATAGCTGCTACTAATCCGGCGGTGAGTATGCCAGATCTAGAGAGAACTAAAGCTGCGTTGAGAAAGTCTCCTTTTACTATCTGTCAAGATGCTTATTATCCTACGGAAACTGCTAGTTACGCTCACGTTTTGTTGCCGGCAGCCCAGTGGGGAGAGAAAACGGGAACTATGACTAATTCGGAGCGAGTTGTAACTCTGTGCGAGGCTTTTCGGGAACCCCTGAGGGAGGCAAAACCGGATTGGGAGATTTTTGCGGAGGTCGGTCGCCGTTTGGGATTTGGGAAAATGTTTGATTTTGCCGATTCGGAGGCGGTGCGGGCGGAGTTTTTGGAACTGACGCGCGATCGCCCCTGCGATCTGACTGCTATTACTTACGCTCGTCTGCGGGAACGGGGACCGATACAGTGGCCTTGTCGCGATTCTAATCCCGATGTTTCCGAGGAGCGATTATATACTAACCTGCGATTTCACACTCCAGACGGTCGGGCGCGGTTTGGGGCTTATCATGCAAAGGGTTTGGCAGAACCTCCAAATCCAGATTATCCTTTTGTGTTAACTACGGGGCGGTTGTACGGTCACTGGCATACTCAGACGCGCACGGGACGTATCGAGAAGATTAAAAAGATGCATCCAGAACCGTTTATCGAGATTCACCCTCGGGATGCCGAGAAGTTGGGGGTTGAGGAGGGGAATTTGGTGATAGTGCGATCGCGTCGTGGCATGGCCCGTTTTCCGGCAAAGATTACTAAGGCTATTACTCCTGGAACTGTGTTCGTACCGATGCACTGGGGGGCTTTGTGGGCGAATTTCGCGGAAGCTAACGCTCTCACTCATGCGGAGTCTTGTCCCGATTCTTTGCAACCGGAGTTAAAGGCTTGTGCGGTACAGTTGATACCATTTGCAATTGAGGGTATGTCTGAGGTTGAAGAGAGCGATCGGATTTTGATAGCTCGTAGCTAGGGTGTGAATGGCTAATTAGGGTCTGCTGAATAAATCGAAAAAACTCTGGGGGGTGGGGAGGGACCG
>CAZUCT010000141.1:18599-18778 GCA_964619285.1 uncultured bacterium | reverse complement strand
GCCAACCGGGTTTCTGGCCCCACTATCTAATTTGCGAAACCCGGTTTTTTGCCAAGCTGAAAGACTTAGAAGAGTTATCAGAAGCGATCGCCTCTTACGATGAAGCTTTGGCGATTAAACCTGACTATCACGAAGCCTGGTCTAACCGGGGCGTTGCGCTGAAAGATTTAGTATGTAGG
>CAZUCT010000141.1:0-18499 GCA_964619285.1 uncultured bacterium | reverse complement strand
TTGGGTGAAGCGATAGCGGAACCCAACACGGTTTAACTCAACACCAATAAATAGTATGTAGGTTGGGTGAAGCGATAGCGGAACCCAACACGGTTTAACTCAACACCAATAAATAGTGTTGGGTTTCGTTTCACAGGAGCCCAACCTACAAAACTAAAATGGAAATTAATAGTGTTGGGTTTCGTTTCACTTCGGCCCGACCTACAAAGCTACAAAACCGGATTTCTGGGTTTTCCAAGCTATAATTAATAGCGTACTCAAACTCAATAACCCAAATGTCAATAGTACCAACCATAACAGAACACATAGAAATCACCCCCGGCGTTTGTGGGGGCAAACCTCGCATTGCGGGCCATCGCATTAGAGTAGAAGATGTGGTCATCTGGCACGAACGGATGGGGATGTGTCCCGAAGAAATTATCTTCCACTATCCGAGTATCACTTTGGCTGATGTTTATGCTGCTTTGGCATATTATCACGACCACCGGGAAGAAATTCGCCAGCAAATTCGAGAAGACGAACAATTCGCTCTCGAAATGCAGGAAAAAACTCCTTCTCTTGTTCGGCAAAAATTAAGGGAACGCAATGCAACAAAAGATTAAATTTCACCTAGATGAAAATGTGACTAATGCTGTTGCTAATGGGTTAAGGCAGCGAGGAATTGATGTCACAACTACTCCTGAGTCGGGATTGATTTCTACTTCTGATGAAGTGCAGCTAGCTTTTGCACTTTCTGAAGGCAGAGTCATTTTTACTCAAGACCGAGATTTTCTCCGACTTCATTATGCCGGTGTTAACCATGCAGGTATCGCTTATTGTATTAAAGGTAGGCGATCGACAGGAGAAATTCTGAGCGGTTTAATTTTAATTTGGGAGGTGTTGACGCCAGAAGATATGAGAAATCGACTTGAATTTATTTGAGTCTAAATAGAGATTGCCACGGGGGGTTTGTAACAATTGAACCAAACACTTAGCGGTTTTTAAAGTTAGAAGATAACGTGGCAACTCTTGACTTAAATGAGGTCTATCTAACTCCTTTGGATAAGCTTTTTGGTTTGTTAAGCGCGACTCTAAAAAATGACGATTCCAGAGAGTAAATATCTCAGAAACCCGGTTTTTCCAAAAAACCGGGTTTCTCGATTGGTTCGTGTCTCAAAAAACCGGGTTTTTTGACGGATTTAAGAAATTAGTTGACAAAAAGCAACCTCTATGATAGTATCAAAACGTTGTCAGTAGTAAAAACCAGGAATCATGGAAGACTTAAACGCCATTACTTTTAAATCTTTTATCCTAGCTCTAAGCCTATTAGAAACAGAATTGCCCAGGGAAAAACAAGCAGAATTAAATCAAATTGGGCGGGAAATTGCGTTAGGTTATGCGGGTTTTGGAAAGCTGGATTATTTTGCCGAAAACTATCAACCTTTGGAGAATATTTATCAAAAAATTCGTACTTTAATGACCGATTCTAATGTAGAAAGAAATAAATGCGATTCGCCCATAATAGACGATACCAGCGAGGCAGAAGCAACGGAAATTACCAATATTGTTAGGACTGTAGAGCAGGTCGAAGGAGATAAATTAGAGGATTGGTTTCTCGTTATTCAAGATATTGATTCCGTTCGTTCTGCTAAAAGTAAAATGAGAAATGTTTCTTCAAGCGATCGCTTTAAATAGATGAACCACCAAAAATTAATTTACCCTTCCGTCAATTTATTTCTTTACGACTTGCGCGACAGTTTGGGGCAAGACTCAGAAATAAAAAGAAACCGGATTAAATTTTGGCGCAAAATAGACCCAGAATTAGACAAACAAATCAAAGAGCTAGCAACAGCTAAACTTTTAGAAGGAGAAAAAGAAGCCAAGCTAGCCGTAATTGATTCGCCTTTGGAAAAAAAATTAAAGGAGTTAGAAACCAAAGAAAACCCAGAGGCAGACTATGTTATTCTTTACCAAAAACCTTTTAGGGAGTGGGTGCCTGCTTCTAATTTTGATGGCTTTTGTTTGGCGACAGAATTAGGCGACACTTACTCTTTAATCGTTAATTGTTCGGGCAGCTATCTCGATGCCGAAAGCCAACAAAAAAATAATAATTCTCAATCCCTTGAGGCCGTAGGGGCGAATAAAAAAACCATTGTTGCTAATATCAACCATCGCCCCCATTTAGAGAGTTTAGAACCAGAAAAACAAGGCAGTATCGGTCAAAGTTGGTTCGTCTGGGGGCAACTTTCCGATAATAACTCAAACCTTCGGGAGGTAGCAGATGAATGCTACCAACAATTAAACTTTAATGCCTCCACAAAACCTAAATTTAAAGAACTAGGAGAATTTAACGGGGCTCGGGTTTTTGAGTATTGGCAAAATACGATTAATTGGGGGCAAAATTGGGATGAGTTTGTGCGGAATAGCAATCGTGCAATTATCTGTTTGTTTCCGCCAGATTTAGACCCAGAAGCAATCGAAATTAACCGCAAAAAAATGCAGGTAATCTATTTCGATTTAGCGCGGTTGTTCTGCTATCGCCATAAAGCTATTTGGGCCTATTGGCAAAGTCGCAAATTAAAAGAGGAGTTAAAACGGGAGTCGAGAGAGATTAAAAATCTAGTGGATAAAGTCAAAGCGATCGCCCAACAAATACAGGAGAAAAAACCTTTAAAATTAGCAGAACTCTAATTAATTTTAACCAGAGTTTTGCCCCTAGTATCCAGTTACGCCGACCGCCTTTTTTTGCTAGAAAACCAAGGCAAAACCATCGCCGTTAATTTAGAAAGTTACGGGCGGCGGTTGGCAACTTTGGAACGGAAAACGAACAGCAATTTAGAGGGTTGGCAAGAGTTTAAGAACTTTGCCAAAGAAAAGTATCAGCAACAAATAGAAAGCGACTGTCTTAATTTAAGTCCCGAATTAAAAGTATTGGAAAACCTCGTCAGTACAGTTCGGGGAATCATCGATATAGAACAGGCAAAAGGCGATCGCGATTTAAGCGAGACAGTAGCGATAGTAGGAACTGCCTTAACAGTAAGCGCAGTTATGGCCACCGTAGCAGTCGGTGGAGACTCCCCGCCGAAGTCTTATTTAGACTTATCGTTTATGAAATCGCCTGCTTTCGTCTTGAGTCTGTTACCAGTAGCGATCGCTCTTCTAATTCTCTCGTGGCGTCGGTGGCGTGGTCGCTAACTTGAGGCATACTCGACAGGGGTAGAAAATGGGTTTTTCAGCAAAAGAAATTCTCTTTTTAAGTACTCGTCATGAGTATGAGTATGAGGAGCGCAATGTCGGGTATAATATCAAAAAACAGAGCCTAAAAAAGGAGGCCAACAAATGGAAATAGTCAACATCGCAGACATAGAAGGAACCTTAACCGAACTCCTGGCCAAAGTGGAACTCGGAGTTGAGGTCGTCATTACTCGGGATGGGGAGGCGATCGCGAAGTTATCGCCGGTACGCCGTCAGTTGCCAAGGCGACCTCTAACCTCTAACGCCGACCTAAGAGCTCGCCAAACCCTTTCTAAAACCAGCACGTTAGAAACATTGCAAGCTTTACGCAGGGAGGAGAGATATTGATTTACATTGATACTAGCTTTTTAGCTCCTTATTACATACAGGAAGATATCAGCGTTCGGGTAGAAGAAGCGATTTTCGATCTTTCTGTAGATAGATTAGCTATTAGCGACTGGACTCAGGTAGAGTTTGCCAGTCTGCTTGCCCGACGACTTCGGATGGGAGACATAACTCAGGAAATGCTACGGGATGTGATGCTAGTCTTTGACTCCCATTTAGTAGAATCTTATGCTATTTTTGAAGTAAGTAGAGCCGACTTCGAGGTAGCAACAAGGTTTTTGTTCCAAGAAGGTGCTGCAGGTTTGAGGGCTGGAGATGCCCTGCATCTAGCAATTGCCTATAACCGTAGAGTGGAGCGTGTTTTATCCCTAGATCGGAGATTGATTACTATAGCACGAATGCTGGGTATTAATGCCGATTCTGCTGGTATTGAGTAATGTTGTTTGTAGCGATCGCTTTAGTGCTTGAAAATAACACCTATAGCGCTAAAGCGCTTACTACAAACTAATTCATTGTTTGTAGCGATCGCTTTAGTGCTTGAAAATAACACCTATAGCGCTAAAGCGCTTACTACAAACTAATTCATTAATTAACAAACTCAACCCCCTTGAATTTCTCAACTTCTTGGCGCAAATTTTTCAACATCCAAGATTCTCCTATCCATTCATCTAATTCTAAAGTTTCCTCAAACTCGTCATTCCGATATCGCTGCAAAAATTCCTCCGTGGATAATTGATATTTAGCTTCAAATTCATGCAATCGGTTTTCGGTTCGCTGGATGCTATTAGATAGCAACTTCAATTCTTTTTCTAGCATATCTTTAAAAAACCGCTTGATTGACTCTGGATGCTGGCATTTAATTCTTAATTCGTTCATATTTACCTCCTTGGTAATTTTAGGGTTCGACATCATAATCAACACAGATAATTAACACTGCCAGTAGTTCCTTGAGAATGCTTGCAGAAACCAGCCCCAAACGCCTAAGGAACCTTTCGCTAGAAATACTCCGAACTTGGAGAACATTACCTGCAGAATCGCTATCCAAACCATTATCCTGAGAACGCGGAATGGGAACCATAAAAGGGCGGTTTTGAAACTTAGGTTGCCATTTAGCTATAGGAATAATAATTCTGATAGCAATAGAACTAAAAAACTCAGAACTAATTACAACAGCCGGGCGAGTTTTTTTGATTTCTTGTCCTCTAGTCGGATCCAGTTCCACCAGCCATATTTCTCCTCGTTTAGGATTATTCATTTTCTAACTCCCAATCTTCCCCATCAAGAACGGAAAACTCAGTTAATTCTGGATCGTTTAAAAAATCTTCAGCCGTTGCCGCCATATACGGAGCTAAAATTTTATGACGTTCTTCTACTGGAAGCCGAGCAATTTCTTGCATTGATAACCGAGTTTGCGACTCGATAGATGCAGCAGTATTATCATCTTTATTCAAGCGCAAATTTTGCTCGATAGACTCAACAAAATCTAATACTTCCTGTTGTTTTTCCCGAGGCAACAACCGCCATTTTTCCAAAAGCGATCGCTCCATATTCATCGCAGTTTTCACGATTTTTTCCTCCTTTGAAAATACGATAAAATTGTGGGGCGTCCAGAAACTCCAGACTCGCCCCACTACAACCTATCTAATTAAGCGCTGAAATACTTCGCCACTGGATGATAAATCACAAAAGCGCTCGTAGATTGCTCCGGTTCGATCTGCTCGCTCTCGTCGATATACATATCAACCCGGTCCGCACCCAACAGATCGAACTGCTTAAACTGATCCGACAAATTCGGACAGGCAGGATAACCGAAACTATAGCGAGAACCGCGATAGCGCTGGCGCAGAATATCCTTAATATTATCCGCATCTTCGCCGCCAAAACCTAACTCCCGACGGATGCGAGCGTGCAACCACTCCGCCATCGCCTCCGCAGTTTGCACCGCCATGCCGTGATAATACAGATAATTCGTATAATCATCCTGGGCGAACAACTTCTGAGCAAACTCAGTCGCAAACTGACCCACCGTCACCGCAAACATCGGGAACGCGTCCATAACCCCGCTCTCCTTCGGCGCGAAGAAATCGGCGATACACAACCGCCGCCCGGACTTCTGGCGCGGAAACTCAAAAGTTTTCAGCGGCGTCGTCGGTTGCCCCCCATTCTTAACCTCTTCGGGGTCGTAAACAAAGAGCGTGTTACCCTCCGACTGGCAGGGGAAATATCCGTAAACCGCCCGAGGATGCAGCAACTTTTCCTCCACAACTCGCTGCTTCCAAGTTTTCAAAATCGGATGCACCGTTTCTTTGAGAAAAGCATCGTACTCTTCCCGCGACTGCCCCTGGGGTTTGCGAAACTGCCACTGCCCCGCAAACAACGCTTGCAAGTCTAAATGCCAGAACAACTCCTCGAATGGCATATCCTCAGATTCCAAAATGCGAGTACCCCAAAACGGCGGCGTCGGGCGATCGATATCTACGGGCACGTCGGGCGATCGCGTCGTATCCACCTCCACCGGTTCCGCCTTGGTGTCGGTGGATGGAGTATCAGCAGCATCGGGAGTCTCCGTTTTTGCCTCCGGTTGCTCCTTCGCCACGGCACCGTTACCGTTTTCCTCGGCAAACTCGCCCAAAAATCCCTGGAAGTCATCCCATTGTTCCTGCCCCTTCGCCGGCATTAACTTATCCATAAAATGCAGGTCGGAAAAAGCATCCTTACCGTAAACCAACCGACCTTTATAAGTATTCTGGCAATCTTTATAGACAAACTTAGGCGTCAGCGCCGCGCCACCCAAAATCACCGGCACCGCGATACCTTCTTCGTTAAAAGTCTCCAAATTATCCTTCATAAAGGCCGTTGACTTCACCAACAACCCGCTCATGGCGATGCAGTCGGCCTTGTGTTCGCGGTAGGCAGCGATGATATTATCGACCGGTTGCTTGATGCCCAAGTTCACTACCTTGTAACCGTTATTGGATAAGATGATATCCACCAAGTTTTTACCGATATCGTGAACGTCGCCCTTAACTGTAGCGATAACCATCGTACCCTTGGCGTTGCTCTGGCCTTCTTCTTCTTTTTCCATAAACGGTTGCAAATATGCCACCGCCGCTTTCATGGTTTGGGCCGACTGCAACACGAAAGGTAACTGCATCTGCCCCGAACCAAATAACTCGCCGACCACTTTCATGCCGTCCAGTAAAAAGGTATTGATAATATCTAGTGGCGGATAGGTTTCTAAAGCTTTTGCCAAAGCCTCATCCAAACCAATACGCTCGCCATCGATAATATGTTGTTTGAGTCGTTCCTCAATCGGCAAGTTAGCATCGTTGGAGCGATCGCGCTTGGTCGTTTTGCCCTGGAACATTTCCGTCAGCTTAGTTAAAGGATCGTAAACGCAAATATCCCCGTCATATTTGCGGCGATCGTAAATCAAATCGAGGCAGACATCTTGATGTTCTTTTTCGATTTTTGCCATCGGTAAAATCTTACTGGCACTAACAATTGCTCCATCCAATCCCACCGCCATTGCCTCGTGCAAAAACACCGAATTTAAAACCTGTCGCGCCGCCGGATTTAAACCAAAAGAAACATTAGAAACCCCTAAAGTAATATGACAATCTGGCAATTCTTCCCGAATCCGACGAATGGATTCAACCGTAGCTTTTCCGTTTTCCCGGTCTTCTTCAATACCAGTAGAAACCGGCAAAGCTAAAGTGTCAAAAAATATCTCGCGGGCGGGAATGCCGTATTTAATCGCAGCATCGTAAGCGCGTTTTGCTATTTCAAATTTCTTATCTGCAGTTCGCCCCATACCATCCTCATCGATAGTACCGACAACCACACCAGCGCCGTATTGTTTCGCCAACTCTAACACTTTTAAAAAGCGTTCTTCTCCATCTTCATAGTTAGTAGAATTGAGCAAACATTTACCGCCGGCAACCTTCAAACCTGCCTCCATTTTTTCCCACTCTGTCGAGTCTAACATCAGGGGCAAATTGACATTAGTAACCAAACGAGACACCAACTCGCGCATATCTTTAACCCCATCGCGACCGACGTAATCGACATTAACATCGAGAATTTGCGCTCCTTCTTTTACTTGAGTTTTTGCCAAAGCAACCAACCCATCCCAATCCTCTGCATTGAGCATTTCTCGACATTTTTTAGAACCGCTGGCATTGAGCCTTTCCCCAACGATTAAAAACGAGTTTTCCTGTTCGTAAGTTTGGGAACTGTAAATGGAAGCTGCCGAAGGAGAATAGCTAACATTTCGCTCTTTTGGTTTTAGCTCTGCAGCAATTTCAGCTAATGCTTGAATGTGTCCCGGGCGAGTTCCGCAACAGCCGCCAATAACCTGCACTCCTAAATCTTCGATGAAGTGCATTAATGCCATTTTTAATTCTAAAGGCGTTAATTTATAATGTGCTTGACCGCCGACATTTTCCGGCAAACCGGCATTAGGAATGCAGGAGACGATAAAGGGGGAATTTTCCGACAAATAGCGGATATGTTCTTTCATTAAATCGGGTCCGGTGGCGCAATTTAAACCTAAGATATCGATGGGATATGGTTCTAAAATTGAGACCACGGCGTTAATTTCCGAACCGACTAACATGGTGCCGAAAGATTCCATCGTTACCGATACCATGATGGGGCGGCGATCGCCTTTTTTCTTAAAGACATCTTCTATGGCATTTAAAGCAGCTTTGATTTGCAAAACGTCCTGACAAGTTTCGACGATTAACAAGTCAGCGCCGCCGTCGTAAAGTCCTTCTGCTTGTTCGGCAAAAGCAGTTTTTAAAGTGTCAAAAGTAATATGACCTAAAGTCGGAAGTTTAGTTCCAGGGCCTATGGAACCGGCCACAAAACGGGGTTTTTCGGGTGTCGAAAATTCGGCGGCGACGCTTTTTGCCAGTTCGGCGGCGGTTTTGTTTAAATAATAGGCTTTGTCGGCTAAATCGTATTCTGCTAAGACAAAACTGCTGCCCCCAAAAGTGTCGGTTTCGATGACGTCGGCCCCCGCTTCGAGGAACCCGCGATGGACTGTGGCGACTGCTTCTGGTTTGGTGTGGACGAGGTATTCGTTACAGCCTTCGTATTCTTTGCCGCCAAAGTCTTCGGCGGTGAGGTTTTGGACTTGGAGGTTGGTGCCCATTGCCCCATCGAAGACGATAACGGGGCGATCGGGACTCTGCAAGCGTTCCAGAAATGGACTTTTCATGTTTTTTGGATTTACTATTTTTGTTGTTTTGTCCTATTATAATAGCTGATGGGAAATTAGCAAGGCTTTCCGCGAGGAGGATTTTTATGGAACGAGTAATGACTGAAGAATACATAACCCCAGAAGATAGTCCGGTAGTTCGGTTGGATGTCGCAGAGTTGCGCGATCGCCTCGACGAGATCTTAACCCGGGTTGTTTCTGGAGAAGAACGGGCGGTTGTGAGTCGCGACGGCGAGGACGTGGCGGCGGTTATTTCTATAGAAGAGTTCTGGTTTTTGGAGAGGGCGATCGCTCGATTGGAAGACGAGATGGACTTGAAAGAAGCAGAAAAACGCTTATCAGATCCTAACGAAGTCCCAATCCCCTACGAGCAGGTTCGTAAGGAGCTTGGTTTGGCATGAGCTATGAAATAGAAATTCTTCCCAGCGCCCAACGGGAACTTAAGGCATTACCGATAGAAGCTCGCGATCGCGTCAATATAGCTATTCAAGCGTTGGCTCTAAATCCTCGCCCACCAGGTGCTAGAGCAATGCAAGGAGCTTACAGAGGATGTTTGCGGGTTCGCGTGGGTAGTTATCGGATAATTTACCGGATAGATGATACCCTTGTTGTAGTCACTGTGGTGCAAGTAGGACACCGTCGCGATATTTATCGCCAGCTATGATTTGTGCTTTAATGTAAGTTGGGTCTATCGACTCAACTTAGGTCTGTTAACTTTCCCCCAGGAGGATTTTTATGGAACGAGTAATGACTGAAGAATACATAACCCCAGAAGATAGTCCGGTAGTTCGGTTGGATGTCGCAGAGTTGCGCGATCGCCTCGACGAGATCTTAACCCGGGTTGTTTCTGGAGAAGAACGGGCGGTTGTGAGTCGCGACGGCGAGGACGTGGCGGCGGTTATTTCTATAGAAGAGTTCTGGTTTTTGGAGAGGGCGATCGCTCGATTGGAAGACGAGATGGATATAGCAGAGGCCGAAAGGATTTTGACTGAAACTAAGCCAGAAGACTATATTCCCTACGAGCAAGTTCGCAAGGAGTTGGGATTAAAATAATGCCAGAAGAAGATAGCAGCTATCAAATTATTTTCTCTCCCCAAGCTCGACGGAGTTTAAGAAAACTCCCGCCTAACACTCAACAGCGCGTCAACGATAATATTTTAGCTTTGGCAGAGAATCCTCGCCCCCCTGGAGTCAAAGCACTTCAAGGTTCTAGAGGACTTTTGCGATTGCGAGTGGGAGATTATCGGGTAATTTACCGGATCGAGGATCGGCAGCTTATAGTAGTTGTGGTGCAAGTAGGACACCGCCGCGATATCTATCGCCAGCGATGAATTGTGCTTTAATGTAAGTTGGGTCTATCGACTCAACTTACATCTGTTAACTTTCCCCCAGGAGGATTTTTATGGAACGAGTAATGACTGAAGAATACATAACCCCAGAAGATAGTCCGGTAGTTCGGTTGAGCGCCGCAGAGTTGCGCGATCGCCTCGACGATATTTTAACCCGAGTTGCTTCTGGAGAAGAACGGGCGGTTGTGAGTCGCGACGGCGAGAACGTGGCGGCGGTTATTTCTATAGAGGAGTTCTGGTTTTTGGAGAGGGCGATCGCTCAGTTGGAAGACGAGATGGACTTAGAAGCTATCCGCGAGGCTAAAGCTGAAGCAGAAAAAAAAGGAACTATTTCTTGGGAAACATTAAAATCAGAATTGGGGCTTTAATCCGCAATGACTTATACGATAGAATTTTCTAATAAAGCGGAAAAACAGTTTAAGTCTCTACCATCTGAGACTCAAGAACGCTTGCAGCCGAAAATTGATGCTTTAGCGCAAGATCCCCGCCCTCGCGGCGCTATAAAACTCTCCGGTGTAGAGGAGGATACTTATCGCATCCGAGTTGGCGACTATCGCATTCTTTATGAAATTTCCGATCGCGTGCTGCTGGTTTGGGTTGTAGAGGTCGGTCATCGTCGCGAAGTCTGCCGTCAGCGATGATTTGTGCTTTAATGTAAGTTAGGTCTATCGACTCAACTTACACCTGTTAACTGTCCGCAAGGAGGATTTTTATGGAACGAGTAATGACTGAAGAATACATAACCCCAGAAGATAGCGAAACTGTCAATAAAGGATATACTCGCTTAACCGCCGACGAAATTAAAGAGAACTTAGTCGAAATTATTAGGCGAGTAATGATAGATAAAGAACGCATTCTTGTAGAACGAGATGGAGAGGAAGTAGCGGCGATCGTTCCTGTTCGCGAGTTCGAGGATTTGCATGACCTGTTAAAAGAGATTAAACCTTCTCAATTCAACCCAGACGAAGAGGAATATTACGTCAACGACAAATGGATCCACTGTATGTATCCCAAGCAAATTCTAGAGAATTTCGAGGAAATACTGGAGGCGATCGCGGAGGATAACGAACTATTTGGGTTGCTGCCAATTGAGAATCTCGGCGGGCAAAAAGTAGATATTTTCATGCCCGTTGCTACAATGATGTCAATGGATTTTTTCTGGATACCGGATTATGTTATGGCCGCTAAGAACGAATTGGAGGTCTAGACCGTGAAATTAGAAGATTATTTCGACTTTTTTGCTCCGAACGATATTCGGATAAAAGGCACTCGGGTCGGCATCGAGAACGTTTTGTATGAATACATCCACCGAAAACTATCCCCAGAAGAAATCGAGCAACAGTTTAGAACTGTAACTTTAGAACAAGTGTATGCAACGATTTTGTATTATTTGAGCGATCGGGAAACCGTCGGTAAATACGTTGCCGACTGGTTGGAGTGGGGCCACCAACAGCGAAAAGCTCAAGAGATGAATCCAGATCCAGTTATTATCCGGTTGCGAGAGAGGGTCGCAAAATACGGACGCGATCCGGAAGTACACAAAGCACTTCGCCGCCAGGGGGAAGCGCAACACAAGCAGCTCGCTGAATTAGGCTAGTTTTTGTAGAAAGGAGGTCAAGAAACCCGGTTTTTTGGAAAAACCGGGTTTCTGCAAATACAGGGTAATAGATAATAAAGCGATCGTACTTATTGCTTATTACCCATTCGGTTAAGAATTTGGGGGAATTGACTTTTTTTGCTCTTGCAGATATTTAACTAAAATATGCACTTTTGTTTGTGGGTTGGGAAAGCGATCTTTTTCTTCTTCCTGTCGCTTTATTAACTTTTCTGCATTAGCGATCGCTCCCTCAAGTTGCGGTCTTAGCGAGTCGTATAAATCGAGCTTTTTTTGATAATTTTCGCCAGATTTGACGATGCCTTGCTTCTGGAGTTCTTTCTCCACTTCCTTTGTTGCTTCATCGCAATCTTGAAAAGGGCGATCGCTATAACGGTAATGCAGCAAATACCAAAACTCAAAACAGGGGCTAGACGTAATCGGCGGTTCAAACTCATAATCTCTTGCTGCTTTTAGAGCAGCTTCATACTTATCAGGTTTATTATCATAATCGAAAACGCAAAAAACTTTTCCAAAACTTTGTTTTTTGTACTGCTTTTTGTACCGCTCGTTAGCTTTTTCCACAACTTTTAAAGGATCGCCTCCAGAAGCAGAAACTACTTGAATTTCAGCCGCAGCTAGTTTAAGCTCTTTTTTCATCGATTCAAAATATTTGTACTCGGTTTTTTGACCTTCAACTACTATTAAAATCCGGTCTATCCGTAGATTTTTACCTGGATAACGACCGAGATTATTTCTAGATTTTCCTTTTCTTTTTGCCATTATTAAATCTTCAGTCCTACAATAAAAGGAACAGCAGCATATTGACCTAACAAGTAACCAGTTTGCAAGTTTTCATCTTCACAGGGTTTAAATTCCAATAAAGAATATAACTGGCTCATACTAGCTTCATTTTTCTCCAGAAACCATACTTGATCTCGACGTAAAATTTCGTCATCTATAAGTGATGAGTCATGGGTAGCAAAAATTAATTGAGCGTTATTACGATTAATGTCTGGGTCGTGAAAAACTCGCACCAAATTTTTCAGCAAAACTGGATGGAAACTTCTCTCTAATTCATCCATCGTTAATAGTTTTCCTTCTTCCAATACATTTATCAAAATACCAGCCAATTCAAAAAGACGTTTTGTTCCCTGAGACTCCTCCTCAATCGAAAAATATATTTCCTTGTCAGCGTCATTCATCTTGCGTATAAATACAGGATTTAAAACCTGGTTTTTATCCCCATTAATGTTGTTATTTTTTGGTAAATTTCCTACTTTTTGTTGAACTCCAGACACAAGAGAATGTAATTGTTTATCGATTTTGATACCCGAGATGCCAATATCTGCTGTTTTGAGCAAGTTAACAACGCGATCGCGAAAATCAACATCCTCATAGCTTCTAGCTACAGTATATTCATCATCGAAGTCAATGTCGTTTAATTTGTCTTTAAACCAGAGAAATACTTCTGTTAGCTGGGGATGATTATTTTGGGCGGCATGAGATAAAAATAAAGAATTAGGACGGACAAACTTTTTGATAATTTCATTTTCTCCCTGCAATTTCTCGTCAAAATACCACTCATAACCATGATAGGCTTCGGGGTTATCTGGATTGTATTTGCGATCGAACCAGTTTTGCTCATCTTCTTCGGGAAAAGCAATTAACCATTCTTCATCTACCCGATTTCGGTCTAATACAACTCCATATTCATAGCGAATTTGGTTTTGAAAAAAGATAACTTCAAAACAAGTAGGTTGTTTTTGGGATTGAGAATTTAATCGAAACGGTTGTAAGTCAAATTTATCCCCTTGCTGCATTCTTGATGCCGATGTTATGACAATCTCTTTTAGAGTAGATATTGCTCGCAATAAATTGCTTTTTCCCGAAGCATTTGCACCGTAAATAACCGCGCTTTTAACTAAGCGCAAATCTGAATAACCTGGCATCACAAACGTACTATCCAGCATGGCTTCATCTTCCGATGCCACGAGGCTCAGAGTTTGTTTTTTGAGAAAGGAAAGATAATTTTCGACGCTAAATTCTACTAGCATAATAATAATTTAGTTTGGTTTAATTCCCAGTAAAGTGCGAGGTGCGCACCCTACTAGCTAGTTTTTTAGTATCTCAGAAACCCGGTTTTTTCAAAAAACCGGGTTTCTTGAGCGACTAACTACTATTAACAGCATAAAACATCTTGGCTCGAAAGTCAAGTTAACAGATAGTTTCCCCGGATTTTCCAGTAAGGCACGCGGCGCGCACTACCAATTTTTATTCAATTAAAACGGAATATCATCATCATCATCATCTTCTTCTTCCATCTCCAAAATTGCTTTTATCCCCGCAGATTTTTTAACCCCCAATTCTCCCTCTGGCAGCTCCACCACTCCCGCGATTAACTTCCAACAAGGTAGGCCATCCTCCTCCCAGTCGTCAGGTCGCCACGGCATACTCAAACTAACCGTTACCAAACAACTATTTTTCGGCCTATATCTCAACTCCAATTTTCTCACAAACACCGGATCCGTAATCGTCGTCCTTAAAATTTGCCCCTTTTCCGTCACCAAACTTCCTTCCCATTTATTATTCCCGCCCTCAGCTCTTTCTTTAATAGGTCTCACAGAAAAATTTACCGCTTTTATTAACTCCAAAGTCCGGCGTTTTTCTACTGGTAACGACTGCATAAAATCAACCGTAACGTAACGCTTGTCGTTGTGGAGAATGTACTCTTCTCGACTGCAATATTCGAGCAACTCCGCCGGCTTAACTCTCCCTTTTCTTTGCCACTTGCCTGGCAACACCGATAAATTTTCGCTCTCAAAACCAAAATCAGGCCCGGTGTCTGCCAGAGGAATTTCTAAAATGTCTAATAATGCCGGTTCCATCCTATTAATAAGTCGCATTTGTTTGGGAATTTGACCGTCGGGTAAATGGGAAATCGGACGCACCCAGCGACCTTTACCGGGCTCTATTCCCGCGATGCACCTCTCCCCTCGCTTCCAAGAATTAGCAAGGCAAATTATTCTCGTCATAGCTCTGACTTCTCTAATTTGGTTGAAATATAATTTTACCTCAACTTTGAATAGAAACAACAATTTAACAACTGGTATCTTAGAAACCCGGTTTTTCTAACAATACCTTCGCCAGCATCGAGATTTAAGAAACCGGGTTTTTTCAAAAAACCCGGTTTCACGCGGGCGAGTTAGCCATTTTCTTGCAGGTATTTTTTGATTTTGGCGAAGGTATTGTCTAAAAAACCGGGTTTCTTGACCGATTCTCTAATTGCTAACTGGCCATAGCTGGCTCAAAAATTTCTCTTTGGCCCGAGCAAACTTGCCTCGAATTTTCAGACAGACTCCCCCACAGATCTATTAGGGAGAGACCCCAATTTTTTACGCCAAAAATCGATTTTTGTAACAAAAATTTACAAACAACAGCTCTTCGAGATGCTCCAGGTCCATTTTTGAAAAAAAATGTGAAGAAAGCAGTTTTAAAGCATCAAATATGTTATGCTTAAAAACAGTTTTTCTTTTAATAGTTAAGATGAGGGCGATCGCCCCCTAAAACCAAATTAGCAGTGAAAATGTAACCAATAATACAGAAACCAAGGAGGAATTATGAGTAAGTTAGTTGCCCTCAAACTAGATGGGGATATGGAAGAAGGTTTTCGAGTCACCTTGTCTCTAGGAAGCGACGGAGAACGACCTCAAATAGAAGTAAGAGGCAACCTCCCCCCCAATCCAGAATTAATAGCAGATTTACAACTACATTGGGAGACTAATTATCGTACTGTAACTGCCCCAACTCGTCTGAAACCCAAACGCATCCATTATAATAACCGTCGCCGCCTTCTTACTTCCATCGATGAATGCCGGCAATCGGCAGACAAACTAAAAGATCGCTTCAACCGCTGGCTGCGATCCGAACAATTTCGCGACATCGATACCCGGCTGCGAGAAGAACTAAACCGAGACGAACCTATCAGATTGTTAATTAGCACTCAAGATAACAAAATACACAAACTACCTTGGCATTTATGGGATTTCGTTCGTCGCTATCCCCTCACAGAAGTTGCGCTCGGTCCTCTGAATTATCATCATTCCTCATTCTCTTGTCGGTCTCATACTTCCGATAAAGTGAAAATATTAGCCATCCTGGGACACGCAGAAAATATCGATATCGAGAAAGATAGAAAATTATTAGAAAGTTTACCCAATGCCGAGACAGTATTTCTAGTAGAACCGAAAGCCTCGGAAATAAGCGATCGCCTCTGGAACCAACCTTGGGATCTGATCTTCTTTGCAGGACATAGCGAGACAGAAGAAGAAGTCGGCAAAATTTATCTCAATCAAACCGATAGTTTAACCGTTGACGAACTGTGGTACGCTCTGCGCAAAGCAGTAGATAACGGCCTTCAATTAGCTATTTTTAACTCCTGCGATGGTTTGGGTTTAACCCAACAACTAGACGACCTCCAAATTCCTCAAACTATCGTCATGCGAGAATTAGTTCCAGACTTAGTAGCTCAAGAGTTTTTAAAGCATTTTCTCACCAGTTTTTCTAGCGGTAAATCCTTCTATTTAGCAGTGCGCGAAGCTCGGGAAAGATTGCAAGGTTTAGAAACGCAATATCCCTGCGCTAGTTGGTTGCCAGTTATTTGTCAAAACCCCGCCGTTTTGCCTCCCACTTGGGAAGATTTATTAAACAACAATAAACCAACACTTGCGGTTAATTATTCTGCCCAACTAGAGCTAGTAAAAGAATCGAAACCCTTAATAAACTTTCAGGAAAAATCGCGTTTGGCGGCTTTACTATTCTTGGGATTAGGATTTTTTTGCTGGCAAATTGGCAGCCCCAAACTTGCTGTTATTGCTAACAATTACGGATTTAAAAGTTATCAAAAAAACGATTTTTCCCAAGCAAGATCGGCTTGGAATCTAGTAACTATACTGAACCCAAATAATCCCGCCGCTCCCTACAATTTGGGTTGGATTTGCGAAAAATTACAAGATTTTCAATGCGCTGAAGAACAGTATTTCAAATCAGCAGAATTAGATCTAGATGCTGCTTACAGTCAGTTAGGCCGTCTTTATATTAAGGATGGAAACTATGCTTTTGCTGTTAATTTACTCTTTGAAGGTTTGGAGCGAGCAGAAGACGATCGCATCATCTATTCCTTACAAAAAAACATCGGTTGGGCGCGACTCGAACAAGGTCGTTATCAAGAAGCTTTATATCACCTTGAGGAGGCTATTAAATTAGATAGCGATCGCGCCTCCGCCCGCTGTCTTTTGGCACAAGTTTACGAAGATATTGGAGACAACAAAAAAGCAATTAAAGAATGGAAAACCTGTTTGGAAAATGCCAAACCAGAAAACGCCGACGAGGATATTTGGATCGGTATGGCACGGGAGCGCTTGCAATTGTTATTGTCTAAAAAATAACCGGCATCATTTTTTTAATAATTAACTCGGACATTTAATCGCACCTCCTTCGCTCGAACAAGGTTTTTCCTCATTGCTAACAATAGTTTCAATTTCAACCCCAAAATTGCAGGCACTAGGAAGTTGAATCTCAACTAATAAAACCTCAGCAAACGGCAAAACAATAGCCACTGCAACCAGAGATACAACCCAATTTTTACCCTTCATTATTCGTTTCTCCTCTAAGCAATTTATTTACCAAGGAGAAGCGAGTTGGCCAACAGCTTCTCGAACCTTTCTATTAACTTTATTGGGGGCGTTTTTTCCTTTTATGCAGTCTGCTTTGTTTTTGGTGTCATGCAAAATCGGGATGTTCCCGCCCTCGCAGAAACATCCCGATCTCAAAAATTAAGCTTTTTTATGCCCTTACATATTCCGTTGAAACTCTTCTAAAGTTTCCATCAACTGACTCTGGCATTGACTAGGCAACAAATCTATCAGAGGAACTTCGCGCCTGCCGTCGCCCAACTTCACAGAAACACTTTGTAATATTTCCGCCACTCGGTTTTCTGGTGGCACTCCATCTTCCAACATCGGATAAATTTGCTCCGCCAAAACCGTATGGAATTTAGCATCCCCTAAATAGAGATGCCAGTTAGCGATATCCATATAGATATTTTCGCCAATTTCAGCCGCTAAAGCTTCAATTGCTCGGGTGTTGCTGCTACTTGTCATAAGAAAAAACCAAAATTTGCTAATAGGTAATAGGTAAGAGACTTGTCAAAAATAAAGTGCCAATCGTAGGTTGGGTGGAGTGAAACGGAACCCAACACATCGGTATTTTATTAAATTGCAAGTCCCTAACGGGTAATGCTACAGTCTCATCCGTCATCCTGCATCCTTTGTCTCTGGGGAATAATCGGCGATCGCAAAAATATAAACCCCATGTCCCACCAACAGCAATAACCAGACGCCAGTTACCCAAAGCGTCCAAGACCATGTGGCCTTTTGCAGGTTATGGACAAACCACAAACCAGAATTGCCAGCCGCAAAAATGGCCACATGGACGGCAAAATTCATGCGATCGTCCAAACGTCGGAAAGCGGGGTCATTTCGATCTGGTTCGCGAGGCCAACGAGGAGGCATAACTGTTCGATCCTTAAGAGAGTTAATTTGATATTTGCTATTTTATCATCTCATACTCGCACTCATACTCAAACTCATACTCAAACAAACCCAAGAGAGCCGGCCTGTGAAACCCGGTTTTTTGCCAACCGGGTTTCTGGGCTTTGCGAAACCCGGTTTTTTGCCAACCGGGTTTCTGGCCCCACTATCTAATTAAGAAACC
>CAZUCT010000140.1:15534-18796 GCA_964619285.1 uncultured bacterium | reverse complement strand
TTTAGCGATAAAAAAGGGCCAATCGCTAAAGCGATTACTACCAACAAAATTTTCTGGCTAAACCCCTTGACAGTATCTTTTTTATTTGTTATTATGGAACCGATGAGGAAGAACTATCTACCTGTATGAGGGGTTAGACCCCCTGTTCCTCGCCAGACCGTGAGTGTTGGGTTACGCTGCGCTCCACCCAACCTACAAGGCTACTACTACAAGGCTACTACAAGGCTACTTAGGAATGAGGATTAACCAAGATGCTTGTCCTAGAAGCCATAAAGCATTGTCAGCAGGGGCATTTGAGGCAAAATTGACAGGTTATTAAATCCTCATTCCTTAACCACAAAGCTACTTAACAATTAAAACTCGTCCAACTCCTCGCAAAGCTCTTGTAACTTTTGGTGTTCCATTCGGCGAGAAGAACGCCTATATTTCTTACTTTCTAATCTCGGTTCTAACTTGTGCTTGCCACCCGGCTTAGTTTTTGCTTTCAAACTCGACTCCGCATCCGGTTGCTGCAGCAAGGCTTCTTGACGCGCGATCGCCTCATCTAAAAACATCAAATAATGTTCGTAACGTTCCCACTCCCCCCTAACCGCGCAATTTGGTTCGGAATGATGCAAGCAGTCGCTAAACTGACAGTTTCTCGCTCTCAACCGTTCTCTACCCTCGGGAAAAAGCGAAACTAACTCTTGAGGTTCGCATTCCAGTTGCGGTTGGTTGAAACCGGGAGAGTCTGCCAGCAACCCCCCTATCGGCAACTCGAATACTTCAACGTGACGAGTAGTATGTCGCCCACGGGCAAGTTTGCCCGAAACTTCCCCCACTCGCAAGTTGACTTCTGGAATTAAGCGGTTAATTAAACTAGACTTACCTACCCCAGAGGAACCAGAGATTAGTGTTATCTTATTTTTTAATTTCAGAGCCAAACTTGTAGAGTTATATTTAGTTTTTTCAAAAATACCGATATTTTTTTTGACGCTGATAAACAATGCTTCGTATCCCCAAGCAGAAATGCGATCGCCCCAGCGCTCTATTTCTTCATCTGTCACTAAATCGCACTTATTTAAGCACAAAGTTACTTCCAATCCCGTAGATTCTGCCTTGACTAAAAACCGACTCAATACCAAAGGTTCTAAATCTGGTTCGGCCAAAGCAAACATCAATAAAATGCAATTGGCATTAGCTATTGGCGGCCGCGTTAGTTCCGTTTTGCGCGGCAACACTTCTGCTATGGCCCCTCTTCCCCCGGCCCAATCCGGTTCCTCTACCACCACCCGATCGCCCACCATCACTTTTTGGCCTATTTTCTTCAAGCGCGATCGTCTGGTACATAGCAGAGAATCCGCTAGCTCTTCTCTTGCTTTTTCCTCTTCCTCTAAATTATGGCAAGCAGACTCAAACCTTACCAAATAAAAATTCGCCTGAACGGCAACCACCGTCCCCACCAAATTAGACGCGCTCATAGGAGGGGACGGCGGACCTTCAGGGTAAAATAGCCAGAACAGTCCCGAACTTCTTCTATTGTGTAACCTTCCATCGTCAGACTGTCCGGCACTTGCTCTATAGGTTCTCCAGGATCTAGCCAAACTTCCAACAGGGTTCCCGGGGCCATTTGCTCCAAACGCAGTTTTGTCCGCACGAAATTAATGGGGCAAGGAGTACCCCGCAAATCCATTTGAACATCCGATCTAATTTGATTTTCCGTTTCAGAACTCCGATCCACGATAGCCTCATCTTTGAAACAAACCGCCCAAAAACCCACCAAAACCACCATCATCAGTGCGATCGCCCCTGAGCTTCGCCAGCTCCTCCAGCAGCTCTCGTTCCTCAGCAGTAATCTTAGTAGGAATCTTCACCTCGATAGTTATTAAATGGTCCCCCCTACTTACTGGGTTCCCCAACCGAGGCACTCCTTGATTTTCCAGAGTCAGAACCGTACCTGGTTGAGTTCCTGGAGGAATCGTTAGTTCTGTGTCTCCATCCACAGTACTTACCCGCAAGCGACAACCCAAAATTGCTTGTAGATAGCTAATTTTTAGCTCCGAGAGAACATTAATTCCATCTCGTCGAAATAGTGGGTCATCTTTTACAGCCAAAAACACATAAAGATCCCCCCCTTGTCCTCCTCGGCGACCTGCATCTCCTTCATTAGAAACCCGCAAGCGCGTACCGTTATCCACCCCGGCCGGGATCGTAATTTTTAACTTTTTCGTAACTTCGTTTTGCCCCTTGCCCCCACAAGTCGGACATTTTTCTTCTATTACTTCACCACTGCCATTACAACTGGGGCATACCGAAACCTGAGTAAAGCTACCGAAAGGAGTTCTCGTAGCGCGACGGACCTGACCCGTTCCGTTGCAAGTGGAACAAGTTTTAGGCGTCGTCCCTGCTTTGGCCCCCGTTCCCCCACAAGTTTCGCAAGTTTCTAAATGCTTAATGCGGAGTTCTTTTTCCCCACCGAACACTGCTTCAGTGAAGTCCAGGGTCAAGTCTATTCGCAAGTCGTCCCCCCGTACCGGGCCCGTGCGCCTGCGAGTTTGAGTGCCCATTCCCCCTGAGAAACCGCTAAAGAAGCTTTCAAATATATCAGCGAAACTGTCGCCGAAGTCCGTGGTGGAGAACCCCGGTCCAGCTCCTCCCGAGACACCAGCTTCGCCAAAGCGATCGTAACGAGTTTTTAATTCTGGGTCAGAAAGAATCTCGTAGGCACGATTTATTTCTTTAAAGCGGTCTTCCGCGCCAGCTTCTTTGTTTACATCTGGGTGATATTTGCGCGCTAGGCGACGGTAGGCACGCTTTAATTCCTCTTTGTCGGCGTTGCGAGTAACACCAAGTATTTCGTAGTAGTCGCGGGCCATATTGTTGCTTGCCTGAAGCTAATTGACAATATCCCAGCTTAGTTGCCAGGAGTTACATTTTTTTACTTGAATTCACCGAAAGACTTAGGTTGACATCCTCCCATTCATTGTTGACATCGTCAAGCGGGGGACCTATTTGCCTGCGGTTATTAAATAGGGATTTAATTTACTCAGATTCCCACCTTACTACAGAAAAGGATTTTTTTCAAGTTCGTTCTCGGAATCTTCTTCCCCTTGACTGTTTTTATTTTCCCTTGCAGGCTCCTCTGATTCTAGCGATGCCAATTCTGGACTTAGTTCCCTATCTAGGGTTTCTGGCATTTCCAAGCTTGGTGGAGGTTTTGGAGCTTCTCTGCGTTTAGGAGCTTCTGGGGGTTTTTTCTTTATTTCTGTTGTAGGTTTAGTTT
>CAZUCT010000140.1:13329-15434 GCA_964619285.1 uncultured bacterium | reverse complement strand
CTGCCTTAGTTTCTGCCTTAGTTTCTGCCTTAGTTTCTGCCTTAGTTTCTGCCTTAGTTTCTGCCTTCTTAGTTTCGGCCTTCTTAGTTTCGGCCTTCTTAGTTTCTGTCTTTGGCTCTGCCTCTGGTGCAGTTTCTTTCGGTTTTGCTGGCCCTACTGATTCTGGTTTAGAACCGCTAGCTCCTACGTTATAAACTGATTCTCCCATAGCAAACAGAGTTGACTTAAAAGCATCCATCTGTTCTTTCAATTCCTCGTAGGAAATATTAGGCTCCGCCACAGCCCGTTCTAAAGCTTCATACTCTTTTTCACCCTCTACTTTCAGTTCTTCATCTATCAAATCTTCGTGCTCTTCAAGGGCAGATTTATAATTATAAAATAGAGCCTCCACCTGATTTTTTAGCTCTACCACTTGTTTTTGTTTTTCATCTTCGTCAGCATAGACTTCGGCTTCTGTTCGCATTTTTTCTATTTCTGCCTCCGTCAAGCCACCCGTATTTGTTATTTCAATACCTTGTTCTCGTCCCGTGCCTTTATCCACTGCAGTTACCTTCAGGATGCCATTAGCATCTATATCGAAATTCACTTCTATTTGCGGCACTCCACGGGGCGCTGGTGGAATTCCTTTTAATAGGAACTTACCCAAACTTTTATTATCTTTTACCATGGCCCTTTCCCCTTGAAGGACGTGAATTTCCACCGAAGTTTGTCCGTCAACAGCAGTTGAATACATTTGATAGCGACTGGAAGGGATCGTAGTATTTCGTTCTATCACCTTAGTGAATATGCCTCCCAGAGTTTCCAGTCCCAAAGACAAAGGCGTAACATCCAAAAGCAAAATATCCTTTACTTCGCCACCCAAAACCCCAGCTTGAATCGCCGCACCCAAGGCCACCGCTTCATCTGGATTTACAGAGCGATCGGTCGAGCGGCCATCAAAAAAATTACTTATGGCCTCTTGGACTGCCGGAATTCTGGTAGAACCTCCCACCAGAATAATCTTCTCGATCTCTTCTGGCTTCATTGCCGCATCCTTGAGGGCCTGTTCTACCGGCTTGATGGTACTATCTATCAGGTCTTTTACCAGCTCTTCAAATTTAGAGCGGCTTAATTCCATCTCCAGATGTTTTGGACCTGTATCATCTGCTGTAATAAAAGGCAAGTTTATGTTAGTGGCATTAGCATCGGACAATTCTATTTTGGCTTTTTCCGCTGCTTCTTTCAGCCTTTGCATGGCCATTTTGTCCGGCGACAGATCCGTACCTTCTCGGTTGATAAATTCTTCTACCATCCACAGGACTATAGAATTGTCGAAGTCATCTCCTCCCAGATGGTTGTTGCCAGAGGTAGCTTTAACCTCAAATATGCCATCCCCCAATTGAAGAATAGAGACATCAAAAGTGCCACCTCCCAGGTCAAACACCAAGATTATCCGCTCTTCATCCTGCTTGTCCAAACCATAAGATAAGGAAGCTGCAGTTGGTTCGTTAATTATTCGCAGGACTTCCAGGCCCGCAATTGTTCCAGCATCCTTAGTTGCTTGCCTTTGGGCATCCGTGAAGTAGGCCGGGACCGTAATTACAGCTTGAGTTACTTCTTCCCCTAAATAGGTTTCAGCATCCTGCTTGAGCTTTTGCAAGATCATTGCCGAAATTTCTTGTGGGGTGTAGTTTTTCCCTCTTATTTGGACATTTACCGTATTATCTTTGCCCTTTACGCAAGTATAAGGAACCCGACTTCTTTCGGCTTCGGTGTCCTCCCACCGCCTACCGATGAAGCGTTTAATGCTGTAAACCGTATTGACAGCATTAGTTACCGACTGCCGTTTGGCCAATTGGCCTATTAAACGTTCTTTTCCCTTGCCAAACCCGACAATACTTGGTGTTGTCCGTTCTCCCTCGGAATTGGCTATTACGAATGGTTGGCCTGCTTCTAATACAGCCACACAACTGTTGGTCGTACCCAAGTCAATACCAATGACTTTTCCCATAGCAGATCGGCGGTTAATTTTTCTAAAACTTTAATTAGATGGTCTTTAAATTCTTGCCCAATAAAAAATCCCACGAAAAAATCAAACTTTTTTTCAGGCAATAAATATATTTTTT
>CAZUCT010000140.1:2510-13229 GCA_964619285.1 uncultured bacterium | reverse complement strand
ATCTAGTTTTTATCTAGTTTTTATCTAGTTTTTATCTAGTTTTTATCTAGTTTTTATCTAGTTTTTTCTGGGGGATTGGGCAAATGAATGTCTTCCTTTGGCATTGGCCTCTGGTTCCTTGCCCTTTTTAACCCTCAATTTCTCAGACTTCCTCTTGCATTTCTGAAGGAAGCTCCTCAGCAGCCATCGGTTCTTCCGGGGCTGCTGCCACTTTTACCATAGCGTGTCGCAGGACGCGATCGCCCAGGATATACCCTCTTACCAGTTCTTCGGTAACCGTTCCTTCTGGGTATTCTGTTGTTGTCTCTCGCATCACTGCCTCGTGTAAATTTGGATCGAATTCTTGACCCTGAGGGCGCATAGGACACACTCCTATTTGCTTGAGAGAATCTACCATTTGTTTGTAAACGCTTTGGTAGCTTTTATGAATATTCATTTCCCCTTCATTTTGGGGCTTTATTTGAGATCTGGCCCTCTCGAAATTATCAACTATTGGCAACAACTTAGTTATGGTGGTGCATTTTACTTGCAAGTCCAATTCTTCTTTTTCCTTCTGGGTCCGCTTGCGATAGTTGTCAAAATCTGCTGCCAAGCGCCGATATTGACTAGAAACATCCTCGAATTGAGCCAAGCTTGCTTCCAATTTAGCTTCTACCGACTCTTTCGCTTCTTTTAAACTAGCAATTTCCTCAGCGATCGCCCCTTGTGCTTGTGCATTTGGCGATTCTTCTTTCTGAGTTGCCCCTTGTGCTTCTGCATTTCCAGATGATGCTTCTGCCTGCTGGTAAGCTTGAGCCACTTGCAGTTCCCAATCTATTTCTGGTTCTGGAACTTCTGGAGCCTTCCCGACGCTACCTGCACTGTCGGCTCCCTGGTCTAAAGGTATCTGCCCGGCTTTTTCCTCTATACCTTCACCCTGAGTTGGTGAGGTTTTAGCCTGGGATTCTGGTATATTTTCCTGCTGCTTGTCAATGTCACTCATAGAAAACTACGCTACATTAGCTGCGATCCTATTGGCATGTTGGTTGGCATGATTGGCATGGCCAGTCATTGCCAGTCAGAGCTTCTTTTACTTTAGAAAAACTGGTACTTTATTACCTGTTTTTTCTCCAGTCCTTATAGCTCATACTGGCCACCGACTTTTAATGTCTTAAAACAGCGCCTTTAATTTTTGGACTAACTGTGACGCCATTTGGACTAACTGTTGTTTTATTCTACTACAAGCTAGCGCCCTTCAGTTAAATACTCTTCATCTTCCTTTGAATTTTGGCCTAGTTTCTTCTAAGTTTTTTTCGGGAATTTATGGCCATGTCCATCATCATTCAGTCCATCCCTCTCCACTCTCTTAGAAAATGGTAAGATCTTAAGATACTGGAACAATTAACAATTGACAATTGACAATTGACAATTGACAAAAATCGGTAAATTCTTGGTTTTCGAATTGCTTGGTTTTCAAATTGCATTGAGATGCTCCCATTTGCCTCTGTCTTTCTGTTAGCCATGACAAACCAAAAGCTCTGCTGCTTAATTCCTACCTCAATTAAAACTGAGGAAGGTAGGCCGCAGTGGGGTCGTCTTTGATTATAATGAAAACTGTTAGAGCATGGCAAGATAAAAAGCTCCCGAAAATTGGGAATACTATTGACAACAAAAATAATTAAAATGACCAACACTTCTTCAAGAGCTGCCCGTACTGCCATTGTTGCTCAAAGTAACTTTTCTCCTTTTGGCAACAAATTGATTCAGGCAGGATACGTCACTATAGAACAATTACAAAAATCTCAACAGGAAAGCAGGAATACGGGAAAACCTCTCACAGAGGTACTAGAGGCGATCGCAGGAGAACCTTTACCTCCAGAACTGTTGCGTCACTATAAAAAACAACAGTTGTTTGAATTGATGTTGCTCTACGGTTTGGCAGCTTTCGATCCAGAAATTAGGCAAGTACCACCTCAACAAATAGCTTATCTAATAGACAGGCTGATTCCTATTGAAACTTGTCGTCGCAACCGCATAGTACCTCTTTTTAGCAAAGAAACTCACTTAGGAAACCAGCTAGTAAAAGCTGAATATACTACACCAGAAAAACTATACCAAGCTTTGGAAAAAACTCTCAGGCCAGAGTCGAAATCTTTTACAGAAGAATTAGAAGAATTAACAGGGGAAACAATACCTTCTAATTTGATGAAAGAATACCAGCAACAGCAACCATTTCTGATGGTGGGAATGGTAAATCCGGACGACCTCACAGCCAGGGACGAAATCAAAAATCAAATTTTGCGCTATCACGGTGGGGTTGCTTTACAAAGGCTGGTCATTACGACAGAAGACTACGAAAAACTGATATCTGAATATTCAGAAGAACAGGCTAAAAAAGCCAAACTAGAGGCAGAAAAGCAAGAGAAGAAAAAGTTAGATTTTAAAGCAGATGACTTCAGCACGGACGACCTCGAAGAAGCTCCAGAAGATGCAGGAGAAATAGAAGACGTAGCCTTGATGGCTGCCCAAGCTGAAGATGCGCCGGTCATTCGGGCAGTTAACGTCATTTTAGCAAAAGCTCTCTCGGAAGGGGTCTCGGATATTCATGTGGAACCCCAAGAAGAACATATCCAAATTCGGATGCGCAAAGATGGGGTTTTGCAAGAATATTATCGCTTTCCCAAAAAGATCATCCCAGCTATTACCTCTCGTTTTAAAATTATCGCTAACTTAGATATTGCCGAACGACGGCAAGCTCAAGACGGTCGTATTCGTCGGGTATTTAAAGGACGGACGATTGACTTTCGGGTAAATAGTTTGCCCAGTCGCTATGGAGAGAAAATTGTTCTGCGAATTTTGGATAGTTCCAGCACTCAGCTAGGTTTGGATAAGTTAATTACAGACCAGGAAACTTTGGCCCTGGTAAGGGAAACTGCCAGCCGTCCCTTTGGTCTAATCCTAGTTACGGGCCCCACCGGTTCTGGTAAGTCAACTTCTTTATATTCGGTGCTGGCAGAACGGAACGACCCGACGATTAATATTAGTACCGCAGAGGATCCCATCGAATATGCTTTGCCTGGAATTACCCAATGTCAGGTGATTCGGGAAAAAGATTTGACTTTTGCAAGCATTCTGCGGGCGTTCTTGCGACAAGACCCGGACGTTCTGTTGGTGGGGGAAACGCGAGATAAGGAAACGGCGAAAACGGCTATTGAAGCTGCTCTGACGGGACACTTGGTGTTAACTACTTTACATACTAACGATGCTGCGGGGGCGATCGCTCGTCTGGATGAAATGGGAGTAGAATCTTTTATGATCTCGGCGGCTTTGTTGGGGGTACTGGCACAGCGTTTGATGCGGCGGGTTTGTAGCGAGTGCCGAGTACCTTATACCCCAGAAGATGAAGATTTGCGTCGTTACGGTCTAGTTCCATCCCAGGAAAGGGAGACGACTTTCTATAAAGCGAATACTATCTCGGCAGAAGACCGGAAAGCTTTGGCAGAACGGGGGGATCTCTGCCGCAAGTGTGGCGGTCTGGGTTACAAAGGTCGGGTTGGCGTTTACGAATTTATGAAGATTACGGAACGCTTGCAAACTTTAATTACTCAAAGGGCACCTACCGAACAAATTAAGGAGGTGGCTGTGGAAGAGGGGATGAAAGCTATTTTGCCATATAGTTTGAATCTGGTGCGAGAAGGGCATACCACTTTTGAAGAGGTGGAACGGGTCACGTTTACCGACTCGGGTTTGGAGGCGGAAATGAAACGGGCTGCCAGGCAGAATCTAACCTGTAAAGCTTGTAACGCTCAATTACAACCGGAATGGATAGATTGTCCTTACTGTATGACTCCCCGTTTTGAGTAAAAGCGCTAATGGCTAAGATTAACAATTAGCAATTAGCAATTAACCACTGAGAAATAACAGGCGAGATAGCCTGTTCTACTAACAACTAACAAATAAAGGATTTTACAACTATGGCAGATTACATGATCGATGACGTGTTGGAATCTCTTGTAGAGCAAGGCGGTTCTGACGTACATATCCAAGCTAGCGCTCCTATTTTCTTCCGGATCAGCGGGCAATTGACACCTCAAACACAATTTGGGGACAACCTTGAGCCTTTAGAAGTGCAAAATCTGATCTTCCAAATGCTCAATAATATGCAGCGGAAAACTCTAGAGCAAACTTGGGAGTTAGATAGCGCTTATGGCGTTAAGGGATTGGCTCGTTTCCGTTTGAATGTCTATCGGGAACGGGGTTCCTGGGCAGCTTGTATGCGGGCTTTGGCATCGAAAATTCCTAATGTTGATGCCCTGGGGGTACCGGGGATTTTACGGGAATTGACGGAGCGTCCTCGGGGAATGTATTTGGTGACGGGGCAGACTGGTTCTGGTAAAACTACTACAATGGCGGCTTTGCTGGATTTGATTAACCGCACTCGCGCCGAGCATATCTTAACGGTGGAAGACCCAATCGAGTATGTGTTCCCCAATATCAAGAGCTTATTTCACCAACGTCAAAAGGGAGAGGATACTAAAAGTTTTAGTAATGCTCTAAAGGGTGCGTTGCGGCAAGACCCGGATATTATTCTGGTGGGGGAAATGCGCGACTTAGAAACTATTGCCTTGGCTGCGTCGGCGGCGGAAACGGGTCACTTGGTTTTTGGAACTTTGCACACTAACTCGGCAACTGCTACTGTTGACCGGATGTTAGACGTGTTCCCACCAGAACAACAACCTCAAATTAGGTCCCAGTTGTCTAACTCGATCGTCTGCATTTGCAGCCAAAACTTGCTCAAAAAAGTAGGCGGCGGTCGGTGTGCGGCTCACGAAATTCTGGTGAATACGCCGGCGATCGGTAACTTGATCCGAGAGTCGAAAAACTCTCAACTTTACTCCCAAATTCAAATGGGGGCTAAGTTGGGCATGAGAACTATGGAAATGGCCATAGCCGAACTTTACAAAGAAGGAAAGGTTACTTGGGCTAATGGTATGGCGAAAGCTACTAAATCAGATGAGTTGCAAAACTTAATCGGTCCAGAACCTAAAGCTCAAACTGCTAAAAAGGCTAAAAAGTAATTGTTTATGGTTAGTTGTTACTCGATCTAACTATTAACAACGTTCCATGGCAACGTTCCAACTGAGAACTTTTAATATTTAGCTGTAATTAAGGAGGATAAAAATATGGCGGGTAGTGCGGTTCAGAAAAAAGCCAAGGGTGGCTTTAGTATGGAGGATTTGGAAGAGAGAATAAATGTCGCTATGGCTAGCGTTACAGTTAAGGATTTAGCTGTATTTGCTCGTCAGTTTGCTGCGATGTTTAACGCTGGCGTACCGATGATCAGGTGTCTAAAGGTCTTGCGAGATCAAAGCTCTAATTACAAAATCAAGTTCGCGCTCAAGCACATCAGTGCTGATGTCGAACAGGGGTCGGAGCTATCGGAGGCAATGAGAAAACATAATGTCTTCGACGAACTCTTTCTGAGTATGGTGGCTGCCGGAGAGGTTGGCGGGGTGCTTGATGAGGTGCTGGAACGTTTGGCGGTGATGTTGGAAAAAAACGCCAAGACTGCCAGCGAAATTAAATCCGCTATGTCTTACCCAAAAACGGTTATGTTTATTGCTTTTGCCGTGTTTTTTGGGATGACGACTTTTCTCTTACCGACTTTTGCTAAGATTTTTGAGGAAATTGGTACGGAACTTCCTGCTTTTACCGTGTTTATGTTAAACATTAGTAAGTTTTGTCGAAGTTGGCCGCCGATTCCTCAAGCTACAGCAATTGGGACGATTATTTTCCTCAGTATTGCCTATAAGGTTTCCTACAGCACGGACCAGGGTCGCTTGTTTTTCGATCGCCTTTTCCTCAAGATGCCGGTTTTTGGTGACTTAATCGAAAAGTCGGCGGTGGCTCGTTTTTGTATGATTTTTGGTACTCTCACCCGTTCGGGGGTGCCGATGTTGAAGTCTTTGGAAATTGTGAGGAATGTGGCGGGTAATGAGGCGATCGCTCAGTCTGTGGAATATGCAAGGCAGGAAATCCAAAGCGGGGGCATGATTAGTTTGGCCTTGCAAGAAAAGAAGGTTTTCCCTTCTCTGGCAATTCAAATGATGGCTATTGGCGAGGAAACTGGGGAGCTGGATGGAATGTTGATGAAGGTGGGTGCTTTCTATGAAACTGAGGTGGAGGAGGCAGTTAAAGGGTTAACGAGTATGTTGGAACCTCTGATGATTGTGGCTATTGGTGGTATCGTTGGTTCGATTCTGCTGTCTATGTATCTGCCGATGTTTGCGGTGTTTGAAAACTTGTAGTTATCGGGAATGGGGAATTGGGAATGGGGAATTGGGAAGCAGTCGGCTAAACCCATTACCTATTACCCATTACCCATTATCACAGAATTAATATGAGCGTAAAACAATCTCATTACGAAAGTTTATTAGCAGAGTACAGTAATTCGGAAGCGGCGATCGCTCTTCTCAAGCAGCATCGACCTTATCTGGAGATGATTCCGAGCATGCGCCGTCCCGACAAAAGTTTAATTACGATTCCTTTGCCCATCGTTCGCCTGCGAGAGGGGGTGTCCTATTCTGGGGGTCAGCGGGGCGTGACTATTGCACCGGGACAGGCTGTTTCTTTGCCTTGCGAGGTGGGCATTTTTATGTGCGACCCGGAGTGGAAGGTGAAAACGGGGGTGGAAATTTTTATCTTTATTCATCGCCCGGATGAAGATTTTTATAGGTTGCTGAGTCGTTGGCGGGAAACTCAGGTTTGGTTGGATAAAGATTATGAATGGGTGATGCCCCATCAATATAAGTATATTTATCCCCAAGAGGCTGACGATGTTTATCCTTTGTTTGTTTTGTTTTCGGAAACTCCAGAGAGAATTAAGCAGGGATTGAGGGGAGCCCATCTTCCTTTTGTGGTACATTCGACTGGGGAGCTACCAACTGAGGATTCTCAGGAGTCGATCGCCCATCTAGAGTTTATGGAACCTTTGGATGGATCGGCGACTGAGTTATCGGAGGATTTGCTCTCGGAGGAGTCGTCGGAGTTGTTTGATGAGTCATCAGGCGATCGCCCCAAGGAACCAGACTGGAAATGAGATGATGGCTCTATGGTTGGAGGGGATGGGGAGAATTGAAGGATAAAAAATAGAAGGAAAACTGGGTACATCTCAATTTTCAATAAAACCAATAATTTGACGCTTTTTGGTAATGGGTAATAGAAATGCTATATTTTGGCAAATATAGCATTTTAAATTTTGTTTTTCTCTATTCCCCATTCCCTATTCCCAAAAGCGTCAAATTACCATTTTAGCAACTTAAGTACCGAAGAGCCTATTTTACTTTCTTTTTTGCCAGCAGAATATCAAAAATTGGCTTATTAATACGAGGCACCAAAGGAGGGTATATCCTGGGGGCATGGGCGGTACTCCTGGAGGGTTGATTGTTGGGTTGTCTGCTGGAATGGGTTGCTCTAAACTCATTACGGTTTCGATTTTTTCGGTTGCTTCTAACACGGCTCTATTTTTTTCAATCAAATCATTTGATTTTGGTCTGGACATGAGTTTTTTCTCCTTTTGATGGGGTTTAGCTCCACTGTTAATACCGATGTTGCCACAGAGGGTTTGCCGGTGATGTCGAATAATAGAGGTTTAAGTAGCTGGAAAAAAGAGGGGGTCGCGGCGGTTTTGCCCCCAAGTAGATTTATGTAGATTTCCTTTCTACTTAATCGCTTGCACATTTTTTGAAAATCGCATACAATCTAAATGTACCTTAAAAAAGGAGAATGTCTGATGGCAGGATTCAGTTATGAAGACCTAGAAAAAGAGTTTCTCGAAGCAAGACTGTGGGAGTTGATGAGGTCTCGGGCGAAGCGTACCGATAATATGGGTGCGGTGTTGTGGGAGGGACCGGCGAATCTGAGGGCCCAACGCAAAAAAACGAGTTCTTTTCTGAAAGAGGTGCCCAAGGATAGGGATTTTTTGTTTAAAGTGCGGCTGGAACGGGACGGGTATTTGATATTATTGCAACGGGAACCTAACGGGACGATTTATTGTTTGTGCCCTTCGGAGTATGCGGTGGAGTGGCGACTGCCTGCGGGGGAGGTGACTTTGCCTCAACCGGGTTCGCCTCATGCTACTTTTGGTGCCGACGAGTTGGGGTGGGAACAATGGTTGGCGATCGCTTCTTTGGAGTCGCCGCCTTTTGCTTGGTTGGAGGATAGCAAGCACGAAGCGGTGGAGTTAGATGGCGATCGCTTGCATCAACTTTGGCAATATGTGGATAGCAACCCCGACTGCGAGCTTATGTATGCTGAGTACCAGGTAGTTAACAATCAGGGGGAAACGTCGGGATATGTTCCGGTAATTGTTTCACCAGAGGGGGCAGAAGTAGAGGAGATAGATCCCGACGATACTCCCGTTGAAGAGGTGAAAGCAAGTCTCAGGAGAGCTTTGCAAGATGTTAAAGAAGGCAAAACGTGGCCTGTTTCTGAATTGTGGGAGGGGATCGATGCCGAATAACGAACCGGAAAAAATCGAGGTCGAATTCTCGGACGAATTTAAAAAGCAGTTGTCTGCTTTGTCTAAAAAGTATCGCAATATTCGCTCCGATATTCAGGTAATAATAGAGGAACTGCAAGATGGAAACTTTGTGGGCGATCGCATTCCCGGTATGGGAGAAGATTACAAGGTCTTCAAAGTAAGAGTCAAGAATAGCAATATTCAAAAAGGCAAAAGTGCTGGCTATCGACTGATTTATTACTACAAATCGTCAGATAGGGTAATGCTATTAACTATTTACTCGAAAAGCGATCGAGAAGATATCGGCAAGAATGAGATTCGCAGTATTATAGCGGGGTTTTAGAGCCTTGTAGGGGTAAAGCATTCGGGCGTTAGATGGCGAAAAAAGCATAAATGTTGATGTCCGAATGCTTTACCCTCACTCCGCTAAAATGCAAGAGGAACTACAATGAAACAATTACCTGACGAACAAACTCTACTAGAACTTCTGGAAATGGCTAGAGTTGCTGCCGAGAAGGCTAAATCTATGGCCGACTTGGCAACAGAAATAGACGATAAGTGGCGAGTTCGTTTGGAAAAGAAACGACTGGCTGCTATACAGAGTAAAAACAAATAGTTAGTTTCTTGTAGGTTGGGCTCCTGTGAAACGCAACCCAACATAGAATTAAGAAACTTAAAGCACGGAGATGTAAAAAACCCGGTTTCTGGGGAGGCTCATATCTGGCGGATACTTGCGATCGCTCGCTTTTTAGCAAAGACTGAAAGCACGGAGATGTAAGAAACCGGGTTTCTCGCAGAAACCCGGTTTCTGGCGGGCGAGTTAGTCTCGATCTGTCATTGCGAGGCGGGGGGAAAACGAGTTAACTTCTTGGTTTAAGCGTTAAATTAGCCGTAGGCGAAGCCTTCTCGCAGAGTAGCAATCTCTGGCCTAATAGTTAACGAGACCGCCACTTTTGCGAAAACTAAGTTAGGTTTGCTCAAAAGCTAAGTTAGATCTTGTCAAAACTTAAGTTAGGTTTGCTCAAAAACTAACTTAGGTTTACTCCAAAACATTATAATGGTATGGCCCCAACCATTATAATGGTCGTATCGCAACTTCCGGGAGGTCGTATCGCGACTTCAGTTAGTTGGGCTGAGGCAACAAAGCCTAACATCACCTATCTGTCATTTCAGCTTTTAACAACTCTTTGCTGCTAAGGCAATTGCGGTTGCTAAATCTAGTATGATTTTGATAAAGGGAATCCAAACATTACTACAACATTAGAATTAGGAGGAATCCAAACATGGACGAACAACGGGTTAAAGACTATATCGACTTAATCGAGCAACTGCTGAGTTGTCCTAGTGGCGAAGAACCAGAAATATTGCAAGCGAACCCGCATTTAATTGATGAAGGGTTCGTGAAAGCGATGGAATGGGCAGCTACTGAGATGGCAAAGGAAGGAGGTACTAATAACGCTCAGTGGTTGCAAGGTCCAGCGCAACAGTTGGCAGAGAGGATCGCGCCGTGGGAACAACTGAACAGCCAAGTTTTCGAGCTTTATCGTCAAGGTAAGTTTCGCGAGGCAATAACTATTGCGGAGGAAGCAATAGAATTGGCGCGATCGCTCTGGGGAACGTCCCACAACAACGTTGCCACCAGTATCAACAATTTAGCAGAACTTTATCGCTCCCAGGGACGCTACACGGAAGCCGAACCATTGTATCGAGATGCCTTGGCACTGATAAAGCAACTCCTGGGAGACTCCCATCCCAACGTTGCCACCAGTATGAACAATTTAGCAGGACTCTATAAATCCCAGGGACGCTACACCGAAGCCGAACCATTGTATCGAGATGCCTTGGCACTGAGAAAGCAACTCCTGGGAGACTCCCATCCTCATGTTGCCTCCAGTATGAACAATTTAGCTCTACTCTATTACTCCCAGGGACGCTACACCGAAGCCGAACCATTGTTACGAGATGCCTTGGCACTGAGAAAGCAACTCCTGGGAGAAAAACATCCTGATGTTGCCTCCAGTATGAACAATTTAGCAGCACTCTATAAATCCCAGGGACGCTACACCGAAGCCGAACCATTGTATCGAGAAGCCTTGGCACTGAGAAAGCAACTCCTGGGAGAAAAACATCCTGATGTTGCCACCAGTATGAACAATTTAGCAGCACTCTATTACTCCCAGGGACGCTACACCGAAGCCGAACCATTGTTACGAGATGCC
>CAZUCT010000140.1:138-2410 GCA_964619285.1 uncultured bacterium | reverse complement strand
CCTGGGAGAAAAACATCCTGATGTTGCCTCCAGTATGAACAATTTAGCAGCACTCCTCGTAAAAACCGCTTGCCCCGCTAAAGCCCTAGCAATGATGAAGGAAGCAGCGGCAGTGGAAGACCGCTTAATTCGGCGCACCTTTGCCACCAGTTCCGAACGCGATCGCCTCGCCTATCTCGAAAGCATCCGATATAACTTTGAAATATTGCTCTCCCTAGTCAGAAACTACCTCTGGGACTCTCCCCCAGCAGTAGCGACTGCCCTGGATGTAGTGCTGAAGCGCAAATCATTGACTGCATCCGCCAGCGCCGCTTTCAACTATGCCCTCTATAGCGATCGCTACCCCCATCTAAAAGCAGATTTCCAGGGGTGGCGGCAGTTAAACGAAGAGATAGTCCAGCTTACCTTCTCGCCCCCGGAACTAAAACCGCAAATGACCCGAGAGCAGTTTCGCCAGGAACAACTAACCCACCAACAGCGCTTAACCGAATTGCAGGAAGAGTCGGAGAAGCTGGAGAGGTGGTTGGCATCCCAAGTGCCGGAAATTCAACTGCAAGAGGAAGAGAGCGATCGGCGGGCGGTAGCCTTGGAGTTGCCAGAAGGTAGCGCTTTGTTGGAGTTCGTGCGATTTCGGGTGTATGATTTTGATACCCCCAAAGGGAAAAAATGGCAACCGGCGCGATATCTTGCTTTCGTGTTACCTGCGGGGCAACCAGAAGGAGTGCGGGCCGTTGACTTGGGAGACGCGGAACATATCGATCGCTTAATAGCCACATTTCGCCAGGCAGCTAGCACCAATACCAGCAACTTAGGGGCAACACGGAAAAAGACCGGCAAACCGAAAAAGTTAGAAGGAGTAGAACTGGGGCAGGCAATTTTCACCGACGAACTGCGGCAAGCAGTGGAGGGGTTCCAGCAATTGCTATTTGCTCCCGATGGCAATTTGAATCTGGTGCCGTTTCAAGTCTTGCCCACAAACAACGAGGAGAAAGAGCGGTTAATCGATAAATATGCCATCAGTTATTTGAGCGCGGGGCGAGATGTGCTGCGCCAGAAATTAGCAAGCACCCGCCCGGCCTCGGCACCTTTGATACTCGCCGACCCCGACTACAACTGGGGGATGGATGAGACACTATCAACAACTGCCGACGAACCGGCAGGTATTGCCACCTCCGGGTTAGGCAAGGGCAACCTGCCCGCAACTCTAGCAGCAGAGTCCTTCTTTGAACGCGCCATCGGCACCGACTACCTGGGAGAAACCGTGGGCAAAATGTTAAAAGTAACACCCAATCTAAAACGGAATGCCACCGAGTCGCGCCTAACCGACGGCAACTGCCCTCGGGTTTTGCTGGTTGCCACCCACGGCGAGTTTGCCGAGGAGAAGAACGAGCAGCTCGAACTAATTATCAAGTTGTGGCAATGCCCGCCAGAGGAGGAACTGCAGATATTAGAAAGCAACTTGATGCTGTTGGATCGGGAGTTAGTAGAAAGAATGGAAGGGTTGGCAACCTGGCACGCCAACAATGGCAAGGAGACAGAAGCCAACTGGTTGCAAAAGATGGCAAAACAAGTAGAAGAGATGCTCGCCCCCACCCCAGACGCAGACCGCCCCGCCGCCAAAGGGAAAAACCCGATGTTGCGTTCGGCGATCGCCCTCGCCGCCGCCAACACCTCGTTATCCGGTCGCCCCCTGCCCCCAGAAGCGGGTAAAAAAGGTGTAGTCTATGCCACCGACATCGCGGCCTTAGACTTGTGGGGGTGCGAGTTAGCAGTATTATCTGCCTGCCAGACGGGGTTGGGAGACATCCGCATGGGAGAAGGAGTCTTTGGGATGCGTCGCGCTTTTGCGATCGCCGGTGCCCAGACCTTAATAATGAGTTTGTGGTCGGTACCGGCCCGGGCGACTGCATTATTAATGGAACGTTTCTTCGCCAACATCCGCAAAGGTTTGGGGCGAGGCGAAGCATTGCAGACAGCGCAACAATACCTGCGAACTGCCACGGTGGAGGAGTTGGCGAAGACGGACTTGGGGAAAGATGTATTGGAGGAGTTGCGGTCTCGTTCGTTGTTAAGCAGCAATGCCCCAGAACATCAACCCCTAGCGCATCCGTTTTATTGGGGCGCGTGGGTCTGTCAGGGAGATACGAGGGGTTTTGAGTTGTAGTTTTAGCGGAAGAAAAGAAACCCGGTTGGCAAAAAACCGGGTTTAGGGCCCCTAGAAACCCGGTTGGCAAAAAACCGGGTTTAGGGCCCCTAGAAACCCGGTTGGCAA
>CAZUCT010000139.1:0-18822 GCA_964619285.1 uncultured bacterium | reverse complement strand
AACTATCGCTGAAGCGATTACTACGAACTATCGCTGAAGCGATTACTACGAACTGGCTTTACCGCATCCGATCCATTATACGATATTGGATCGCTTCGCCGAGGTGGGCGGGTTTTAATTTCTCGTCGCCGGCTAGGTCGGCAATGGTTCTCGCTACTTTTAAAATGCGATCGCTCGCCCTGGCAGATAACCCCAATTTCCTAATCGCCCCTTCTAATAAATTCAGACTGCCCTCATCCAACTCGCACCACTGACGAAAATGCCGGCTTTGCATCTGGGCGTTGCAACCGATGGTCGGTTCGTCTTGGAAGCGGTGGCGGGCGCGATCGCGGGCTGCCCTTACCCTCTCCCTCACTTTCGCCGTCGGTTCCCCCGTCTGCTGGCGGGTAATTTCTTCGGGTTTTAACCGACTGACTACCACTTGCAAATCTATCCTATCCATTAACGGACCCGATAACCTGTTCCAGTATTGCTCTCGCTGGCGCGGCGAACAGGTACAAGGTTGGATGGAGTCGCCGTAATAACCGCAGGGGCAAGGGTTCGTACTCGCAACTAAAGTAAATTGGGCGGGAAATTCCACCGTGAGGCGAGTTCGGGAGATAGTCACCACTCCATCTTCTAGGGGTTGGCGCAGATATTCTAAAACGTTGCGGTTAAACTCCGTGAGTTCGTCGAGGAACAAGACGCCGCGATGGGCTAAAGATATTTCTCCCGGGCGGGGAAAACTGCCGCCACCCACTAAAGACGGACCGGATGCGGAGTGGTGGGGAGAACGGAAGGGGCGATCGCTCGTCAAACTGCCTCTATCTTTCAACAACCCCGCCACCGAGTGAATTTGCGTCACTTCCAAAGCTTCCTCAAAACTCAAGGGCGGCAAAATTCCCGGCAACCGTCGCGCTAACATGGTTTTACCGCTGCCCGGGGGACCGACAAAGATTAAATTGTGTCCGCCGGCGGCGGCTATTTCCAGGGCGCGGCGGGCGTGATTTTGTCCTTTGACGTCTTGGAGGTCGAGCCCGGTAAACTCTCCGTCGGCGAACATTTCGTTAATGTCTATTTCTATGGGGGAGTAGCGATCGGGTACGTTGAGAAATTCGCTAACTTCAAAAATATTATCGAAACCGTAAACCTTTAAACCCTTGACTGCTGCCGCCTCCCTAGCGTTAGCTGCCGGTACTACCACGCCCTTAATGCCCATACTGGCGGCGGCTGCAGCGATGGGCAAGACACCGGCAACCGATCGCAAAGTACCATCCAGAGAGAGTTCTCCCAAAAAGAGATAATCTTCGAGGAGGTCGGGGCTGACTTGTTCCGAGGCGGCCAGGACACCTATAGCGATGGGGAGGTCGAAACTGGGGCCTTCTTTGCGGAGGTCGGCGGGGGTGAGATTGATTAAGATTTTGCGGAGGGGGAAGCCATAGCCGCAGTTTTTGAGAGTTGCTTTGACTCGTTCTTTTGATTCTTGGATGGCGGAGTCTGGGAGTCCGACGACGACGATTTTCGGGAGTCCGCCGGAGATATCGACTTCCACTCCCACTTTGACGGCGTTGATGCCGACTATGGATGCACTCCAAGTTCTGGCTAGCATGGTTGGTGGTTGGTTGGTTGGTTGGTTGGGTGGTCTTTTTTATCTTAGATTGGGAATGTTAGCAGCGGATTTTGTAACGGATGTAGCGGATGGCTTGTTGGTGGGATAATGGCCATTTTTTGGCCATCTTTGGGCTCGGTGGGTCAATTTTTGGCCCGATTGATGGCCCAAAGTAGGGTGCGCACTGCGCACCTTACGACAATTTTGTAGGGTAAAGCCCAAAGTAGGGTGCGCACTGCGCACCTTACGACAATTTTGTAGGGTAAAGTCTTATTTTTAACAATTGCTATAACTGCATTTTACATTGCTCAAAGACATAATTAATGGCGGCGAATAGCTCGTCTAAATCGGAGATTCTGTAGGTTTTAATATGTTTGATAAAGGAGCGATCGCTCAATTTACCAAATTCCCCAATCTTGCCGTTGGAGACTATGCCAAAAATAGTTTGTTTCTCAGTTTCATTAATCTTTTGAACCGCTACCATTTCCGCCGCGCATTGCCCCCATCTTTCGGTAAAATCATCTTTTTTTGCTTCAACGGCGACAAAAAAAGGTTTGTCGAAAACTACTTTTCCCAGGGGCGACCTTTGGGCGACTAAATAATCTGGAACTCCCGAGAGTTGTTCGTCGTAAATTAACGGTTGATGGCTCCAGAGGAGGAAGCGATCGCTATAATTAAACCAAACTTCGCTCAATATGGGGGCGATTAAGTTTTCGCAAATAGCATATTCTGAATTATCGACTATTCCTTCTTTTAAGAGTCTTTCAAATCTGGTTCTAAAATAATCGTTTATTTGAAATGGCGATTCGACTATAAAGTTTTTCTCTTCATAAGTTAGCTGAAATTCTCGAACCACCGCCCCGATGTTTTTATAAGCAGTAAATGGCATTTTAATACTCCTATGTTGCTAATTGCGAGTTTTGTAGGGTGCGCGCTGCGCACCTTACTTTAATAAGTAGGTAGGCAAAAATATTTACATAAAATTATTTCTTATTCCCCCGTAGAACGCGGCTACTGCCTGTTCCGTATGTAATTAATTTTGCGCAGGCACTTAGTTGTTAATTTTAATAGCGATCGCCCCTTTAAACTGGACCCCCAGACGACGGAGACTCTGGCCCGTTAACTGGCCCTTGTTTAATCCTTGGTAATGGCCACCGACTTGAGAAAACAGAAAATTAAACATGGGGCGAAGGCAGCTAAAATTGAGGCGTAGGCTGAAAGGTGGAGCGAGCAGATGATTGAGTCGGAGATACTGGAAAAACTGCAAGGAACCTCTATCGAAGAGCGCATCCAAGTCATTGAAGCAATTCTGCGAACTGTCAAAAGCGACATGAGAGGTGTTCCCTCACCACGGGTTTTAGCGAAGCCAGATGCCCTCAAAGGGAAAGTTATTCGCTATGAGGAACCTTACGAACCGGTAGTCGTAGAAGATTGGGAGGCACTATCGTGATTATTTTAGACACTCATATTTGGATTTGGTTGGTTGATGAAAACCCTAAATTGTCTCCCCAAAACCGGGAGATAGTTCGAGAACATCAAGCAGGCGGTCTGGGAATTAGCGTCATTTCTTGCTGGGAAGTTGCCAAGTTAGTTGAGAAAAATAGGTTGGGTTTTGAGTGTCCTGTAGAAGAATGGCTCGAACTCGCTCTAAACTATCCTGGAGTGCAATTGCTGGAATTAAGCCTTCCAATTATCCTTCAATCAACTCGACTCTCTGGATTTCATGCCGATCCTGCCGACCAAATTATCGTAGCAACGGCTAAAGTTTACGGCATATCGTTACTCACTCAGGATGAAAAGATTTTAAATTACCCGGATGTAGAGACTTTTTGAGAAAACAAAAAATTAAACATGGGGCGGGGGCAAAGCATTCGGACAGCAAAATTGATGCTTTTTCTCAAATGTTATTGCCCCAATGCTATTGCCCCTACGGTTTTGTTGATCGCGCAAAACTAAAGTTATTTATTACTCGTAGGTCAACACGCCATCAATATTAGCAATATGCTCGCCGATATCTATGCTAGTCTCTACCCAGGATTGACTTCGTGTTTTACACTCCGCAATAAGTACGCTTTCATCTACCAATTCTAGATTGCGGCAGGTTTCAAAGAAGTTGTCTGGCTGCCAAGTGAGGGTACCATCAACGTTTTCGATAAACTCATTCAAATCGATAGAGGATGTATTTGGGGTTCTACCGTCTGCTTTATAGCAAGTTGAGGTGAGAATTGAGTCAGTAATGGTAGTGTCGTAACAGGTTTCGCTAAAGCCGCCCAGGGCAACAGCTTTGCCAGCAAATACGCTCAATAACTGCGCCACGGCAAACAGCAAGGGAATAGAGGTTTTGAGTAATTGGTTTTTCACCATCGCAAGGTTTTCCGTTTTAATTAAAGTTAACAAAAAATGGTAAGTCAAGTTCCCTCGATATATAGAGAATCAAGACTTACCAATTAACAGCCTTCCGACGTTTGAGACGACTGCGGTGTTCCTGCCCCCAATAACAAAAATTGGACTTTTTTGGACCTCCACTGCGGTTGTTTTGGCCATCGTTGAGGGTTGAGGGTCTCAAATATGGGCCCGGTCCATCCCGGAGAAAAGGGACCGGGGAATGTTTTGCCCCCACGCCGCATTTAATTTTCTGGGGAAGGGCTCTTTTTGGGACGCAAATAGTTTAGGATAGCTATAAGCGTACTACTAACTACCTAACCAAACAAAACTATGCCTAGAGGAAAGAAGGGCACTGGCAAAAGCAAGGAGCCCAAACAACCTAAAAATTACGACCATAAAGAGGAACATCCCCAAAGACCGGATATAGGAGTAGAACGAGAGTTCAAACAGAAAAAGCCCCCGGTCACTTATCGCTACGATTCTTCTTTGTCTGCTGTACAATACCTACACAATGGAGGCAAAACTCGGAAAAACCTGGTAATGCCAGTAGCCCGTAGGTAGGGCGCGCGCGACAGCGGAACCCAACACAGTCCTTTTAACAATTTCAACGTTGAAAAGACCAATATCAACGTTACTTTCGACAGCCCGTAGGTAGGGCGCGCGCGACAGCGGAACCCAACACGCCTTTTTTGAGTTAATAGAACTGTAGGGGTAAAGCCTGAGGGCGACAAATTCTCGGAACCATCGTTAAATTATCTTTCCGAATGCGGATGCCCCCTCCCACCGTTAAACTTTCTGTTAACAATTAGCAATTAAGGACTTGCGTAGTAATAAGGTACCGACTTGTTGGGTTGCGTTTCACAGGAGCCCAACCTACGATTTTGCTTTCTGTTAACAATTAGCAATTAACAATTAAGTTTTTGAAGATTAAACGCGGGGCCGGGGCAAAGCATTCGGACAGCAAAATCAACGGTTTTTAAAAACAGTTATCCCCCGAATGCTGTTGCCCCTACAAGATTGATGGGTTAAAAAAACAATTTATTTCACCCACCAATAACCCATCCGCACTCGTCCCTTCAAAATCCGCTGCTAACCGATCGCCTCTAAACTCTCTTCCCAATTTGCTAAAACTGCACCTTCGCAATTCTTCCACCGCGAGGTTGAGTAGTTCTGCTGCCTTGAGTTCCGAGATTTTCTCTAACTCAAGGGCTCGCCAGATAAGCTGGCGGTAGCGCTGGTTTTCGGGAAAGTCTTCGGGTTTAAGTTCGGTTTGGGGAAGTAGCAGATGGTCGGCAAAGTAATCTGCTACTTGTTCCCGGGCTTCTTCTTCCTCAGTTCCCGCTTTCATTAAGCCATCTCCATACTCGTTTCGATGAAATATCAGATGTCCGAGTTCGCGGGCGAGAGCGAACAACTGTCCTTCGATAGTTATATTGTGGGTGTTTACCAAAACAAACGCCCCACCAGAAACGCTGCAAGCACTGATGCCCAAAAAATCGGGAATAGCGATCGCCTCTCGCAAGACTTTTAAACCCACTTCTTCGACGGCTTGAAATAGATTAGTAAAGCCCCCCTCCCCGTAAGCCAAACTGCGACGAAACCGAGTAGCCGTAGTTTGAATTAATTTTTCGTTGCCTTCGAGGCGATCGCACCATAGAGTTTCCGGCGCAAAAGGGCTCGCCCCCACTGCAACTTCTATGGCGTTATAAGTTTCCAGCATTCGCCGAACTCGGGCGACCAATTGAGGTTTTTTCTGAAAACTGGCTAAGGCGCGAAAGCGAAAATCGGGGGATGGCGCTGGTGGCACTTGCAACAGGTCGTCCAAAGTAACCTCCAGGGCGCGGGCAAGGGCCGATAGGGTTTTGCTGTCTGGAAGACTTTGGGCATTTTCGTAGTTTTTGATTTTGGCGATCGCGACTCCCACCTTCTCGGCTAAGTCTTTCTGGGACAAGCCTAAACCTTTGCGATAGCGCGTGAGGTTCCCAGCAATTGTCTCCTTCATTGTTGCGGTCCTCTGTTTTTTAGATGGACTGTTTGTTGTTTGAACTTGTTTGAGTTTTATTATAGCAATTCTCGAACTGATTACTTACATTTTTGATTTTCGCCCAAATTTTTGTTAATTGACATAATCATGCTAAAATAAAACCAAAGCCAACCCAAACCACCAGGAGACCTCCTCAAAAACATGAGAAGTTCTCAAATCTTCAGCGTTTGCGGTCTCCCAGAGATTAAAGTCGCCGAAGTAGAAGGCAACAAATACCAAGTCGAACTCCTGGGACTAGACGTCTTCGACCCCGTAACGATGAAACCCGACCACCTCCAAGGCCGCGACGTTCCGGCGTGGTTCTTAGACACGGACTATAACGGTTTATGTTTCTACGTTCGCCAAGCCTTCTTTCCCCGAACCAGCGCGTGGGATAGCATCAAAAAAGCCCTCAAAGGAACCTACGAAGATTCCGTCTGGGAACATTTAGCGGGAACCACCAGCGCACCTTTTGAATTGGGGGAACATCGAGAGATAGCGGTTAAAGCTATTGATGACCGCGGTAACGAGTTGTTGGTTGTAAGGAGGTTGTAGTTATGAGTTGTAGTTGTAGGTTGGGTGAAGCGACAGCGGAACCCAACACAGCCCCATTGTTGGGTTCCACTCCGTTCCACCCAACCTACAGGCTACCAACAAAATATGCTAAAATCAAACCAAACCTAAACCACCAGGAGACAAACGATGGTAGCAGTTCAAAAATTTGAAAAACCAGAAAAAATGACTCCCCAAGAATACCTCGACTGGGAGGAAAAACAACCAATGAAATATGAATATCTCAACGGTCGAGTTTTTGCCAGGACTGGGTTAACTCTTCCGCATAACGACATTTCTATTAATGTGGCAACGACATTAAAAAATCATCTGCGCGGTAAAGGATATAAAGTATTAATGGCAGATGTCAAACTGGCAGTATCCGAAAAAGGGTCATTTCATTATCCCGATGTGATGGTAACTTGCGACGAAAGAGACCGACGCGCCACCAAAATTGTTTATCATCCTTGTTTAATAGTTGAGGTTTTATCTCCGGGAACCGAAGCTTTCGATAGGGGCAAAAAGTTTCAAAATTATCGCCGCATTGATACTTTAAAAGAATACGTTTTAATTGATGCCCGTGAGATGTCGGTAGAATGTTTTCGACTCAACGAAAATGGGGCTTGGGAAATTTATAATTATGGAGAAAGCGATGAAATAACTTTAAGTTCCGTCGATTTAACTTTTCCCATAGAAATGCTTTATGAGGATGTTACTTTGGAGGGAGTGGAAGAAGAATAGAAAAGGTTAATTGTTAATTGTTCGACAACCAGGAGAAAAATAGATGAGTACAAAAAACCTAGAAGAAATAGAAAAAGCAGTCAGCGAACTATCGCCAGAAGACTTTGCCGCCTTCCGCGACTGGTTCGCCAAGTTCGATGCCGAGGTTTGGGACCTACAATTCAAAGCAGATGTAGCTGCCGGTAAACTCGATGCTTTAGCCGATAAAGCCCTTAAAGATTTAAAAGAAGGGCGTTGTACGGAATTATGAAACATTGAGCAACCCCTGACTTTTGGTATTATTATCGACAATTACCAGAAGAGATTCAAGAACTGGCGGACCGATGTTATGAGATTCTCAAACAAGATCCGAGATATCCATCACTGCACTTAAAGAAAGTAGGAAGGCTTTGGTCAGTGCGCATTGGTTTGCATTATAGAGCAGTTGCCCTGGAGGAAGATAATGATTTAGTATGGTTTTGGATCGGAACTCACGCAGAGTACGATCGCCTATTACGCGGTTAGATATTAGTAACAGAAAATTAAACGCGGGACTGGGGCAAAGCATTCGGACAGCAAAATTAACGATTTTTAAAATACAGTTATCACCCGAATGCTATTGCCCCTACAAGATTTGTCAATCGTCAATTGTCAATTGTTAATTGCTATTCCCCATTCCCCATTCCCCATTCCCCATTACCCATTACCCAAAATGACCCACGAAGTAGAAACACCAATTCTCAACTCACCATTCGACCCACCAGCAGCCTACTGGTCCATCCGCGAAGGCAGCGACCCAGAAAAAAAACGCGATCGCCGCCCTCCCATCGTCTATCCCCCCCGCGACGGCAAAACCGACTGGAACTTGGGAGAGGTTCTCGCAAAATCTCGCGACTTCGCCCCCGGTTACGAAATGACCCTCGTCAGTCTCATCCGCCAGCGAGTCCGAGAATGGCAACAACAAAATTACCCCGGAGTTACCCGAACCACTCGCGAACTCCTCGAATACTGGAACCGCGACGGCAGAGAACGCCGGTTATTCTTCGCCCAACGGGAAGCGGTGGAAACTATTATCTTTTTAATAGAAGCGAGACAAGATTTCCGCCAAGGCATCCACATACCCGCCGATGATGCCGTTAAACCGTTCCTCCGCTATGCTTGCAAAATGGCGACCGGTTGCGGTAAAACAACGGTGATGGCAATGCTTGGGGCCTGGTCGATACTTAACAAGGTCGCCCGCAGAAACGATAAACGCTTCTCCGATGTGGTTCTGGTCGTCTGCCCCAACGTCACTATTAAAAGTCGGTTGCAAGAACAGCGATCGCCCCTTTAGAAATAAACCCCTTATTTACATAACAGCCAATATCGCGACTATATCCCCGATTTTATCATCAGGTTAAAAGCGGGAGAATTTTTAATCTTAGAAACCAAAGGTTACGACGAATTAAGGGAAGTGAAAAAAGCCGCCGCCCGCCGTTGGGTGGATGTCGCCAACGCCGACGGGAAATATGGCAAGTGGCGCTATGAGATGGCGGGATTAAAACAAGTTCGGGAGTTATTGGATGAAGCGGTGGCTGGAGTTGCTGTATCGTAACAATCAAGGTCTGGGATGGCTTTTAGCGTGGAACTCGTCGCCGATGACTTCCAGGATATCCCCCTTTTGCAATAAAGGATAAATAGCGCTAAAACGACGTTCCCAAACTCCTCTGGCGGTGCCGTAACTAGAACAGGTAATAATATAGAGGGAACCCTCCCGGCGGCAGTCGCAACCGGGAGGGATGACCATTTTGATTAAAGTAGCGATCGCATCTGTCATGCTAGAGAATGATTGCAGTGGTTAGCTTTATCGACCTCTTCCCGCACAGCATCGACATCCACGCCCTGCCTTACCAGAAGAGTTTCTATTGTTTTCTTATCCTCCTCGTCCAAAACTCTCAACGACTCCCCAGAGATTAAATTAACCTTATGACAAACAACAGGAGTAGTTCCCCGGTTGGGGGCTTCGACTTGGAAGGGCAATATATCCACAATACCATAGATATCAACCAGGCGATCGCCCAGAGTAATAAATCTCGGTTGTTGGTGGTTATGAAATTGCATAAGACGATCTCCAATAAGCTTTATTACCTGATTCGGTCCAAGAGATGTCCCATCTGGAAAATTTCACGAAATTGTTTCTAGGAGGTCAAGAAACCCGGTTTTTACAGAAATTCCTGGTTTTTGAGTTTCCAACTACAACTGTTGAAACTGCGCTAACAACCAACTGAAAACCTGCCCGTGGTCCATCTCGCGAGACCGCCGAAGCGCTTCTTCTAACAGAGACATTGGCAAAGGAGGCAAAACCTGAGATTGAGTAATTCGCCTGCTGCCACCATTAGCAATAGCAAAAGCGATAAGTTGCGCGTTCTTAACATCAACTATCCAATATTCTGCCACGTTTAAATCCTCATAAAGCAAGCGTTTCTCCCCTTTATCGTCAGCAAGGGAACTGCTGGCAACTTCTATTACTAGAGTCGGTGGCGAACAGAGATTAAGGTCAATAATAGAAGTCTCCCAAGGAATAGCATCGGCACTTTCGCCAATATAAAAAGAGGTATCCGGTTGAGCTTCTTGGTACCCACTTTTGCGGTAAGTACAGTTATCCTTGCAACTGAGTTTGATATTTTTAGTAGCGGCAAAGATGCCCACAGCGATCGTAATAAGGGCGTGGTCGCTGGCGTGTTGGTTTCCTAATGGTGACATTTCGATTCTGATTTTCTGGTTGTGGTAGTAACTTTTGCCTTTTTGGTAGGCAAGTTCTTCGATCGCGCGAAGATACTCATCCCAAGTAGCCGTTACCCAAGTATCCGTTGGTATTTTAGTTTGTAATTGATTCATCGTTTTAATATAATCGCCTTAGTTTAGAGCCTCCATATCGGTGTCCCCTTGCAAGTATAATCTAAAATCGCAGAATTAGCAAGTTGACAAACTCCATCTAAAATGCTACAAATTAAACCAATCAAATCGCAGTCCAAATAAATGAGATGAAAACCCCCGTATTTCTACTCGGTCTTGCCGTACTTTTTTGGGGTTGGCAGACGGGATTATGGATTTTTGCCATACCAATAGCCCTAATAATTGAGTATTCTAATTTTACCGATACCCGCTGGGATTTAGGAGATGAAGAATTTCAGCGGGCCTCTAATTTATCTCTAATACTTCTGGTGGTTCTTGCTATTTATTTAGGAATTGCCGCCGGTTCTATTTATTTCATTTATAAACTAATTCAGTGGTTGCCATTTATCTTGTTTCCTCTGGTAGCAGCGCCAATTTATTCTGTTAGCGATCGCTTCAACATCCGCACTCTTTTTTTATTACTAAACAACCTAACCTCTTCCCAGAAATTACCATCTTGGAACGTCAATTTAACCTATCCCTATTTAGCCATTTGTCTCTTATCTGCCAGCGCCGCCAACTCTCCAAATATTAGCTTTTACTTAGGTTCAGTTATCCTTGGCGGCATCGTGTTTTGGCATTGGCGATCGCCCCGTTTTTCTCCTTTTATTTGGGCAGTGGTTTTGCTTCTCGCCGGCAGTTTGGGATTTGTAGGACATATCGCCCTCCACAACCTCCACCTAACCTTAGAAAAAACGATTTATCAATTTATTAGCGACAGTTATGCCCTAGATTCCGACCCCTATCAAAAAACTACATCAATGGGAGATATCGGCACCTTAAAACTCTCAAACGAAATAGTTTTTCGAGTCGCAGCAGAACCGGGAAAAACGCCCCCATCTTTATTAAGAGAATCCACCTATAATAAATATTTGTCCTCAATGTGGGTCGCTGCCAACTCAGAATTTAACCCCATCAAATCAGAAACAGAAAGCAAAAACTGGCCCCTAACTAGAAATAAAAATTCCCCCCCCTTATTAAAGGAGGCCGGGGAAGACAATTCCCCCCCCTTATTAAAGGAGGCCGGGGGGGATCCTCAAATTACCATTTACGACAACCTCGAAGGAGGCAAAGGTTTATTAAAGCTAGCAGATGGCACTTTTCAAGTCAACGAACTGCCAGTATTAAGCGTAGAAAAAAACCAATATGGAACCGTAAAAATAGAAGGAAAACCAGGTTTAATCTCCTATAAATTGCAATTAGCCCCCGGAGTAGAGGCAGACATTCCCCCAACAGAAGCAGACCTAGAAATACCAGAAACGGAAAAAGAAACCGTCGAGAAAATAGTCAGAGAATTAGACCTAGAAGGAAAGTCCCCAGAAGAAAAACTTCAGCGAGTTTTTGCCTTCTTTCAAAACAACTTCGATTATTCTTTAGAACTATTAGCAGCGGAGGCCGAACAAACCGCCCTCTCGACTTTTTTAGAAACCAACCGCGTCGGACATTGCGAATATTTTGCCAGCGGCGCAACCTTATTATTAAGAGCTGTCGGCATACCCGCCCGTTACGCCGTTGGTTTTTCAGTTCGCGAATACAGTCCCTTAGAACAAAGATACGTTGTCAGGGCGCGAAACGCCCATGCTTGGACCCTAGCCTCTATTAACGGCGATTGGGTAAACTTCGATACTACCCCCGCAAGTTGGATTGGCATCGAAAATGAAGCAGCCCCAAAATTAGGATTTATTGGAGATACTTGGTCTTGGGTTACTTTTAAACTTTCCCAATTATTAGGACAAATACAACAAAGCCAATTTTTAAAATATTGGTGGTGGTTAGTGATTCCTTTTGTGTTATTATCTTTAAGGCAGTTAAATCCCCAGAGAAAAATCCGCAAAATCAAGTCCAAAGGGAAAAGAAAAAGAGCGATCGCCCCTGGAATTTCCCCCGGCAGCGACTCAGAATTTTACCTCATAGAACAAGCCTTAAGCGAGTCTGGTTTTAACCGCCGTCCTTCAGAATCTTTAAAAGAATGGCTGGACAGATTAAGAGAAAACTTCCAAGACAATTTAAGCGACCAAAATTTAATTAAAGAATTACCAGGAATTATCAAGCTTCATTACCGTTACCGTTTCGATCCTCGCGGCATTAGTTCCATGGAAAGAAACTTATTAAAATCCGCGATTAAATCGTGGTTAAACAGGTATAATGATAATTGTTAATTGTCAATTGTTAATTGCTAATTGCTAATTGTTAATTGTTAATTGCTAATTGTTAAGCGTTAATTGCTAATTGTTAATCGAACAACTATGAACGACAACCTTTCCGGTCAAGAAATCTACCAAAAAATTTGTCAGAACATCGAAACAGTCATCAAAGGACAATCATCCGCTATTAGAAAAATACTATCAGCCTTTGCCAGTGGCGGTCACGTTTTATTAGAAGACTATCCGGGAACGGGAAAAACTACTTTAGCTAAAGCTTTAGCTTTCTCAATTGATGCTAGTTTTAAACGGATTCAATTTACCCCCGACTTGCTGCCGTCAGACATTTTAGGAGTATCTATTTACGACCAAAACCAACACAGTTTTCGCTTCCACGAAGGGCCGATTTTTGCTAATATCGTCTTAGCCGATGAAATTAACCGGGCCTCCCCTCGAACTCAATCTGCTTTATTAGAAGCAATGGCAGAATCTCAAGTTACGGTGGATGGAGAATTGAGAAAATTGCAAGATTTATTCTTTGTAATTGCCACTCAAAATCCCGTCGAATCTAGGGGAACTTATCCCCTACCAGAAGCGCAAATGGATCGGTTTGCTTTGCAGTTCAGCTTGGGCTATATTTCCCCAGAAGAAGAAGTCAATATTTTGACCGCCCAAATTCAAGAACATCCCATCGAAAGCATTAAAGCTTGTATTTCCGTTTCCGAGGCGATCGCCCTCAAACAAGAAGTAAAAAAAGTTCGAGTCAGCGAAGAAATAAAACGCTATGTAGTAGATATTATTAACGCCACTCGTACCTGGGAGGGAATAGAATTAGGGGCCAGTCCAAGAGCATCTTTAACCCTAATGAAAATCGCCCAAGCATTAGCCTTATTTGACGGTAAAGAATTTGTCTGCCCCGAACAAGTTAAAGAATTGGCAGTAGCGGTTATTGCCCATCGTTTGGTCATGGAATCTCAAGCCCGTTTTTCGGGTAAAACTGCCGCAGCAGCTGTCGAAGAAATCTTAAAAACTATTCCAGTTCCCGCCTGATATTAATTAACAATTAACAATTAACAATTAACAATTAACTAAATCGGATATCTTAGAAACCGGGTTTTTTCAAAAAACCCGGTTTCTGGTCCAATTTATCAATCAACAATTGACAATTAACAAATGAGCAAATTAAAATTTTCCCTCCAAGGGCCTCAAAGGCGTCAAAAGCGCCAAATTTATAATATTTACCGTTTTATTTACGCCCAGAGAAACTGGCAGAGAAAGCGGTTAACTGCCAAAGGTTTGAGTTTATTTATTTGTTTGTTTTTCTCTGCAGCATTGGGCTTAGATACCAATCAAACAACAGCCTATCAAATATTTGCTTTTTTACTATCAATTTGGCTAATCGCGATCGCCTTTAGTTTCTTCTTTTCCTTCCGCTGTAAAGCCACGCGAATTTTACCCCGTTTTGCCACGGTGGGAGTCAAGCTAAAATATCGGATTATTCTTCACAATAAAACCAACCAAACCCAACAAGGATTAAAACTAATTGAAAACCTAGCAGATCCCCGCCCCACTTATCAAGAATGGCTGGATACTCCCGAACCAAACGAAGCCAAAAGAAGCAAAATAGATCGGTCTTTAGGTTATTATCGTTGGTCCTGGTTAATTAATAGGAAACTCTGCGCCATTCCCCAACCCATAAACCTACCCCCACTCCCCCCCAACAGTCAAACAGAAATAACCCTAGAAATCGAACCCCTTCATCGAGGAATTGCGCGATTTCACAGCTTTACAATTGCCAGAGGAGACCCGTTCGACTTATTCAACGCCTGCAAAACATTTTCCCTACCCCAGTCCTTATTAATTCTGCCCAAAATCTATCAAGTTCCCCCCGTCAGATTGCCAGGTTCCAGACGCTATCAAAGCGGTGGAATTGCCTTAGCTTCTTCCGTGGGAGATTCCGAAGAATTTCGCGCTTTAAGGGATTATCGTCCTGGGGATTCTTTGCGGAAAATTCACTGGAAAAGTTGGGCAAAAATTGGCAAACCAATTGTTAAAGAAGAACAAGACGAATTTTTCGTTCGCCACGCCCTCATTTTGGATAATTTCCAACAGGAACAATACAGTCAAGTATTAGAAGAAGCAATCTCCGTTGCCGCTTCTTTTGCTTGCGAAGTGCCAACTCAAGAATCGTTATTGGATTTAATGTTTGTCGGCACCGAAGCTTATTGTTTTACTTTTGGACGGGGCTTAAGTCATACCGATAAAATGTTAGAAATTCTAGCATCCGTCGTGCCATGCAACGATAAAAGTTTCGATTATTTAACTCCAGTAATTCTGAAGAAAACCGAGATTTTAAGCGGCTGTATTTGCGTGTTTATTGCCTGGGATACTCCCCGCCAAAAGTTAGTTAATTATCTGCGGGCCGCCCGCATTCCCACTTTAGTTTTAATACTGGCAAACAATAAAGATGAATTAGATTTAAAACCTGCTGACGATAAATTAATGAGGTTCCAAGTATTAGAGTTGTGCAAGATACAAGAAGGATTAATGCAGGTTTAATTGTTAATTGCTAATCCTAACCATTAACCATTAACAATTAGCAATTAGCAATTAGCAATTAGCAATTAGCAATTAGCGACAAGTTCTTGGTTTTCTTCAAAATCGAGAGCCACTCCATTTAATGCTATAATCTATTTGGGCAAGTTGCTATTTGCCCCCACCAAGCCCGCCAAAGGCATTTGGGGGGTGCGGCCTTTCTGTTGTTGAAGCGATTAAAAGAGGCGAGCTATGACTAACAACCTGGAAAAATGGACGATACTGGTAGCGCGGTTATTTCTGTGCGCTATTTTTATTAAATCTGGTATTGATAAGATTTTTAGCCCAGAAAATACCCAACAATATATGGAATCTATGGGGGTTCCGGGTTGGCTTTTGATTCCAACTATTATTGTTTTATTAGTAGGTGGAATATCGGTTTTAGTAGGTTATAAAGCTCGCTACGGTGCGCTTTTGTTAATCGGTTTTTTAATTCCTACTACTCTAATTTTTCACACCAATTTTGCAGAAAGTTCTCAACAAATAGCCTTTTTAAAAAACTTGGGATTAATGGGCGGTTTGTTAATGGTAGCCGTTTTTGGCCCCGGTTCCCTCAGCTTTGACCACCGCATTTTATCCACCGCCCCCACGCAACTTAAGGAGTAGAAAGAAAAAAGGTGAGTTTGTAGTAATCGCTTTAAGTAGGTAGGCAAAAATATTTACATAAAAATTGACCCGTAGAACAGACATCTTGTCTGTTCTACTATTTACGAGGAACAAAAAATGACAAATCAATGGGAAAGCTTTTTAAACAATCTAGGAGAGTGGCACGGTTCTTTTACTAGCATATCTCCCAATGGAGAAATAGTTAACGACACTCCCAGCACTCTTTTATTAGAAGGTTTAGAAGATAACAAAAAGGCGCGACTTACCCTGCGTCGCTTTACACCAAATCCTAATAATCCCCAAGAACCAGAAGTTAACGAATTAGTGCGAGAATATCAGTCTTTGGGAAGGGATATGCTCTTTTTTGAAAACGGCGCTTTTTCCCAAGGAAGCATCCAAATAGCACCCTATTCTGCTTCTGGGGCTGAGTTTGGTTTTATTAATAATAACCGCCGCCTTCGTTTGGTAGAACTTTTTAATGGCGATCGCTCTTTAGATAAGCTAACTTTAATTCGAGAAAAACGCGCCGGCACCGATGCCGTGGAAAGTCCGCCTCTTACGGTGGATGCTTTATTAGGAGAATGGCAGGGAGAAGCAATAACCATTTATCCAGATTGGCGATCGCCCGAAAAATACCCTACCAAAATGCAATTACAAATCGATAATTCTGGTAATTTAACTCAAGAAACTACCTGGGGCGAAACCCATCCTAAAACTGTTGTTTCTACTGCCAGAATAGAAGGTTCGATTCTCCATTTCGATGCCGCTTCTCTACCAGTAAAAGTTTTCCTCTTACCCGGTGGCGCTTCTGCAGTAGTGCCAGTAAAAATAGAACTGAGAAAGTCTCTATTTTTCGAGGCCGGCTGGTTAATAGAACCGGGAGCTCGCCAGCGATTAATTAGGAGTTATAACGATAAAGGAGAATGGATTAGTTTGACTTGGGTTGAGGAAAGGCTAATTAATAATTAAAAATTATCAAGAGAACATCTAAGCTTTAGGGCTTTTCTCAACAGCAATTGATATTGTTTGTTGCTAATAATACAGGCTCCAAATCTTTCTAAATGGGGGTTATTCATTTGAGCGTCAAATAACATAAAACCCCTTTCTCGGAGTCTTTCTACTAATTTCACTAGAGCGACTTTAGAACCTTCGGGGATGTTATAAAACATCGACTCCCCAATAAACGCCCCACCAATGGTGATGCCCAAGATGCCACCTGCCAGGCGATCGCCCTGCCACGTCTCGAAACTGTGGGCCCGACCCGCTCGATTGAGGGCTAGGTAAATCTGCTTAAGCTCTTCAGAAATCCAGGTAGTATCGCGATCGGCGCAACCCTCCACCACCGCCTCAAAATCCCCGTTTATAGCGACGCTAAAGCGATTTTGGTTGATAAAGCGGCGCAGCGATCGCGGATAGCGAAACCTTTCGTCCAAAGGAATTAACGCCCGCTGCCGACTGGAATACCACGCCAGACTATCCTCCCCATCGTTGGCCATTAAAAAATAGCCCTTGGCATATCCTTGTAAAATAGAATCGAGATCGTATTCCATCTTTGTTTTGTAGTTATAGTTAGTTGCTAAATGGCCGGTCTTTTCAGAAACCCGGTTTTTTCAAAAAACCGGGGGGAGCATCCCATATTTGCAAAAATAAAAAATGGCTAATCGCTAAGGACTTGCGTAGTAATAAGGTACCGACTTGTTGGGTTGCGTTTCACAGGAGCCCAACCTACGATTTTCCTTCATCTGGTAGTTTATTTTTGCGCGACTCCTAATTGCGTTCTAGAGCCATGCAAGCTCGCAATTAGCAATTAGCAATTAGCAAAAAGCGTTTAATTGTAGGTTTTCCTCAAAATTGAGATGCACCCAAACCGGGTTTCTTGCTTTGGAAAAAACCGGGTTTCAAGACCTGCTTGCTAATGGCAGTTAATTATTAACTTTAACTTAAAAATCTTTGCTGACAATTAAAATCTAAAAAACCATGGCCCAACCTTTAAAACCAATTACTTTACCCCCCACAGAAAATGCCTTCCAAGAAGGCAAATGGTTAAAAAAATCTTTGCACAAATGGCTTGACGAGGAATTTTTACCCGAAAAGGTTAACGAAGAAATCGCCGAAAAAGCATCCCAAATTTATGTACGTCAGAGGATAGAAGGAGAGAACGATTTAGGCTCTTTAGTAATTGCAATTGTTACCGAAATGGAGGCTTTTGATTTCTCTAAAAGTTTTTACGGAGAATTCGCGATCGCCAATGCAGTCAGCGATTTATTATTAGATAGTCTTGGCATCGATCGCTGTTGCGGCAATTAGTTCGTGTTTTTGGGAATTGGGAATTGGGAATTGGGAATTGGCAAGAGCATTTTGTAGGTCGGGCTCCACTCCGTGAAACCCAACCTACTTCTCTGCCAATTCTTGAATTAGTTCGGCAACAGTTCCACTGTTTACGTCTCCTCGCTGAAAAGCTTCCCGAGATTCCCTAACTGCTTCTAATAGTTCGTCTCTTCCCTTTTGTTGTAAGCGACTTTTGCGATTAAAAATAGATGTTTTTTCAGTTTTTGCCATAAGTTTTTTAGGGTCTAATTTCTTAGTTCGTAGTAATCGCTTTAGCGATGTTCGTAGTAATCGCTTTAGCGATTCAAAACTTCTTCTCTAACCCAAGCGCGAAACGCCTTCATAGTTTTATTGGGAGCATCCCATATTTGTAAAAATAGCATAAGGAAGACAGGCTAATGGCTAATGGCTAATTGGTTCTGTAAAAAATGCAATTAGCAATTAGCAATTAGCAATTAGCAAAAAGCGTTAAATCCTTGGTTTTCGAATTGCATTGAGATGCACCCGTTTTATTTCTACCTTGGGTAACAGCGCGATCGCGATAGATCGGAACGACCTCGCTTCAAGGCAAATTGGGGAAATGAAGACTAAATTCCGACTCTACATCTTCCCCATTTCTTAACTCATAGATTTTTAACTTACCCTTCTCAAAACGCCATAATTCCGGCACTCCTAAATTTTTATAAATACCCGGATGAGTCCTAAAATTCACATCAATTTCTATAGCTAAATCTGGTGGGGGTTCTATTTTTAAATCGATACGTTCTTTGCCTCGAACTTTGGCTTCGTTTTCTATGTAAAAACAGTCATCTGGTTCGATGCCTTCCCCCAAGCGATGTTTTAGTTAGTAGTAATCGCTTTAGCGATGTTTTAGTTAGTAGTAATCCCTCGAGCGATGTTTTAGTTAGTAGTAATCGCTTGAGCGATGTTTTAGTTAGTAGTAATCGCTT